>CAYLSK010000038.1:0-18542 GCA_964385975.1 uncultured Anaerolineaceae bacterium | reverse complement strand
CCCCAGCCAACGGCGTTGAATTCGAGCGCGCTGCGCACGCCGTCCTCGGTGACCGTGCAGTGCTCGAGGATGATGCCGCCGCCGGCGCTGAAGAAGCGCGTGTAGAACTCCGTGAGGTCGGCCGTGCCGCAGACCTGGTACTCCGGCCCGGAAGGCTCGCGGAAGCAGCCGTCGGCTTCGAACGTAGCGACACAGTCCGCCGCGTCGCCCGCCGCGAGCGCCGCCTGGTACGCGCCGACGACATCCGATTCGTGGGCCGACGGGTCGCGTTCGAGCAGCGGGGGCCGGACGACATGATGGCCCAGGAGCGGCCACTGGCTGTGATAGACGCGGATCCGGACGCTCCTGGTTTCCTTGCTCGGCTCGACGACGACGCCGATCGGCAGGATGAACGTCCGGTCGCCTTCGGTCAGATCGACCTCAAATTCGCCGACGACTCGGGAGGAGCCTTCGGTCGAGGCAATCAGCCGACCATGGCCATTCCGCGCATTGAGCCAGGCATAGCTCGATTCGCAATACGTCTCGAGCGCCGCCGAGCCCTCGACCCGACCAGCCCGCGGGTCGTCGATCCTGACGCCGTCCGGGAATGCATCGAGCAGCTTCTCGGGGTCGCCGGCGAGCAGCGCCGCTTGGGCGGCCTCGAGGGAACTGGCTGGCACGATGCCCTTCAGCTGGGCCGACTGGTACATGATTTGTCCGAATTCGGTGAGCCAGGTCACGGGATTCCTCCTTCGTATGAGCGTCATCCTCCCACGCCGTAGATTCGCGCGATTTGGAGGATCGGGTTTCGCAGCGACGACGCCAATCCATCCGGAGCCAACGGCTTCAAGGTACCGAGGCTCGATGCAGTCCGCCAAGTCGGGCACGATGGCCGGGTGCCTGGGATTCGCCGATCCGGAGGCCGGGGCACCGAACGCACGACTGGCGATCGGGCCTAACGTTCCGCCGGTGCGCGGATGGCCGGGGAGGGGCCCCAAGCCACGCCGAGACCCTCGAGGTGATTCGCGTCGTGGTCGATGGCGATGCGCAGCAGGCCCTCGACATCGAGGATCCCGTACGTGGCGTGCGTCCCCGACCGGGTCCAACCCGCGTCGTCGAGCGCTCGGACGGTCGCGGTCGTCGCCGCCCGTGCAGCCCCGAACGCGGCGAGGACAGCCTCCAGCGACTGGCCGTCGAACCCCTCGGCCAGGCCCGGCTCGGTCCACGGCCAGTGCGGGTCGTCCTCAGCCGCGACGACAGCGAGGCGGGACTGCCACACCTCGTCTTCGACGGCCATGAGGTGTCGGACGACCTCGACCGGACCCCATTCGCCGAGCGGCGCGGGATGCCCCGAGGCGAGCCGGGCCGCAGCCCCGAGGAGTTCGGGGAAGCCGTCAAATGCCGTGATGAGCGCCGCGCGGTTCATCCCGACCGGTCAGGCCGCGGCCTGGACTCGTAGGCGGTCCAGGTAGGCCGTTCGCCAGCGCTCGGTGACGTCGACCGCGTTGAACGTGTAGAGGTGCAGGTCCACGATCCCGGTCGTCGGGTCGGCGATGTGCGGCGCGAGTCCTTCGAGCAGCCCGTCGGGCCGGTAGAACCCGCCCGACCGGATCAGCCGGGCGATGAACTGCGTGTTCTTGACCAGGAACCGGTGCGTGTCGGCCACCCCGATCCGGGCGCTGATCGCGAGGAGCCGCTGCGGTTCTGCAACGCCCGGCACCCCGAGGTGGACGGGAAGGGTGATGCCTTCCGCTCGGCGGGCCGCGAGCCAGGTCGCGATCGCGTTCGGGTCAAAGCAGAGCTGGGTGGTCATGTAGCTGGCGAATGCCGCCTTGGCCCGAAGTGCATCGAGCAGCGGCCCGTCGGCGATGAAGGCATGTCCTTGCGGGTAGGCGGGGATGCCGATCTCCGACAAAGGATGGCCGATCTCGGCCATTGCTCGCAGGAGTGAGAGGCCCTCCGGGTAGGCGCCCGGTTCTTTGGTATCGCCACCCACGACGAAGGCGCGATCGACGCCGGCGCCCTCGAGCCAGGCGATCAGCTCCGAGAGGTGGCCGCGGTCCCGGATCATCCGCGCCGACAGATGGGGAACGGCACGGAAGCCTCGGGCCTGGAGCTGCCCGCACAGGGCGACCGTGGCCTCGATTCCCTTGGCCGGGGACGCCGTCACCGAGACCGTCGCGCCGACGGGCAGGAAGGCTGCCTGGTCGAGCGCGTTCTTGAGCGGCACGAGCTCGAAGGTCGGGGCACTCAGGACGCTGGCCAGGCCCGCGGCGCGGGTCGGCGTGAGCGAGGAGCGTCGGCGAAAGAGCATGCGAGGCTACACTTCCGAGTCGGGCATCGACGCCTTGCGGCGGGCGATGAAGTCGAGCAGCGCCTCGTCGATCGCCGGATCGAGCGGCGGGGCCTCGTACTCGGCCAGCATTCGCTTCCAAATCGCGTTGGCACGCTGGGCCGCATCGAGCGAGCCATCCTCCTGCCACTGCTCGAAGCTGTTGTTGTCGGCGATCTCGCTTCGATAGAAGGCGGTCTCGAAGTTGGCAAGGGTGTGGGCGGACCCGAGGAAATGCTGGCCGGGCGGGTTGGCCAGGATCGCATCCAGCGCCTGGCCGTTGTCGGACATATCCACGCCGTTGACGAAGACCGCCATCATCCCGCACTGGTCGGCATCCATGATGAATTTCTCGTAGCCGACGGCGAGCCCTCCCTCCAGCCAGCCCGCGGCGTGCAGGACGAAGTTGACCCCGGCGAGCACGGTCGGCTGGAGCGTGGCGGCCGACTCGTAGGCCGCCTGGGCGTCGGCGATCTTGGAGCCGCACAGCGAGCCACCGGAACGGAACGGAACGCCCAGCCGGCGAGCCAGGGCGGCCATCACGTAAAGCACGAGAGCCGGCTCCGGCGTGCCGAAGGTGGGCGCCCCGGATTGCATCGACATCGAGCTGGCGAACGAGCCGAGCACGACGGGGGCTCCGGGCCGGACCAGTTGCACGAAGGCCATCCCGCCGAGCGCCTCGGCCAAGGTCTGGGCACACACACCGGCCGCGGTGACCGGGGCCATCGCGCCGGCAAGGATGAACGGGGTCAGCAGCGTCGCCTGGTTGGCTTCCGCGTAGGCGCGGGCGGCGCCGAGCATCGTGGCGTCCCAGACCAGCGGCGAGTTGGCGTTGATCAGGCTGAGGACCACGGCGTGGTCCTCGAGGTACTCCGCCCCGAACGTCAGGCGGGCCATCTCGACCGTGTCGCGCGCCCGTTCCGGGGCGGTCACCGAGCCCATGAACGGCTTGTCGCTGAAACGGATGTGCGAATAGACCATGTCCAGGTGGCGTTTGTTGACCGGCACGTCCACCGGCTCGCAGACCGTCCCACCCGAGTGGTGGAGATAGGGCGACGCGTAGGCAAGCTTCACGAAGTTGCGGAAATCCTCGATCGTGCCGTAGCGCCGACCCCTGTCCAGGTCGCGTACGAAGGGCGAGCCGTAGTTCGGCGCGAAGACCGTGTGCATCCCGCCGATCTCGACGTTGCGTGCCTCGTTCCGCGCGTACTGGGTGAACCGGCGGGGCGCGCTGGCCTGGACGACGGAGCGGCACATCCCGCGCGGGAACCGGACGCGGACGCCGTCGACGTCGGCACCGGCCTCGTGAAAGAGCCGAAGTGCGTCGGGATCGCCGCGGAATTCGAGGCCCACCTCCTGGAGGATCGTGTCGGCGTTCTCCTCGAGGAGTGACAGGCCCTCCTCGTTGAGCACCTCGAACGGGGCGAGCGTCCGTGTCAGGAACGGCACGTGCTCCGCGTGGGAGGCGAGGCGGAGCGCCTGTCGAGCTGCTCGTCCCCCACTCCGATGTCGCTGCGTCTCGACCATCAACCGCCCTCCCTGCTGCCGGCCGCCACCGTGCGTCGCCGGCGCCGCTCGATGCGGGCGTCCGAACCAGCCGTCCCGGCGCCGACGATCCGGTCCGGCAAGGCGACGACTCGAGCCAGGTTGGGAAAGGCGGCCGTCTTGTGCGGGAACGCCATGGCCTCCACGAAATGCTGCTGGAAGCGCGGCTCGACGGCGGTCTCGATCTTCTCGACGCGCCGGACGACCCCCTCGATCTCCGTCCGGGCCGTGCCGGACAGGAGGGCGATGAGCGCGCCGGTCCCGGCGGCGTTGCCCGCCGAGCGAACCCTGGCGAGATCGCAGTCGGGGATCAGCCCGAGGATCATCGCGTGGGTCGGGTCGATCTGGCTGCCGAAGGCACCGGCCAGGCGGATCTCGTCGACCTCGTCGACCCCCAGCTGGTCCATCAGCAACCGGACGCCCGCATAGAGCGCCGCCTTGGCCAGCTGGATCGCCCGAACGTCGTTCTGGGTGATCGCGATGCGCGGGCCTCCGTTCGAGCCCTCGTGGAGCACGTAGCTGAAGGTCCGACCATCGGGAACGATCCGCGGCGTGCGCGTCGCGAGCGAGCCATCGATGACGCCGTCCGCTGTGACGACGCCGGCCAGGAAGAGCTCTGCGACGACCTCGATGATTCCGGAGCCGCAGATCCCAGTGATCCCGGTTGATTCGGCTGCCGCGGCGGCAGCCTCGAACGCCGGATCGTCCGACCAGGCGTCGACGCCGATCACCCGGAAGCGCGGCTCGAAGGTCTCGCGGTCGATCCGGACCCGCTCGATTGCGCCCGGCGCCGCGCGCTGCCCGCCGCTGATCTGGGCACCCTCGAAGGCGGGCCCCGTGGGGCTCGACGCCGCCAGCAGCCGGCGCCGGTCGCCCAGGACGATCTCGGCGTTCGTGCCGACGTCGACGACCAGGGTCAGCCGCTCCGCCCGGTGGGGCTCCTCGGCCAGGATGACCCCGGCCGTATCCGCGCCGACGTGACCGGCGATGCACGGCAGGACGTAGACCCGGGCTCCCGGATGGGCCCGCAGGCCCAGCTCGGCCGCGGTCGTCTTGACCGCCCGGTCGGTTGCCAGGGCAAACGGCGCCCCGCCGAGCGGCGTCGGGTCGATTCCCAGGAGGAGGTGATGCATGATCGGATTGCCGACGATCGCCAGCTCCAGGATCTCCGCGCGCTTGATCCCGGCCCGCATCGCCAGCGACGCGATGAGCCCGTCCAGTGCCTTGCGCACAGCCGCGGTCATCTCCCCGGCCCCCTCGGGATGCATCATCGCGTAGGAGACCCGGCTCATCAGGTCCTCGCCGAAGCGGATCTGCGGGTTCATGACGCCGTTGCTGGCGAGGACCGCGCCGTCGGCCAGGTTGGCGAGGTGGCCGGCGATCGTCGTCGAGCCGACGTCGATGGCGACGCCGTAGGCCGTCTCGTGGAGACCGGGCCAGACGGCGATGACCTGGCGGCCTTCGTGGACCGCGACCGTGACCCCGTATTTGCCGGCCTCCAAGGCGGGCTGGAGCCGCCGGATCACCTCGAGGTCCGCCTCCAGATCGGTCAGCTGCCATTCTCGTTCCAGCGCCTCGAAGAGTCGCGCCAGGTCACCTGTCGGCGAGGCCAGCTCGGGCGGCGTGACCTCGACGTAATACAGGCGAACGACCGGATCGACGATGAAGGTCCGCACGTCCAGGCCCTTGCGGACCACCTGGCGATGGACCTGGCTCTCGGGCGGGACGTCGACCAGGAGGTCGCCGCAGATCGTTGCCGTGCACGAGAGGCGGCGGTCGTCGGCCAGGCCGCGGTCCTCGCGGTAGGCCGCCTCCAGGTCGGCGAAGGCCGAAAGGTGATCGGGCTCGGAGGTGATCCCGTGCTTCGGGAACGTGCCGATTCCCTGGGTCACCTGGCAGCGGCCGCAGATCCCGCGCCCGCCGCAAACTGAGTCGATGTCGACGCCAAGCGACCGTGCGGCGTCCAGCACCGTCGTGCCTGTCGCGAACCGGCCGCGCCGACCCGACGGGGTGAAGATGACGAGCGAGTCGCCGGCCGCTGGTGGGGTCGAGATCCCGGAACCTGCCATGAGAGGCGGTCCTCAGCCGACCAGCGGGACCAGGCGGCGATTGACCCTTCGACGACCGACCTCGCCGTCTGCGAGCGGCTGGCGGTGGGCGAGGATCCAGCGACCGCAGTCGGGATCATGGCCCATCAGGACGTCGGCGGCCATGACGCTGGCCCTGACGCCCGGCATCAGCGGGTTGGTGATCGCCGAGGTCATCCCGCTGGCAATCGCCATCGGCAGGAAGGCGGCGTTGATCCCCTCGCGATGGGGTAGCCCGAAGCTGACGTTCGAGGCTCCGCAGATCGAGTTGACCTTGAGCTCCTCGCGCAGGCGGCGAACGAGCGCGAAGACCTGGCGACCGGCCTCCGAGAGCGCGCCGATCGGCATGACGAGCGGGTCCACGATGATGTCCGAGGCCGGGATCCCATGGTCCGCGGCGCGCTCCACGATCCGCCTCGCGACCGCGAACCGAACGTCCGGGTCCATGCTGATCCCGGTGTCGTCGTTGCTGATCGCAACCACTGCGGCACCGTACTTGCGAATGAGCGGCAGGACACGTTCCAGGCGCTCCTCTTCGCCGGTCACCGAGTTGACCAGGGGCTTGCCCTGGTAGACGGCGAGCCCGGCTTCGAGCGCCTCGACGATCGACGAATCGATCGAGAGCGGCAGGTCCGTCAGGCTCTGGACCAGCTGGATGGTTCGGGCCAGGATGGCCGGCTCGTCGCTCAGCGGGATCCCGGCATTGACGTCGAGCATGTGGGCGCCGGCCTCGACCTGGGCGAGCACGTCACGCTCGACCCGGCTGAAGTCGCCGGCCTTCATCTCCTCGGCCAGGAGCTTGCGTCCGGTCGGGTTGATCCGTTCGCCGATGATCACGAACGGGCGATCGAAGCCGATGACGACCTCGCGGCTGGCGGAGCTGAGCCGCGTCTCGGTCATGTCGGGGAGGTCTCGGAAGTAGCCGGGGCGAGGACCGAGCCGCCGGCCGCACCGCCGGTCTGGATCAGCTCGGCCAGGTGGTGCTTGGTGTACTCGGCCTCGAGCCGGTCCGATTCGGCGCGGACCTCGGCCTCGAGATCGTCTCCGCACGGCCGCTGGACCTTGCGCCACTCGGCGATGTAGTCGTTGTAGGCCCGCTTGCCGGAACGGTTGGCCGCCTTGTCGATGGCCACCTGGAAGCGCGGATGGAGGACCACCTTGCTCGAGCGCCGGGCATCCCTGGCCAGGACCTGGGCGGGGATGTCGCGCCACCAGATGACCGAGAGCGTCGCCATCTCAGGCGACTCCCGCGTGGGCCAGCGGCGACGAGGTGGCTGCCGCGATCACCCCGCTCGCAAGCTCGCCGTAACCGGTCCGTCGGAGCTCAAACGCCAGGCCCAGCTGGCGGGCGGCACGTCGCGCCGTGGCCACCAGCGCCGGATCGTCGGTCTGGGCAAGGTAGACCAGGCGGTGGTAGTTGCCGAAGTAGACCGGAAGCAGCTCGGGATGGCGGTCCAGGCCCAGGCCGACGATCACCAGCCGGTCGAAGTTCCGGGCCAGGAAGTCGGTCAGGAAGAAGGTCGCAGGGTCGGCGTCGGTGATCGCGGCGAAGTCCGCTGCGCCGGCATACAGCTCATAGCAATGAGCGCCCGGCAGGCGTTCCACGCCTTCGTCCTTCAGGGCCAGATCCAGGAGACCGCCGGTCCCGCAGTCGGCGTAGGCGATGAAGATCCGCTCGTAGCGTGGTCGCGCCGCCCGGATCTTCGCGCGGACGGCGGCCGGAATGCCGCCCGGGCGGTTGTGCAGGGTCGCCGGCAGGCAGGTCAGATCGACATTGGAGAGGCCGGCCTGGTCGATCACCGCGACGAGCTCGCGGGCGAGGGCGCCGCAGCCGATGACCAGGACGCGCGACGGATCCGGCGCGTCCGACGTGCGAGCGGCAGGCGAGTAGGCGCGCTCAGGCCGCACTGGCACGGCGCTCGTCGATGAGCCGGCGAGCGGTCTCGGCGGCGACCCCGGCATCGCGGCAATAGGCGTCGGCCCCCACCGCCGCGCCGAACTCCTCGTTGAGCGGCGCGCCGCCCACCAGCACGATGTAATCGTCGCGGATCCCGCGGTCGCGCAGGGTCTGGATCACGACCTTCATGTACGGTATGGTCGTGGTCAGCAGCGCAGACATGCCCAGGATGTCCGGCTTGTGCAGCTCGAGCGCGGCCATGAACTTGTCGGCGTCGGTGTTGATCCCGAGATCCACGACTTCGAAGCCGGCACCCTCGAGCATCATCCCAACCAGGTTCTTGCCGATGTCATGGATATCGCCCTTGACCGTGCCGATGACCACCTTGCCGACGGGCTGCGCGCCGGTCTCGGCGAGGAGCGGACGCAGGATCGCCATCCCGGCCTTCATCGCATTGGCCGCCAGCAGGACCTCCGGCACGAACAGGATCCCGTCGCGGAAGTCGATCCCGACGATCTTCATGCCGGCAACGAGCGCGTCGTCGAGGACCCGGGTTGGGGCCCAGCCCCGGCCGAGCAGGATGTTCGTGCCCTCGACGATCTCGGCGGCCATCCCGTCATAGAGATCGTTGTGCATCTGCTCGGTGAGCTCGTCATCGGACAGCGCCGCGAGGTCGATCTCCGCGTACTCGTCCTGCGTCATCTGGCGATCTCCTCGGCGAGGGTTCCACGATGTGGAACCGTGCCGTATGATGGAACCACGTGGGATCGAGAATCTAGCCCAGCGGGAGCCGGATGTCCAGAGTCCAGTCCATCGAGCGAGCCTTCGCCGTGCTCGGCACGCTTGCGGACGGCCCGATCGGCGTGACCGAGGTCGCCGACCGAACGGATCTGCCGAAATCCACGGCCGCCCGCCTCCTGGCGTCGCTCGCCCGCGAGGGCGTCGTCGAGCAGGTCCCCGGCGACACGCGCTATCGGCTCGGGCCGAGGCTCGTCACCTTGGCCGCCGGGATCCTGCCCAGGCGATCGCTGGCACGGCTGGCGCGCCCGTCGCTCGAGGAGCTGGCCGAGGCGGTCGGCGAGGCCGCCGGCCTGAGCGTCCCGGACGGGGACCTCGTCCACTACATCGATCAGGTGAGCAGCCCGAACCCGGTCTCCGTGCGAGATTGGACGGGCTCCCGTATCCCGCTCCATGCCGTCTCGTCCGGCCAGGTCCTCCTCGCCTACTCATCACCGGTCGTCGTCCAGCGTTACCTGGGCAGACCGATGGAGCGCTTCACCGACCGAACCCTCGTGACCGCAGCGGACCTCCTGGAACGGATGCGGGCGATCCGCCGCGACGGCTACACCTGGGCGCTCGAGGAGTTCGACGAGGGGATCTCGTCCGTGGCGGCACCCGTCGCAGACGCGTCCGGAGAGGTGGTGGCGGCCGTCCATCTCCACGGACCGTCGTACCGGTTTCCGGCCGCCGGGACCGATACGCCGATCGCGGAGCGGGTCGTGGCGGCTGCGGCGCGCATCGCCGGGAGCCTGCGCCAGGCTTGAGGTGAGGCACAGGAGCCGATTCCACCCCGATTGGTCAAAGCATCCCTCGAGGCCCATCGCTCGTCGATTACAACAGCCCCAATGGAACAGTCGGCGGATACGACCCAATCGCCGCCGCGACTTCCAGGGTGGCTGGCCCATGTGACCGGCCCGTGTCCGGTACACCAGCCGCCCTGGAACCGGGCGCGATGGCCAGAGCTGAGTGACGGGCCCGGCGCCCAGTCGGATGACGAGCGTCATACGACCGTTATCCCAACGACATCGGCGAAGGCCAGCCTGAGCGACGACTGGGAAGCCCCCGGATCCTCGGAGGACACGCCGATGCGACGAACGACCATATTCACGACGGTTGTCATGAGTGCACTGCTCGCCTTGGGCGCGACAGGCACGGCCCTGGCGGCGCCATCGAAGCCGGGCGCCGTCTATACGCTCTCGAATGCGGTGGCCGGCAATGCGGTCCTGGCCTACGCTCGGGCGGCTGACGGCACCCTGAGCCCGATCGCGTCCTACCCGACCGGCGGTGCCGGCAGCGGAGGCGGTCTGGGATCGCAGGGTGCCCTGGTCTTGAGCGATAGCGGCCGTATCCTGCTCGCGGTCGATGCCGGCAGCGACGAGATCTCGTCGTTCCTCGTCGCGAAGGACGGCTCGCTGACCTTCGCCGATCGCGAGTCTTCGGGCGGCGACCAGCCGATCAGTGTCACCCTCCACGACGGCGTCGTGTACGCCTTGAACGCGGGCGGCGCCGGCAACATCGCCGCGCTCACGATCGACGGTCATGGTGACCTCACCCCGATCCCCGGCTCGTCGCGCTCCCTCTCCGGCGGCGCGACCGGCCCTGCACAGATTGCCTTCACCCCTGACGGCCGGTCCCTGGTCGTGACGGAGAAGGCCGCCAATTCGATCGTGACCTACCAGGTGTCAGCGGACGGCACGGCGTCAGGCCCGAGCACCTTCGACTCCGCCGGAGTCACGCCCTTCGGGTTCGACTTTGATGGCGCCGGCCGGATCCTCGTCTCCGAGGCGTTCGGCGGGGCCGCGAACGCCAGCACGGTGTCGTCCTACGGCATCTCAGGGTCGGGTGTCGTGAGCGTCATTGACCCAGTCGTCGCCACGCTCGGGTCGGCGGCCTGCTGGGTCGTGACGACCCCGAACGGCGAGTTCGCCTACGTGACGAATACGGGCAGCGGGACGGTCTCCGGCTTCGCCATCGCTTCGAGCGGACAGCTGAGCCTGCTCGACGCGGACGGGGTGACCGGCGTGACCGGAACGGGCAGCTCACCGATCGACGCCGGCACCAGCAAGCACGGTGACTATCTCTTCGTCCTCGACGCTGGCACCCACGCGATCAGTGCGTTCGCCATCGGGCAGGACGGCAGCCTGACCCCCACCCTCGGAGTGGGTGGTCTGCCGGCGAGCAGTGTGGGCCTGGCGTCCTTCTGACACGCGAAGCGCGTTCGCCCTCTCGAGAGCCCGGCTTCGGCCGGGCTCTCAGTCTGTGACTGCGTCAGGCGGGCTAGCTCGAGCTTGCCCCGGGCGGGGGCGCGAGGAGCCGGACGCCCGGTCAGTCCCGGCCGGTCAGGTGATCGTCCAATAGGGTCTGGGCGTCGAACTGGGCGCGACCCAGGACGAACCAGATGGCCTCGACCGGCTCGTCGCCGATCGTCGCGAGGCGATGCGGGATTGACGAATTGATCGAGATCGCGTCACCGGGCTCGAGCACGTACTCCTCGAACCCGATCCGGACTTGGAGCCGGCCGCTCAGGACGTACCCCCATTCGTGACCCGGGTGACGCTGGAAGGCGTCCGGCGGGCTCGACGCTCCGCCGACCTCGTAGGTCACGTGGAGGAACTCGACGCCGGGTTCGGACAGTGTGGTCAGCCGTTCCCAGTTGACCCCCGAGGCGAGCCGGATCGAATGGCGATTAGCGGCGCGCTGGACGGGTGGCGCCGGGGCCATCGTCCCGCTCGCCGGGACCCCGGGGTGCGCGGCCACCGCGGGCTCGGGCGGCCGGCGGTCGTTGAACAGCAATTCGTCGAGCGACACGTCGAGCTCGGCGGCGATCGCGTACAGCGTGCTCACTGACGGGTTGGCGCGCCCGGTCTCGATCTGCGAGATGAGACTCGGCGACACGCCCAGCCGCTCGGCAAGCGTCCGCAGGCTCAGGTTCCGGGCCCGGCGGGCCTCGCGCAGGCGCTCGCCCATCTCCGGGTAGTCCCGTCGCCCGTTCCGTGATGCGCTGGGACTGGTCAAGCTCGGTGCCCTCGTTCGGCCATGCTCAGAACATCATCCTTCCGTTGTCGACCACGAGGTCGATCCCCTCGACTGACGGGTTCTCCAGCAGGAACCGCGTGCCGTCGACGATATCGTCCATCGTCGCAAGCTTCTTGGTGATGGTCTTGGAGAGGTGGCCTTCGAGGACCGCGGGCGGCTTCCCATGCCAGTAGGGGCTGTCGCCGGTGATCCCCGGGTGGATGGCGTTGACCCGGATCGGCGCCAGCTCCCAGGCCAGGGTTCGCGCAAGGCCTGAGATCCCGCCGTTCACGGTCGAGACCGTGGTCGAACCGGGATACGGTCGATCCTTCGCCTGGCCGCCGAACAGGACGATCGAGCTGTCGGGCGACAACCTTTGGAGCAGGACGTGGACGACCTCCGCGAAGCCGACGAGCTTGAGGGTCACCAGCTCCAACGCCCGGTCGATATCGAACTCGCGGATCGTGTTGTCGTCGCGCTGGATCGCGACGATCGCGAGGTAGCGGACCGGACCCACCGACGACAGCGCGTCCCGGATCGTCTTTGGCCTGGCAAGGTCGAGCGCGATACCTCGCGCCGTACCGCCGATCTCCGTCGCGACCGCCTCGGCTCGGGAGGCGTCGCGCCCCGTGAGGATCGTCTCGCGCCCGGTGTTGGCGTAATAGCGTGCCAACTCCCTGCCGATGCCGGCCGTGCCCCCGACCACCACGATGCATCCGTCGGTCGGCATGTCAGTGCTCCTCGAACCGCTTCCAGGCTTCCACCCATCGATACGCGTGACGAGCGGGCGGCTGGGGCGCCTGGGTCTCGATCCAGCGCACCCGGCCCCCGCCGGTGTTGAAGAACCCGTGGGTCGAGCCGACGCCGGCGAAGGCGACGTCGCCTGCGCGCAGCGTGACCGGCTCGCCGTCGAGGACGCCCTCGATCCCGCCGTCGAGGAAGTAGTAGACCTCCTCGAACGGGTGGTCGTGGACCTGGGCGGCGCCGTTCGGCTCGTAGTCGACCGTGAACATCGTGAGCAGGTCGGCCCCGATGCCCCGATCGACCAGCATCTTCACCGAGATCCCGCTGTAGGCCAGGATGGCCGAGTCCATCCCGGCCGGCGCCCGACCATGCGCCGGATCGGCGACGCGGACTGCCTCCGCCTGCGGCGGCGTGCCGTCGTAGTGCCCGACGGAGCGGAGGGATGGATCACCGAAGGCCGGCCGGACCGCCAGGGCCGCCAGGGCCGGGACGTCCAGCGGACCGCCCCGAAAGAACGTGTCCCGACGCCCCGCGGCCGGATCGAGCCGCTGTGGGGTGTTGACCGAGAACCAGCGCACCGGCTCGCTGCCGGCGTTGGCCAGCGCGTGCCAAATCCCGATCGGGATGAACGCGTAGTCGCCCCGCAGGAGACGATGGACGTGGCCGTCAATGTCGATGATCAGTTCACCCGCGAGGACGTAGAGCGCCTCCTCGAACGAGTGGATGTGGCGGCCGAGCCAGCCACCCGGCGCGAAGGCGCCGACGGCCGCTTCGGTGTGGACGGCACCCTCGTCGGGTCCGACGATCCGGTGGCGGCTGAGGCCCATCGAGGTGGCGGTGGTGGGGGCCGGGTGGTCGGTGAACGACCAATCGACCTGGCCGACGAAATGCATCTCGACGCTCGCTAGCGGGGCACTGGATCAAACTTGACTACGACTCGAACCGTCGCGACCAGGCGTCGACACCGACGGCCAACAGGAGGATGACACCCAGCGTGACCTGCTGGTAGAACGGATCCAGACCAAGCAAGTTGAAGCCGTTGGCGATCAAGGCGACGAACAGGCAGCCGAGCACGGTCCGCTGGATCGAGCCCTCGCCACCCATGATGCTCGTTCCGCCGACGATGATCCCGGTCAGGACCGTGAACGTGAGAAACTGGCCGCCGGTCGCCTGAGCGCTGAGAACTCGCGATGCATCGAGCGTCCCAGCCAGACCGGCGGCGAGGCCACTCAGCGCGAACGTCGCGACCCGGATGGCGTTGACGCGCACGCCCCCGAGTCTCGCGGCTTGGATGTTGCCACCGGTCGCGTAGACGTACCGCCCGAAGGTGGTCCGGCTGAGCAGGATCAGGGCCACGATCGCCGTCGCGATCATCATCCAGGCCGCGCTCGTCAGGCCGAGGATCTTGGTCGCGGCGAACGACTGGAAGTCCGGGTGGTCGAGGGCCACGACGAGGTTGCCCTTGGTCACGATCACGGCGATCCCACTCACCACGAACGACATCGCGAGCGTCCCGATGAGCGGGTTGATCCGGAAGCGGGTCACGATCAGGCCGTTCACGATCCCGACGGCAAGGCCGACGGAGAGCCCGGCCAGGATCCCGGCGGGTGATGAGACCGACGAGGCGGTCGTGAGCGCCACCGCGCCGGCCAGCCCGTAGATCGCCCCGATCGACAGGTCGATCCCGCCCGCGATGAGGACGAAGGTGCCTGCGCAGGCGACGATGATGATCCCGGCCTGCTGGTCGAGGATGTTCGTGAGGTTGCCGAATCGCAGGAACGGTGGGCTGATCAGACTGAGCACCACGAACGCGATGAGGAATGGGATGAGGATGCCGGCCCGCCCGATGACACGACCGATGCGCTGCGCAAGCGGCACCCCAGTCGAACCCGTACCGACCGTTTGCGCACTCATGCGGCGGTCGAGGAAGTCGTGCCGAACGCTGCGCCCACGATGGCCTCCTCCGTCATGTCCGGGCCCGAAAGCTCGGCGACGAGTCGTCCCGAGCGCATCACGAGCACGCGGTGCGCCAGCCCAAGGATCTCTTCGACCTCGTTCGAGATCAGGATCACCGCCATCCCGCTCGCGGCGAGACCGACCAGGACCTCGTAGATGTCCCGCTTCGCCCCGACATCGATCCCGCGCGTGGGTTCGTCCGCGATCAGGACGCCCGGGTCGATGAGCAGCGCGCGTGCGAACAGGAGCTTCTGCTGATTGCCGCCGGACAGCGATCCCGCCGGCGCTTCGAGCAGTTGCGTCCCGGTCACCCGTTCGAGGGCGTCGCGGACCTGCGCCCGCTCAGCTCCGCGTCGGACGAACCCGAAGCGCTGAAGGCGCGGGAGACTGGTCAGGCTGACGTTCTCCCGGATCGGACGCCTCAGGATGAGACCGTCGTCCTTGCGCGACTCGGGGATCATGGCAAGTCCGGCGTGGATCGAGGCGCCCGGCCTCCCGGGTAGTGCGGCGCCTGCGACGCGTACGGCTCCGGCGGCGGGAGGACTCGCGCCGTAGATGGCCCGGGCGAGTTCGGTCCGGCCGGCGCCGACGAGTCCCGCCAGGCCGACGATCTCACCGGCCCGGACCGTCAATGAGACGTCGTCGACGCCGGGCGCCGAAAGACCGTCGATCGCCAGGGCGATCGGGGCCTCTGGTGACGGCGGTCGCTTGTCCGGATACGTCCGACTGACCGGCCGACCGAGCATCCCGAGGACGAGACTCCCCTCCGTCTCGTCAACGGTCGGACTCGTCCTGACGACCCGGCCATCCCGGAGGACGGTGATGGTGTCCGACAGGTCGAGGACCTCGCCCAGGAAATGCGATACGAGGATGACCGTCTGGCCGCGCGATCTGAGCCCTCGGACGATCTCGTGCAGGCGCTCGGTCTCCGACGCGGACAGGCTCGCCGTCGGTTCGTCGAGGATGATGAGGTCAGCGTCCCTCGCGAGCGCTCGCAGGATCTCCACCTGCTGTTGCTGGGCGAGCGATAGCCGCCCGACGATCGTCCCCGCCTGCAGGTCGAAACCGGTCTCCCTGGTCAGCCGCTCGAACCGATCACCGAGCGAGCGCTGGTCGATGAACCCGGCACGCCTCGGCTCGGCGCCGAGGAATACGTTCTCCGCCACGGTCAGCCTCGGGACGAGGGCGACCTCCTGCGCCACGAGCGCGATCGCGCGGATCAGCGCCTGGCGGGGAGAACCGAACGAGACGGTCGTCCCCCGCAGGACCAGGTCGCCCTGATCCTGCGGGAAGACGCCGGCGATGATCTTGCCCAGCGTGGACTTGCCCGCGCCGTTCTCACCGACGAACGCGTGGACCGAGCCGGCGCGGACGGCCACCGAGACATCGTCGAGTGCCCGCGTGGCCCCGAAGGACTTGCCGAGCGCGCGAACGTCGAGATGGACGGTGCCGTCCGCCGTGCTGTCCACCGCCTCAGCCGACCAGGGTCGGCCTCAGCCCGGCCACTCCGCGAGCGGCAGGAAGGTCGCCACGTTCGCCTTCGTCACGACGCCACCGTCGGGGAGGGAGGCGAGCGGATCCACACCGGGCGCCGGCGTGCCGGTCCGGATCGCGTTGATCAGCTGCTCCGTGCCGACCCGACCCTCGGTCGCCGGCATCTGCATGACCGTCCCGAAGCGCTCGCCCGAGGCGATGCCCTGGAGCGCGATCGCGCCGCCGCCATACCCGACGAGCCGGACCTTGTCCTTGATGTCGGCGACGGCCTGGACCGCACCGGTGATGGCCTGGTCCGCCCCGACGATGACGGAGACGTCCGGGTGCGCCGCGACGATGTCCTGCGCGGCCTTCAGTCCGAGCGCCGTCGTGTAGAACGATTCACCCTCGCCGACGATCTTGATCTCAGGATGGCCGGCGGTCGCCTTGTCGAACGCCGCCCTGAGCGTGGTGTCGAGCGCCGCGGCCTTGACCGACCAGATATAGCCGACGTTGCACGGGTTGGCCTTCAGATCGGCGCACGCGGTGACGACGAGCTCGCCGATCTTGCGACCGAGCTCGCTCGGGACGAACGCGACGTTCGCGCTCAGGCCCTCGACCTGGGAGTCCGGCGTGGTCATGTCGGAACCAAGGACCTGGTCGATATTGCCGACGGCGATCCCCGCGGCGATGGCCTTTTTGACGTCTTCCACGAGACCGGCGCCGAACAGCGGCTGGGTGATGATGGCGTCGAACTTGCCCGACGCCGTCGCATCCTGGAGCTGCTTCGTTTGATCGGCTGGGTTGAGGTTCGCGTCGAACACGGTGAGCTTGGCGTTCCCGGCGGCCGCAGCGGCCTGCGCGCCCGCGAGCATCGGGGCGTCGTAGCTGTTGGCGACCGCGAATGACAGGTAGGCGATCTCGAGGGTCTTGGGTTCCACGCTCGGCGCGGCGGCCTGGCTTGGCGCCGTGGTCGGGGCCGCAGCCGTGGCCGCGACCGACGGCGCGGTGGACGCGGTCCCGCTGCCGCATGCGGCGACCACGAGACTCGCGATGCCGAGCAACCCGGCCAGCCTGTTCAGGCGGATCCTGCCGATCGGATCTGTGCGCATGCGACACTCCTCCACTCCAGCGGTCCTCCCCCGCGATCCCGGGAGTGTGTAGAGACAATGAACGAGTGTCAAGCCAGATTGCAATCCTGCATAGCAGGAGCGCACACTTTACGCTCGCGGACCATCGCGCGCCGTGCCGACCGACGACTTGCGCGGCCCTCGTCCCTGTGTAGCATGGATGAACGAATCTTCCCGACTGGGCTCGACACGTCATGGATCGATCTGCATTGGGGAACCTGCCGTGATGCCATCATTCGCCTCGCCCGGCTCGATGAACGTGGACTGGGAAGAGCGCTGGAACGTCGAGCGGCTGCGCACGTACCGGAAGACGCGCGCTCGCGATGCGCTGGCGGCCTCTGACGTCGGTGCCGTCCTGTTGTTCGACTTCAACAACATCCGCTACGTCACGAGCACCCACATCGGGGAGTGGGCGCGCGACAAGATGACCCGCTATGCCCTCCTGACCCGTGGCGGTGATCCACACATCTGGGACTTCGGGTCGGCGGCCAGGCACCACCGGCTCAACTGCCCGTGGATGCGGCCGGAGAACATCCATGCCGGGATGGTCGGGCTGCGCGGTGCCGTCGCCCCGGACGCCGGCCTGTTCCGCGCCGCGGCACGCGAAATCCGCGACCTCCTGCGGGCGGAAGGCGTCGTGGACATGCCGCTCGGCGTGGACATCGTCGAGCCGCCGATGCTCGCCGCCCTGGCCGAGGAGGGCGTGACCATCCGCGACGGGCAGCAGGTGATGCTCGACGCCCGTGAGGTCAAGTCGATCGACGAGATCCTGCTGCTCAACACGGCCTGCGCGATGGTGGACGGTGCCTACCAGCTCATCTCGGAGCAGCTGAAGCCCGGGATCCGGGAGAGCGACCTCGTGGCGAACGTCACGAAGTTCCTGTTCGACCTCGGCTCGGAGCACGTGGACAACATCAACGCCGTCTCGGGCGAGCGCTGCAGCCCGCACCCCCATGTCTTCTCCGACCGGATCATCCGGCCTGGCGACCAGGCCTTCTTCGACATCATCCACACGTTCATCGGCTACAAGACCTGCTACTACCGGACGTTCGTCGTCGGCAAGGCCAACGACGCCCAGCGCGACGCGTACAAGCAGGCGCGCGAGTGGATCGACAAGTCGATCGAGCTGATGCGCCCCGGTGTCACGACCGACCAGGTCGCCAGCGTCTGGCCGAAGGCCCAGGACTTCGGGTTCGACAACGAGATGGAGTGCTTCGGGCTCCAGTTCGGCCACAGCGTGGGACTCTTCCTGCACGAGCGACCGATCATCAGCCGGCTGAACTCGCTCGAGCATCCGGTGGAAATCAAGGAGGGGATGGTCATCGCCCTCGAGACCTACTGCCCCGCAAAGGACGGCGTCTCCGCGGCGCGGATCGAGGAGGAGGTCGTCGTGACCGCGCAGGGCCCCCAGGTCATCACCCGATTCCCCTCCGACGAGCTGTTCGTCGCGAACGCCTACTAGGAGCCGACCCGAATGGCGACCACCGCGCCGCAGATCGATCGCGACACTCAGCTCCGGATGTATCGGACGATGGTCGACTGTCGCACCTTCGAGGTTCGCGCCCAGGAGCTCTTCTTCGAGGGACTGGTCCGCGGCACGACCC
>CAYLSK010000037.1:0-18738 GCA_964385975.1 uncultured Anaerolineaceae bacterium | reverse complement strand
AAGGCCGCCGGGTCGATCCCGAGCTGGTGGGCCATGATGTCGACCATCCGCTCGATCGTGTGGACGGCCTCGGTGACGCGGAACGAGCAGCGGTACGCGATGCCTCCGGGCGGCTTGTTCGTGTAGACGCCGTCGACCTCGACGTGGGCGGCCGCGAGGTCGTAGGAGCCGGTGCAGACGTGGAAGAGCCCGGCGGGGAACTTCGAGGGATTCGCGGCGGCGTCGGTGTAGCCGTGGTCCGCGAGGGTCTTGATCCGGAGCGCGGTCAGCGTGCCGTCCTTCTTCGCCGCCAGCTCGGCCGTGATGTGGTAGTCGCGGGCGAACGAGTCCGCCTGCAGGTTCTCCATGCGGTCCTCGATCCACTTGACGGGCTTGCCAACGGTGAGGCTCGCGACGACCGCGAGGACGTAGCCCGGGTAGACCGGCACCTTGCCGCCGAACCCGCCGCCGATGTCGTGGGTCTTGACCCGGATGTTCTGCTCTGGCAGGCCGCTGACGAGGGCGAGCACCGTCCGGATGACGTGGGGCGCCTGGCTGGTCATGTGAAGGGTGAGCTGGCCGCGGACGGCGTCCCAATCGGCGACACAGCCACATGTCTCGATCGACGCGACGTGGATCCGCGGGATGTAGATGTCCTGCTCGATGTGCACGTCGGCCGCCGCGAGATCGGCGTCGGTGGCCGCCCGATCGCCCGACTCCCAATGCCAGATGTGGTTGTTCTGCTTGTCCGGGCCGCGGTCCGGCCGGAGGACGAAGGCGTCGGGCTCGAGAGCCTTGAACGGGTCGACGATGACGGGCAGGGGCTCGTAATCGACGAGGACAGCGGCGACGCCGTCGGCGGCGATGTATTTCGTCGTCGCCACGACTGCGGCGACCTCCTGGGCCTGATACATGACCGTGTCGGTCGGGAGGACCATCTGCTTGTCGCCGGCGAGGGTCGGCATCCAGTGCAGGCCGGCCTTCTCGAGGTCGGCGCCGGTGATGACGGCCAGGACGCCCGGGATCTTCAGCGCCTCGGTCGCGTCGATGCCCTTGATCGTCGCGTGGGCGTATGGGCTGCGGACGATGTCGAGCCAGAGCTGGCCGGGCAGGTTGACGTCGTCGATGTATTCGCCCTTGCCGCGGATGAAGCGGGGATCTTCCTTGCGCTTGACCGAGTGGCCCATGCCACCGATCGCGGCGCTGGTGCGGGGTTCCGTGTCCGTGGTCATCTCGTCACTCCCCGCTCAACCGGCTGCGACCGGCGAACCGGTCTGGTTTGCGGCAGCGGTCTGCATCTCGACGGCCGCCTGCTGGATGGCTTTCACGATGTTCACGTAGCCGGTGCAGCGACAGAGGTTGCCACTGATCCCCTCGCGAATCTCGTGCTCGTTCGGCTGCGGGTCGTTGGCCAGGAGCCAGGCGGCCTGCATGATCATCCCCGGGGTGCAGAACCCGCACTGGAGGCCGTGCTGGTCCCAGAACGCCTGCTGGAGCGGGTGGAGGTTGGCGCCGTCGGCCATCCCCTCGATCGTCTTGATCGCCCGGCCATCGGCCTGGACGGCGAGCATCGTGCATGACTTGGCGCTCTCGCCGTCGACGTGAACGGTGCACGCGCCGCAGTTGCTCGTGTCGCACCCGACGTGCGTGCCGGTCAGCCCGAACGTGTCGCGCAGGAGGTGGACGAGGAGGAGACGAGGTTCGACGTCGGCCTCGTGGACCTCTCCGTTGACGGTGACCGAGATGTGCTGGGTCGTCATCGTGGAGCCTCCTACGCGTTCGCGAGGGCGCGCTCGACGGCGGTTCGGAGCGACCTGACGGTCAGCTCCGCGACCATCGCGCGCTTGTATTCGACCGGACCTCGAACGTCGCCGGCGGGTCGGCTCTGTGCCGCCGCGGCCGCGCCCGCTCGACGAAAGAGCTCGTCCGAGGGCGGGTTGCCGACCAGGATCGCTTCGGCGTCCGTGGCTGCGAACGGCGAATCGGAGACGGCCGTCAGGCCGATTCCGGCGCGCTCGATCCGACCGTCGGCAGCGAGGGCGACGACCGAGGCGACCGCGACGGTCGCGAAGTCGCCGACCTTGCGCTCGAGCTTCTCGTAGGCGCCACCGGCCCCGCGCGGTCGCCGAGGGATACGGATCTCGGTCAGGACCTCGGTCGGCTCGATGGCGGTGGTGAACGTGTCCAGGAAGAAGTCGCGGGCGGCGATCGCTCGCTCGCCGGACTGGCTCCGGCAGACGATCGTGGCATTGGTTGCGAGCAGGACGGCCGGCCAGTCGGAAGCCGGGTCGGCGTGGGCAACGGAGCCGCCGATCGTGCCCCAGTTGCGGACCTGCGGGTCTCCGATGACGGCCGTCACGTCGTGAAGCAGCGGATAGCGGGCCCGAACGATCGGGGCATCGTGGATCTGGCGGTGCGTGGCACGCGCCCCAATTCGCAGGTAGTCGTCAGTTTCGGCAATCCCGTCGAGCCCGGCGACGTCGCGCAGGTCGACGAGCAGCGCGGGCTGCGCGAGCCGGAGCTTGATCAGGGGAAGCAGGCTGTAGCCGCCCGAGAGCAGCTTGGCCTCGCCTTCCCGGTCCTTGAGGATTCGCAGCGTCTCAGCCAGATCGGCCGGGCGCACGTAGTCGAACTGGCCAGGAATCATCGCGCTACGACCCTCCTCCTCGATCATGCGAGGGCGATGTCGGCCCATCCGGCCCGGATGGGCACAGAGCTGCTGGCGACAATCGAGGGCCGGCGGTCGGGGTCAGATGACCGGGCGACGACCGGGGTCCGAAGCTGGGACGCGTTGCGGGTCAGTATCCGTCCGCGACTATTGGTACGTCAACGTAATGACCGCGGATTGCGACGCCGGGTGCCAGGGAATTACGCGTGATGCAAGATCCATGCAACCCGTTGCGCCAAACGCAAGCACGGTCGGTTGTCGACCGCCCCGCGAGCCTCTCGAACAGCTGCCTTGCATGTGGCGCAACAGGCTGTACGGCTGCCGGAGGCTGGTTGCATTCGGTGCAAGGATCGGACGAATCTGAGCCCCGCAAACCTGCTGCGGCGACGGTGGTTGTATTCGATGCAACCACCGTCAGCCAGTCGAGGGTCAGGCGACCACCAAGGGCGTACCTGTCTCCAGGAACGTTTTCAGGCCGGAGACGATGTAGGCGTTGCCAGTTCGGAATTCGGCATCCGCCCGCGATCCCGGCACCAGCGCGCTGGTTACGGTCAGCCTGGAGGTGCCATCCTCTGCCGCCTCGACGGCCCAAGTCATCCGGACCGGACCCTCAGCGTCGATCTCCGGCGACCAGCGCGGATGGAAGGCCATCGTGACGCTCCGACCGGGCTCGAGCGCCAGGACCTCGCCGTCGGCAGCAACGGATCCGTCGGGATAGGTGTAGCTGATCGGCGAGCCGACCGCCCAGTCGGAGGTGACGCGAGTTCCGTAGTAGTAGCGGATGGTGTCGTCGCCGTCGGTGATCGCCTGCCAGACCCGCTCCGGCGAGGCCTTGATGAAGGTCGTGTAGACGTGATCGATCGGGTCCATCGGTCTCTCCAGGTGATGCTTCAGGTTCGACATGGCGCCCACGATCGCCTCCGCGAACTTGCCGGTCCATCGGTCGTGGACGAGACGGATCGGCACAGGGTTCAGGAAGTGGCGCTTCTCGCGACCTACGCGCTGGGTCGCCACGAGATTCGCCTCTTCGAGCACCCTGAGGTGCTTCATCACCCCGAAGCGCGTCATCCCGGGCAGGTGCTCGCACAGCTCTCCCAGCGTCTGGCCATCGCGCTCGAAGAGCCGGTCGAGCAGGACCCGCCGACCTGGGTCGGCGAGCGCTCGAAAGACCGGTGCCATGGGATCCGTCACGCCTGGGAATATATGTGACTTAATAGTCACATGTCAAGGCCCGAAGACGAGATCTCGGTCGAGCAACAGCGAGAAGCGTTCCGCCCGCGACATCGCGGCGATTCGGGCCGCGTCACGGGTCATCTCCACGAGCGGGGCTTCCGGGATCGGCTGGTCCGCCGTGAACGTCAGGAATCGGATCCTCCGAAGGCGCAGGTGGGCACCTTCCAGCAGCCGGTCCGGATCGGCCACGTAGATCCCGAGCTCGAACCCGAGATGGACGTGCCCATTCTCAGGAGCCACGCACCCGAAGTAGGCGTTGCGGCGGCCCATCGGGACTTCGTAACAGATCAGCCGCCAGCCAGGCCGCACCCGCTCGAGGGCGCCGGGAACGGCTCGCTTGACGATGCCCCGTGGCGTGTTCGCGGCCGCCCGGATGCCGTCCGGGTAGCCCGACAGGAACGCCTCGACCGGGATCGACTCCGTCTCACGCGCGGCGATCAGGGCGAGCTCCACGTCACGATCCCGGTGTCGGTCGGCGTGCGGCCGCGAATCGTCCAGCCGGGACCGTCGGGGACGGCCAGCTCGTCCAGCGCCGCCTTGAACCGCGACTCCTTCGGCCCGTCTGGATCGATCCACAGCTGACGACGAACGAAGCCTTCCAGCGCCTCTCGCGAGTCGAACCGGCGGGGTTCGCCGGCGATCGGGGTGACCGATGGCTCCCGGCCACGCGAGCGGAGGAGCTCGAGGAAGTCCGGGAGCGCGGGCAGCGTGACCCGCGATTCGCCATGGACCAAGGGCCAGAACGGGTCGGCGGCAGAGGCCGGGACGTACTGCATCAGCACGGCGACGCAGAGGCGTCGGGCGGCCGTTTCGAGACCATCGACGAATGGACCGATCGCCTCGACGTCATAGCCGACGTGGGCAATGAGCGCGACGTCCGCCTCCAGGACGGTCGACCCGGACGGATCGGCGGGCGGCCAGCGCGCCTCCACCGTTCGGACGTTCTCGATCGCGTAGTCCTCGGCAATCTCGCGCAGGCCCTCGAGCATGGACGGCGAGGCATCGAGAGCGACGACCGAGCCTCCCGACGGATCGAGCGCGCGGGCAATCGGGAGCGCGAATCGACCGGCGCCGGCGCCCACGTCGAGCCAGCGCTCGCCAGATCGAACCAGCGAGAGCAGGGCGTTCAGAACTGGATCGTCGGTCCGGGTGGGATCGGCCCGGAAGAGCGAGCGGACCGGGGCATAGAAGTCGGCACCGTCGGGGACTTCGCGGACCCGATCCACCTGCTCCCCATTGGCGCGCACGCGAGCCGCCCAGGAGGCCTCGACGACCCGGGCCAGGTCGTTGCGCGTGTCGACGTCGGGGTTTTCGCCCGCCATCGGGATCTCCAACACGAGCTCCGGGTGCGCGGCGAGAACCGGGCCGAGACCCCGGTCCCCGCTCGCCTCCTCGGCCAGACCGAAGGCGGCCCGTCGCAGGAGCACGGGGTTGCGCCCACGGTCGTCGGCGTAGGCGGGGACGATCGCCGGCCGGGTCGAATCCCCCGGCGCGTTGAGCAGGGACCGGATCGTTTCGACCGCCACGAGTGGTTGGTCGCCGAGGACGACCAGAACCGCGTCGGCCGCAGGATCAACCTCTGCCAGGCCGATCCGAAGCGAGCTCGCCAGACCACGCTCAGGATCGGGGTTGATGACCCGCCGCTCGCCCCGCCAGGCGACCGATCGCTCGATCTCCGGTGCGTCCCGACCGAGCACGACGATGACCTCGTCGAGCCCAGATTCGGCCAGCGTGTCCAGGACGTGCTGGAGGATCGGCCGGCCAGCGAGCGGCGCGAGCAGCTTGCCGCCACCGAATCGCGATCCAGCCCCCGCGGCCAGGACGACCGTTGTCGTCGTTCCCCTTGCCAAGGTCAGACCCGAGCCTCACTCGCCGCATGCTGCGCGCGCAGTCGCATCGGCACGCCGGATCCCCCATACCGCTCGGCGACGACCTCGGCCAGGATCGCCAGCGCCGTCTCAGCCGGCGCGCGACCGCCGAGGTCCAACCCGACCGGGCCCCGCAGGCGCGCAAGGTCCGGCTCGCTGACACCCGCCTCGAGCAACCGCGCGCGCCGATCGGCCTGGGTCTTTCGTGACCCGACCGCGCCGACGTAGCGACAGCCGCGCCGGAGCGCCGCGACAATCGCTGGCTCGTCGAACTTGACATCATGCGAGAGGACGGCGACGGCGTCGTTCGGGCCGAGGCCGATCTCGTCGGCGACCTCGTCCGGCCAGCCGACGATGAGTCGGTCGACGTCGGGGAACCGCTCGGGAGTTGCGAAGGCCGCCCGACCGTCGACGACCACGGTCTCGAAGCCCAGCTCGCGCGCCAGGCGCACCAGCGATCGGGCGACTTCCACGCCGCCGACCATCACCAGCCGTGGCCGGACCGGGAAGACCTCGATGAAGAGCGAACGACCACCGAGGTCCACCGTCCGTGACAGGCCACGCCGGAGGGCCTCCGTCGCGGCGTCGACCAGCGCGGAGTCCAGCTCGGCCGTTCCAAGCGAGCCGCTCAGCTGCCCCTCCTCCGTGACGATCAGCTCGGCCGCCGGCGGTGCCCCATCCCCTGGCTGGTGCGGCCCGAACTCGCCTGGCGGCGAGTCGGCGGGGAGCGTCGTCACGACCGCCGAGCCGTGCCCCTGCGCACCCACGGAACGTCGGGCCGCCTCGATCACGACCGCCGGCGCAACCGGCTCGACCAGGACGTCGATCGTGCCACCGCAGGCGAGCCCCACGTCCCACGCCTGCTCGTCGCTGATGCCATAGCGGATGACCCTGGCGTTGCCGGTCGCCCGAGCGTGCTCGATCTCCTTGGCAGCCGCGCCCTCGACGCAGCCGCCACTCACGGAGCCGGCGATCCGACCATCGGCCGCGTAGAGGAGGACGGCCCCTTCCGGGCGCGGCGAAGAGCCGAAGGTCCGCACGACGACCGCACGACCGATCTCCAGGCCGTCCCGCTCCCAACCAGCCAGGGTCTCGAGCAATTCCTTCATCGCAGTGGCCTCGCAACGGTTGGGTCGATGGTCTCGCCGCCGACGACGCTGGGTACTCGGGCCACCGGAGGCCCGCCCGGTGGCAGGGCCGCGTGGGCAGCTGCCTCACTCCCCCGCCGCGTGTCGCCCGCCCGGACGCCGCCGAGGATCTCGCCGAGCCGCTCCAGGCTGGCGACCGTCCCGGCCGGCAGAAAGTCGTCGATGTACGGATAGGCCGCCCGCATCCCGCCGGCCAGTGGCTGATAACCGGGCGTGCCAGCCAGCGGGTTGAGCCAGACCAGGCGGTGGCAGTTCCGGCGGAGGCGTGCCGTCTCGGCTGCGACCATCGCCGGATCTCCGCGGTCCCAGCCGTCGGAGACCACGACGACAACGCCCGAGGTTCGCAGCGATCGACGAGCCCAGTGCTGGTTGAATGTCCGGAAGGAATCGCCGATCCGTGTCCCGCCAGCCCAGTCGTTGACCGAGTCGGCGACCCGGGCCAGTGCCCGATCGCGATCGCGGTCTCGCAGCAGCCGCGTCACCCGGGTCAGGCGGGTCCCGAAAACAAATGATTCGGTGCGCACCTCCGACGCGGCCGACAACGCCTGAATGAACCGCAGGAGCAGGCGAGAATGGCGCTCCATCGAGCCGGAGATGTCGCACAGCACGACCAGCGACCGGGGCTCGCGGATCTGGCGTCGCCAGACCCACGACAGCAGCTGACCGCCGGTGCCGAGGTTGCGCCGGAGCATCGCCCGGGGTGCCAACCGCCGGCCGTGCGAATGGAGCTCGTAGCGGCGCGTCCGGCGGCGCTCCAGGCGCGGCACCAGCGCATCCACCAGCCGTTCCGCCTCACGCAGCTCGGCCGGCGTCATCCGATCGAACTCGCGGTGGCGGAGCACCTCGCCCCGGGAATAGGCGTCGGGCGAGATGACCACTCCTTCGATCGGCGCCTCGTTCTCGGCGTCTTCGCTCGAATCGGCCGGGATGGGTGTCCCGCGCTCCTCCGGACGCATCGAACCGCGCTCAGAGCCGGGCTCCGGCGGGGCCGCGCCGAGTGCCTGCTCTTCGCCAGTTGCCTCATCCTCGCGGCGCAGGCTCGATGGCTGAAATTCCGCGTCGACGCGACCACCGCGTCGGTGCCACCAGCGATCGAAGGCGGCGTCGTAGATCGCGCGATCGTCGCGCCGTCGGACGAAGATGGCCGCTCCAGCGGCACGAACCTGCTCGCGGTCGCCGATGTCGACGAGGGTGAGGGCGCGCGCGAAGTCGACCGCCGCGCCGAGGTCGATCGCCAGGCGCACGGCTCGCAGCGACCGCCCGAACCCGACCGCCTCGACGAGCAGGCGGCGCCCGTCCACCTCGGGCCCGAATGGCGAACGGACGATGGCGGGGTCGGTCATCGGATCGTGATCAGCCGCCGGCGGCGGCCTCGGTCAGGAGGCGCCGGGTTCCCTCGCCACGGACCTGGCGGATGTCCTCTTCGTACTTGAGGACGACGCCCAGGGTCTCGTCGACGAGCTCGGGAGCCAGCTCGCGCGCGCCGAGCGAGAGGAGCGCCGCCGCCCAGTCGAGCGTCTCGGCGATCCCGGGCACTTTGGTCAGGTCTGCCTGGCGCAGGCGATGGATGAACGCCACGACCTCGCGGGCAAGGCGCTCAGGCGCCTCCGGCACCTTGGCCAGGACGATCTCGTACTCCTTCTGGGCCGTCGGGTAGTCGATCCAGTGGTAGAGGCAGCGGCGCTTCAGCGCGTCGTGGACCTCGCGCGTCCGGTTGGAGGTCAGGATCACGCGGGGCGGCTGCTCGGCCCGGATTGTCCCGATCTCGGGGACGGTCACCTGGAAATCGGACAGGATCTCGAGCAGATAGGCCTCGAACTCCTCGTCGGCTCGATCGATCTCGTCAATCAGCAGGACCGGAGCGGCGCCCTCGCTTGACTCGAGCGCCTGAAGGAGTGGCCGGCGGATCAGGAAGTCCTCCCCGAAGATGTCGTGGGCGGTGGCCCGCTCGGCCTCCCCGCGGGCTTCGAGAAGCCGGATCTCGAGCATCTGGCGCGGATAGTTCCATTCGTAGACCGCGGTGTTGACGTCCAGCCCCTCGTAGCACTGGAGCCGGATCAGGCGGGTCTCAAGTGAGGCGGCGAGGACTTTCGCCAGCTCCGTCTTGCCGACCCCGGCCTCGCCTTCGAGGAGCAGCGGGCGTCCCAGCTCCAGGGCCAGGAAGACCGCCGTCGCGACCGACCGATCCGCGATGTAGTTGCGACTTCGGAAGTCGTCCTGGATGGCCTCGATGGAACGGGTGCCGGCGGGTCGTTGGTCGCGGTCGCGCATCCGCGGAATCTACACTGCGGCCCCGGTCGACCGGGGCCGCAGTGTTCAGGTGCCCTTGCGGGGTCAGGCCGTGACTTTCGCCTCGACCTCGCAGAGGGCCTTGAAGTTCTCGTTCGAATGGCGGATGTCGCGCTCGAGGGCGCGCTCCATGAACAGCTTGTCGGCCATGCCGCCGACGAACCCGCCCGGCAGCTCGTAGTCGAAGGTGAACGTGAGATCCGTGCCACCTCCGGCCGGCTCGAGCGTCTGGACCGACGTGCCGTGGCCACCGCCCGGGACGGTGCCCTTCTGCTCCATGAGTCGAGGCTTCTCGGCCCGAGTGACCTCAAACGTCGCCTCCAGCCGCCGACCCATCGACTTGTACACGATCGTGTACTTCGCACCGAGGTGGTCGATCGGACCGGTGCAGTCCTTCACCTCGACGATCCCGGTCTGCCATTCCGGGTAGCGCTCGCACTTGGCGCCGAGCTCCCATACCTGGTCGATGGGGGCATCGACGTGGATGCTCTCGCGGATGTGTCCCATAGACGTACCTCCGCGCCGGTGGGGACGCAGGGACGACCGGGCGAGCAGGGCGACCACGCCAGCGCCTGGCGGGTGGACACGACCCGGCGACGGCCCGTCCCGGCGGGCGCCATCGGGTTCCCGGTCGATCCAGACTCACCATTCTACGCCCGGCTGCTACCCCTCGGGCGCCTCCAGGTCACGGGCGTAGGCGGGGAACCTGAAACGTTGGTCGCGGGTCAAAATGCCGCCATGGCCGAGCTTGGCCACGGTCCGCTCGGAGGCCGGCTCGCCGGAGAGCAGTCGGGGCAGGAGCAGGTCTGCAGCGGTGGCCTTGGAGTACGCCCCGCAAGTGGGCAGGCCCATGATCGCGGTCCGGCCGATCCGGGCGAGCCAGAGCATGGAGCCGGGATGGGCCGGGACGCCGCGCCGGACGACCCGTCCGCCGAGGGCGGCGATGGCCACGAAGCAGGGGTCCAATGGGTCCGTGCTGGCCGCCCCGGCGGTCAGGATCAGCTCGAGCGCCTCCGGACCCTGGACGAAGCCGGCGATCGCGGTTTCCACGGCGTCGGCGTCGTCCGTGACGTATTCGATAGCCACGATCGTCGAGCCGAGGCCTTCGACCTTTGCCCGGACGCTCGCCTCGAACCGTTCGCGCGCGGTTGCCCGCAACGACTCCTTGACGACGACCCCGACTCGGCTCGGGATGAACGGCGCGACCCAGACCAGCGGGCGACTGCCGAAGTCGGCGAGGCGCGCGCCCGCGTCCACGATGGCCGCGTCCACGAGATGTGGGGCCACCTTCACGCTGGCGACCAGGTCACCGGCCTCGACGACCTGGCCATCGAAGACGGTGAAGACCTCGAGCGGATCGATCCGGTTGAGCCGCTCCAGGTCGGCGACCCGGACATTGGCGACGCCCCCGCGTTCGGCGATCAGGTCGACTCGACTCTGCGCTGGCCCGCGCACGACCAGGCCGGGCCCGGCGACCGAGGCGGCCAAACGGAGCGCGGCGTCGTCTTCGTGCAGCTCCCCGGGATCCGGAACGAGCACGCTGACGGGCGGGCCGGGTTCGGCCGCGGCGAGGGCCAGAAGATCCTCCCCGGTCAGCCGCCGCCCCTTCGGCCAGCGGGAACCGGAAACCGTCAGGTCGCGCGCCAGAACGGACCCGACCAGTCGAGCGGGCAGGCGCCTGCCCGGGGTGACCCGCTCGACTCGCACGCGGGGTCGGCCGGATCAGGCGAGCCGGGCGAGGGCTGCCTCGATCGCGCGGCGGGTGTAGACGGCGGCCATCGCCGTTCGATAGGCCCGATCGGCATGGATGTCGCTGGCGACGTCGACCCCGTCCGTGGCATGACCCGCGGCGGCATTGATGGCGGCGGGCGACGCGTCCGAACCGACCAGGGCGGCCTCCACCGCCCGGGCTCGATAGGCGTGGTCGCCGACCCCGGCCAAGGCGATGTTCGCCCCGGCGATCGTGCCGTCGGCCGCGACGAAGACGACCGCCGCCACGCCAACCAAGGCGTAGCCCGAGGCGGGCTGCTCGAGCGAGACGTAGGCGGACCCGGCGTCATTGCGCGGCCCCGGCAGGCGGACCTCGGTGATCAGCTCGTCGGCTGCGAGCGCGGTCGCGAACGGGCCGACGAAGAACCCGTCGATCGGGATCGTGCGCTCACCGCGAACGGAGCGTGCGACGATCTCGGCACCGAGGGCGAGCAGGCAGGCAGGTAGATCCGAGGCCGGGTCGGCATGAGCGACGGCGCCGCCGATCGTGCCGCGGTTGCGGACCTGGACATCCCCGATCGTCGGCAGCGCGTCACCCAGCAGGCCGTAGTGCTGCGCCGGCGAGTCAGCCAGCTCGCGATAGGTGGTCAGGGCACCCACCGCCAGCCTGCCGTCGGCCAGCTGGCGGACGCCCTTGAGCTCGGTCAGGCGGCCGATGTCGACCAGCGTGTCGGCCGACCCCAACCGTAGCTTGAGCAATGGCAGCAGGCTCTGGCCGCCGGCCAGCAGCTTGACCACGCCGTTTGCGCCCGAGATCGCCTTGAGCGCCTCATCGAGCGTGGCCGAGCGCCGATAGCTGAACGCCGCGGGGATCACGCCTGGCCTCCCTTCGAACCCTGGATCGCCCGCCACACCGTCTGCGGCGTGTACGGCATGTCGAGATGGCGGATGCCAAGTGGGCTGAGCGCGTCGATGACGGCATTGGCCACCGCCGCCGTGCTGGCGATCGTGCCCGCCTCGCCGACCCCCTTGACCCCGAGTGGGTTGACCGGCGACGGGGTGACCGTCTCGTCCAACTCGAGATTCGGGAACCACGACGCCCGCGGCAGGGCGTAGTCGAGCATCGAGCCCGACTGGAGCTGGCCGTCGTCGCTGTAGATCGCGCCCTCCCAGAGGGCCTGACCGACCCCCTGGGCGATCCCGCCATGGAGCTGGCCGTCGACGATCATCGGATTGATCTTCTTGCCGACATCGTCGACGGCGACGTAGCGGACGAGGTCGACCTTGCCGGTCTCCTCGTCGATCTCCACGACCGCGACATGCGTCCCGAACGGCCACGTGCAGTTCGGGGTGTCGTGGTAGGCGGTCTCGTCGAGGTACGGCTCCATGCCCTCGGGGAGGCTGAAGCCGAGATCGATGGCGAAGGCGATCTCCTGGATGGTCTTGACCCGGTCCGGCGAACCCTTGACCCGGTAGCTCGCGCCGTCAACCTCGATGTCCTCGACGTTTGCCTCGAGCATGTGCGCGGCGTAGTGCCTCGCCTTCTCCCGGATCTTGGCGGCGGCCTTGACCGCTGCCGTCATCCCGACGGAGCTCGTCCGGCTGCCGTACGACCCGTAGCCGAACGGCGTCCCCTGGGTGTCCGAGTGCTGGACGATGACGTCCTCCATCGGCACCCCGAGCTCATGGGAGATCACCTGGGCGTAGGTCGTCTCGTGGCCCTGGCCCTGCGGCTGGGTGCCCACGGTGGCGATGATCTTGCCGGTCAGGTGGACCTTGATGTTGGCCGACTCCCACATCGCGGCGCCCCAGCCCTCGCCGACCGCACCGATCCACTTCGACGGCGCGATGCCGCAGCACTCGATGTAGGTCGACAAGCCGACGCCCAGGAGCTTGCCGCGGCGGCGGGCCTCGGCCTTCGCCTTCTCCATCTCGTAGTAGTTAACCGCCGTGAGGGCCTTGTTCAGCGCCGGCTCGTAGTTGCCCGAGTCGATGTAGATCTTGGCGCCGCCGGAGGCGGTCCCGAGGCCCGACGGGTTCTCATACGGGAACTGGTCGGGTGGGATGAAGTTCTTGCGGCGGATCGCCGCTCGATCCATCCCGATCTCGGCCGCGAACAGGTCCATCGCCCGCTCGACGACGTAGGTGGCTTCCGGCCGGCCGGCGCCGCGGTAGGCGTCCACGAACGTCGTGTTCGTGTAGACGCCGGTCACCTCACAGTAGACGTTCGGGATCTTGTAGCAGCCCGACAGGACTCGAGCGTAGAGCGTCGTGGGGGTGCCCGGGCCGATCGTGGACAGCCGTCCGCCGAGGTTCGCGTAGGTCTTGACCCGGAGGCCGGTCACCTCACCGGCACGGGTGCCGGCGATCTCGAGGTAGGTGATGTGGTCGCGGCCGTGGGTCGTGCTTTGGTAGTTCTCGCGACGGCCCTCGACCCATTTGACCGGCCGCCCGCCGATCTGTTTGCTGGCGAACAGGGCCAGCGGCATGTCGGCGTAGGTGAAGATCTTGGATCCGAACGCTCCCCCGACATCCGGGCTGATGCACCGGATCTTGTGCTCGGGGATGCCCATGACGAACGCGGCCAGGAGTAGCCGCTGGATGTGCGGCGTCTGGCTCGACATCCAGATCGTGTACTCGTCCGTGCCCGGGTTGTACCAGCCGATGTCGCCGCGAACCTCCATCGGGTTCGGGATCAGCCGCTGGTTGACGATTCGTTGCTTGACGACGACTTCCGCGGCATCGATCGCGCCAGCCGTGCCTGCCTTGTCACCGACCGACCATTCGAAGACGACGTTGTTCGGGGCGTTCTCGTGGAGCTGCGGCGCGCCTGGTTGGGTCGCCTTCTCCGCGTCGACCACGGCGGGCAGTGGCTCCCAATCGACCCGGATCGCTTCGAGCGCTTCGACCGCCTGCTCCGGCGTCTCGGCGACGACCGCGGCGACGCCTTCGCCCGTCCACTTGACGCTGTCGGTCGCGAGGACCCGCGGCATGTTGATGTTGTTCTGGATCCCGCTCGAGCCGCCGGCCGGCCAGGCCATCGGGAGCGGGTTGTAGGGGATGTCCGCGCCGACGATGACGGCTAGTACGCCGGGCATGGCCTTGGCCGCCGAGGTGTCGATCGAGCGGATGTTGGCATGAGCGTACGGGCTCCGAAGGATGGCCATATGGACCATCCCGGTCAGCTTGATGTCGTCGAGATAGCGACCCATGCCGGTGATAAAACGGGGATCCTCGGTCCGCTTGACCGGGGTCCCGAGGACGTCGACTGCCATCGTTTCCTCCTCGGCCTTACGCCTGCGCGCTGACCGGCGCCGTGGCGCCGGTGTGCATGGTCCGCGCGGCCTCGCGGATGGCGGCCACGATGTTCTGGTAGCCCGTACAGCGGCAGAAGTTGCCCTCGATCGCATGGCGGATCTCGTCGTCCGTCGGATCGGCGTTGCGCGAGAGCAGGTCGGCGGCGGTCATGATCATGCCCGGCGTACAGAAGCCACACTGCAGCCCGTGCTTCTCCCAGAAGGCGGCCTGGAGCGGATGGAGGGTGTCGCCAGAGGCGAGTCCCTCGATCGTGAGGACCTCCGACCCGTCCGCCTGGACAGCGAGCATCGTGCACGACTTCACGGCCATGCCGTCCACGTGGACGGTGCAGGCGCCGCACTGACTGGTGTCGCACCCTACGTGGGTGCCGGTCAGGTCCAGGTCTTCACGGAGGGCCTGGACCAGGAGTCGTCTGGGCTCCACCTCGAGCTCGCGAGGCGTGCCGTTGACCACGAACGAGATGTGTTCGCCCACGGACAAGAACCTCCTGCGGCGCATGCATTGGCGGAGCCGATCAGCGAGCGCTGAAGTCCCGGAGCGAGGATGGTGGCACCGTCGCGCGCCGGAATCAAGCCTGATCCGGCGGGGGCTCAGCATCCCAACGTCAATGCTGACTCGGCCGGCCAGGGAAGGCGGCAGGACCGGCCCGTGGTTGCCGACGGTCGGCCGCGACTGGCAGGCGACACCCGTCACCCAAGAAGGCGACGCTCACCTCCTCTCGAGAGTTGCGCGACCCACAGGCACGGTTCGTTGTCGAGTGGCGATGGCTCGGGATTGTACCGGCTCCCTGTCGACTGCCAGTCGCGCTCCGCACCCGGCACACAATGAAGCTCCGGGACGGCGTCGGGCGGTTCGTCGGCCTTCCGTCATCTCTACGGTACGGAGTTCGCAGCTGCAGGCTGGGGCCAAACCGAGGGTATCTTGCCGCCAGGCCAACGGCGTGATGCCGTGGCGCATCATGCGGCGATCCTCCACGCTCGGCGGGCCAGCACCTTTGGCGAATATCGACGGGCGGCGACCACGACTGACCTGACATTGATGCCTGCCAGGATCATCGCCTCTCAGGACCTGGGGCGGCGAGGGTCGACTCGGCCGAGTGCGGCGCTGCGGATGTCGACCGCCCGCGGGTCGATCGAGCGGCGGAGCTCGCCCGGCGGCAGGTCGCCGAGCCTCGCCGCTTCGCCCAGGCGACGCAACTTTGTTACGGCGGCATCCCACGGGAGGCTGGCGAGGGACGAGGCCGTGGCCAGACCGACGCGAGCCGGGCCGCGGTTCCCGGTCGAGGCCGCGTAGGCGGCGGCCCAGAGCAGGAGCTCCGGCCCGTCGTCCGAGCCGAGGTCGGCCGAGAGCGCACCGCAGACGATCCCGCGGTCGCTTGGCGTGGCGACCACCAGCCGCCAGTTGTCTGGTCCCGAGATGAGGTCGACGGCCAGACTGTCGTATGCGGCCGAGAGCAGCGTTTCGACCCCGGCGGCGTCCGCGTTGCCGCCCGTGATCGCGAGCGAGAGGTGGGGTCCTTCGACGCCGCCCAATAGGCGCTGCTGGGCTTCGCGGAAGAGGGCTCGTTCGCGCTCGTCGGTTCCGATGGCGACCGCCATCGGCTCGTGGATCTCGATGAGTGGGCAGCCCGCGCTCGCCAGGGCGCGGAGGTCCGCGTTCAGAGCGTCGGCAGCCGCCAGGGTCTTTTCCTGGCGGACGAGAGCACCAGATCCGCCGGCAACTCCCGCCCGACCGACCGTGTACGGTCCAAGGAGCGCCTGCTTCACGGCGCGAGGCGTGAGCGAGGCGGTCGCGCGCCAACGCCCGACCGGCGATTCGCCGCCAGCGAAGCCGCCGTCGGTGATCGGCTCGATGCCAGCTGCCTCCTGCGCTCGGACGGCCGCCTCCAGGAGATCCCGATCGCCGGCGTCGGCCTCGAGCGGCGGGCGTGGCAGGGGTCCGAGCAGCGTCGCGAACATCCGTCTCGTGCTCCAGTGGTGGTCGGGCTTACATCCAGCTTACGTCGAGGGTCATCTGGCCCGACGCCCGACGCTATCGTTGCCCGTGTGAAGACCGTCCTCGTCGTCGACGATGAGCGCCACATCGTGGATCTCGTCCGGCTTTACCTCGAGAAAGAGGGCTTTGCCGTGCTTGCCGCCGGCGACGGCGACGAAGCCCTCGCTCTCCACGCTCGGCACGACCCGGATCTCGTGATCCTGGACCTGATGCTGCCTGGACGGGATGGCTTCGAGGTTTGCCGCGAGCTCCGCCGCCGCGGCGATACGCCGGTCCTGATGCTGACCGCTCGCGACGACGACATCGATGCCATCGTCGGACTCGAGCTGGGCGCCGACGACTACGTCACCAAGCCGTTCAATCCTCGCGCCCTGATGGCCAGGGTCAAGGCCATCTTGCGCCGGACCGAGGTGACGAACCGGGGCGGACGGCCGATCGAGGTGGGGACCCTGCGGATCGATCCTCGCCGGCGCGAAGCCACGGTCGCGGGGCGCCACCTCGACCTTCGATCGCGCGAGTTCGACCTGCTCGTAGCCCTGGCCCGAGATCCCGGCGTCGTGTTGACCCGCGATGCCCTTCTTGAAAACGTCTGGGGCACCGACTTCCCGGGCGAGACCCGGACCGTGGACGTGCATGTCTCTGAAGTCCGAAAGAAGCTGCGGCCCGAGGGGCCACCCATCGAGACCGTTCGCGGCCTCGGCTACCGGCTGGTTCCACCTGGGCGCGAACCAGTCCCCTCCCCCGACGACGGCCCCTGAACCGTGCCGCGTTCGCTGACTGGCCGGATCGTCCTCGTCGTCGTCCTGCCCATCGTCACGGCGTGGCTGGCGATGGGGCTGACCCTGACCGTGATCCTCGGCACGCTTCACGCCGACGCGACGAAGTCGTCGCTCGCCGACATCGGCCAGACGCTGGTAGTGCGGTTTCGGAACGCGGCGCTCGACGGCGAGCTCCGTGCGCTCGTGTCCGAAGTGCGCGACGCCGTGGCCGGTAGCGGGATCAGCGTCCACGTGTTGCGTGCCGACGGAGGTTATGTGGATCTCGGCGAGGTGGGCGGTACGGCCGCGCCGACGGGTCCGATCGCCATCCCGGCCGGCACGGCACGCGGCCAGACGATCACTGGGTCTGCCACGTTCACGGACGGCCAGGCACATCTCTATGCGGCGACCGTGCTGCGACCGGTCAGCGTCGCCGGGCCGCGCGCGGTCGTCCTCTCGCTCCCCGACCGATCTCGCGCCGCCGCCTTCGCCGACCTCGTTCGGACGCTGCCGCTGGTCCTGCTGTTGAGCGCGATCGTGGGGCTCCCGCTCGTCCTGGTCCTCTCTCGCTCGGTTGGCGGCCCGCTGCGCCGGCTGGCCGACGCCACGGCGGACCTGCCGGCACGCGCCGGGGACGACCCCTTGCCGCTCGAGGGACCGAGTGAGGTCAGGGAGCTGACCGCCCGATTCAACGCGATGGCCGGGGAGCTGGCGGATGCACGCCAACGCGAAACCGAGCTCCTGGCCGATCTCCGTCACGACCTGCGGACCCCGCTTACCGTGATCAGCGGGTATGCCGCCGCCCTGGCCGATGGCACGGCCGCCGGGCCCGAAGCCGAGCGTGCCGCACGAACGATCGGCGAGGAAGCCACCCGCCTGGAGCGACTCGTCGACGAGCTCGGCGCCGTCGAGCGCCTCCGGCAGGGGGTGGACGGCCTGCGGCCCGAACCGCTGGATGCCGATGAGGTCGTGAGGACGTCCGCGGACCGATTCAAGAGCGCCGCGGCGGCCGCCGGCATCGAGATGATCATCGCGGGCGATGCGCCATCCGCCACCTCGAGGAAGCGTGGCCCGGGGCGGAACCGTGGGCCGGGCGAGTCGCTGGCCTTCCTGGCCGATCGCGGCGCCGTCGAGCGGATCATGGCCAACCTGATCGCCAACGCCCTCGCCATCGCGCCGTCCGGTGGGCACATTTGGCTGTCGGCGACCGCCGGACCACCGACCGCCGACGGCGCCTCGCAGACGATCGTCCTCGCGGTCACCGACGATGGGCCCGGTTTCCCCCCCGGCACCGCCGCGCGTGTCTTCGAGCGCTTCTTTCGCGGCGACCCGGCGCGGACCGGTCCCGGCAGCGGCCTCGGCCTGGCCATCGTCCGAGAGCTGGCGACCGCTCACGGCGGCACGGCTCACGCCGAGAACGTCGCTCCGCACGGTGCGCGCGTGAGCGTGGTGCTGCCGAAGATTCCGCTCGTGCGCTGAGGATCGGTGGGCGGGTGGCCTCAGTCGACGTTCAACGCGATCGCGACGGGCTCACGACCCGGATCGATCACGCCGACGGGGCCGTTCCGCTCGGCTGTCCCGACGGCGATCCCGGTCGCCACGACGGCCACCACGACCGCCACGCCGATCAGCTCGAGTAGCGGCGAGGTCGTGGCACGCCGGGCGGACCCCTGAGGGCCCGGCGGCTGGTGCCAGAGCGACGACAGGGTCGGCACGCCGGTCGGCAGGATCAGGGCGCCCAGCCAGAGCCCGGCGACCAGGCCGCCGACGTG
>CAYLSK010000036.1:18292-18868 GCA_964385975.1 uncultured Anaerolineaceae bacterium | reverse complement strand
TGGATGAACGACGGGTCGTGGATCCGCATCCGGAATGGCTGGTCGGTTCCATCGCTGACGGCGTAGGTCGCGAGCTGGCCACGCGGCCCTTCGACCGCGGCATAGGCCCGCCCGGGTCGCGGTCGGAGCAACCGAGGCAGCTTGGCCATGATCGGGCCGTCCGGCATCTGGTGCAGGCACTGGTCGATGATCCGCAAACTCTGCTTAATCTCATCCATGCGCAGCAGGTAGCGGGCCAGGCAGTCGCCCTCCGAGCGGGTCGGGATGTCGAACTCGAGCTCGGGAAAGACGCTGTAGGGATGCGCCCGCCGAACGTCGAATGGGACGCCGGTCGCGCGCAGGTTCGGGCCGGTCATCACCATCCGCAGCGCGGTCTTCTGGTCGATCGTGCCCAGGCCGCGCATCCGCCGGACGAAGATCTCGTTCTCGTTGAGGAGTCCGTTGCCGGCCTCGATCTGTTCGGTGGCGCGGCTCATCCAGTCGCCGAGGCGGCTCATGAACTCGTGGTTCAGGTCTCCATTGACGCCACCGATCCGGAAGTAGTTGAAGAGCATCCGCTGGCCGGTCAGCGCGGCC
>CAYLSK010000036.1:0-18282 GCA_964385975.1 uncultured Anaerolineaceae bacterium | reverse complement strand
CATGTCGACGATCTCGTCGCGCTCGATGAACGACCAGAGGATCGGCGTCAGGCCGCCGAGATCGAGCGCCATCCAGCCCAGGAAGAGCGCGTGGCTGGCAATCCGGTTGAGCTCGCTGGAGAGGACCCGGATGTACTCGGCCCGGCGAGGGACGTTGACGTCCATCAGCTTCTCGAAGGCGATCACCGGGGACCACTCGGTGAACAGCGAGCTCACGTACTCGAGAGGGTCTGTGTAGCAGATCGCCTGGTGGTAGTCGGCGTTCTCGCACAGCTTCTCGACGCCGCGATGGAGATAGCCGAGGACCGGATCCAGATCGACGACCTTCTCGCCGTCGAGCTTGAGCACCACCCGAAGCACACCGTGGGTGGAAGGGTGCTGCGGACCCATGTTGATGAACATCTGGCCGTCGCCCAGGGTGTAGAACTCGGCCTCTCGCTCGGTCCGCGGAGGGTAGGGCGGAACCGGTTCGAAGATGCCGAGGTCGCGATCGAGGGTGACCCTGGGGTCGTCGCTGGGGCGAGTGCTGGTGGTCGTCATCGGGTTCGCCTGTCAGACCGATGTGCGGCGCACGAGCGACGTCGTCGGAGCGTTGCTTGGCGTGTGGGTGCGCTCCATGGGGCGAACGCCACCACCCGGCGAGCGCGCAGCGTCGTCCGGCAGGAAGAAGTCCTTTCGCAGCGGGAAGCTCTGATAGTCCGGCGGCATGTAGATCCGGCGGAGGTCGCGATTGCCCTCGAAGGTGATCCCGAACATGTCGTACGCCTCGCGCTCCATCCACTCCGCGCCCTTCCACAGGAAGGTGACTGAGGGGACCCGCGGGTCGTCACGCGACAGGCCGTCGGCGATCACGCGCAGCCAATCCGGGGTGCTGTCGCTCCACAGGTGATAGACCACCTGCATCACCACCCCGGTGTCGACGCCGGCGAGGTCGCTGAGGAACTCGAACCGAAGCTCGGGCTCATCGTGGAGCGCGGTCAGGACCGGGACCACGTCGCCCGGACCGATGCGCATCTCCGTCTCGTCATTGCGCTGGCGAATCGGTCCGGTCAGCTGCTCGCCGAAGCGGGCCCCCAGGCGCTCCTTGAATCGGCGGTCCACGCCTAGACGTCCTCGGGAACGGTCGGCCCGATCGCTCGATCCGGCCAGTGGCCGCGGCGCTCCTTGACCAGCTGCTGCAGCTTCATCATCCCGTAGATGAGACCCTCCGGGCGGGGCGGGCAGCCCGGTACGTAGACATCGACGGGCATGACCCGATCGATTCCCTCGACCGTCGAGTAGCTGCGCTTGTAGCGCCCGCCCGAACAGGTGCAGTCGCCCATCGCGACGCACCACTTGGGCTCCGGCATCTGCTCCCAGAGGCGGACGAGCGGGCCTGCCATCTTGGTCGTCAGGGTGCCGGCCACGATCAGCACATCCGCCTGGCGCGGGCTGGCCCGGAACGGGAACATGCCCCAGCGATCCATGTCGTTCTTGGAGGTGGCGGTCGACATCATCTCGATGGCGCAGCAGGCGAGGCCCGACAGCAGCGGCCACAGGCTGTTCATCCGAATCAGGTCCAGGACGTAGTCCGCCTTGGTCGGGATGACCTCGAGGGCGCCGCCCCAGCGGCCATCGTCGCGCCGACCGAGGCCGCTTGCCTCGAACTCGCGGAGGTGGGTGATGTCGCTCTCCTGGCCGCCGTTGTAGGCCTCCGGGTCGGCGGCCTGCCAGAGGGTGTTGGGCACGACGATCGGGGCGACCAGGTCACGCTCCTCGTTGGAGACGGCCGGGAGGGTGGAACCCTTGGGCTCGTTGCGGGTCAGCGCCACGTCAGCGCTCCCTTCCGCCAGGCGTAGGCGAGCCCGAGGAGCAGGATTACGACGAAGATCAGCATGCTGACCAGGCCCCCGAGCAGCAGGTCGCGGAACGCGATCGCCCACAGGTAGATGAACACGACCTCGATGTCGAAGGCCACGAACAGCAGGGCATAGATGTAGAACGACAGGCCGAACCGACCGTGCGTGTCGCCGTACGTGTCGATCCCCGATTCGTAGGGGAGACCCTTGTGCTCGTCGCCGCGATTACGGTGCGAGACGAGCCACGCGGCAGCGATCGTCAGGAACACGAACGAGACACCCGCGCCGGCGAACCCCACGATGTACCAGATGCCGGTCAACCCAACTCCCTTCGAGCGGCGTGCAGGGACGGCGCCACTGGCCCGAGGACCCTGGAGAGCACAACATCACCCAGTTCGGGCGGGGCTGCACCCGGAGGCATTCTAGCAGCGGGATTGGATGAGCCGGCGGGAGGAGGGCTCGGCGGAGCGCCCGCAAAGCGTCGGGGAGCGGCGCGCGCCGAGCGCGCGTGCAGGTCCGCGCGCCGCTCCCCGTCAGGTCGTGCCCGACCGTCGCGAAGCGTGGCGTCGAGGCGGAATGGGCGGCAATAGGTCGTTTGCCCTAGTCAGCTGCCGTCTGGGGTGGTTTGGTGGGCTCGAGCTCCAGCCGGTAGGCGAAACCGGCGAGTGGCGGCCGGTCCGGAAAGGTGCGGCCGAAGCCCATCACGCGGAAGCGGCCCATCGCACCCGGATCGAGCAGACGCATGACGGCCGAGCGGACCGCGAGGTAGTCCTCCAGGCTGGTCGCAGGGTCCGATTGAATCGCCTGGAGCAGGTCCTGGGCGCCGAGACCGATCAGGAACTCCGCCTGGGTCGTGGTCCCGAGGCGGCTGAGACCCGCGGTCAAGGCGGCGCGTTCCACCGCCGTCACGTCGACGTGAGCGGTCAGATCCTGGCGGCCAACATGCCGGTACAGATCGTCATGGACGCGCTGGCGCAGGTAGGCGCGAAGCGTGCCATCCCGGCGGCGGGTCGGGTCGTACAGCTCGGCGGCCGGGTAGCCATAGTCGATGAGCAGCAGCACCCCGCGCTCGAGGCCGCTCGCTGCGGCGGCCAGCCACGGTTCCATGGCGAGGCAGATCTCGGCGCGCTGTCCGTCGACGAGCGAAATCCCCTCCGAGGCAAGGCGCTCGACCAGCGCCGGGGTCGAAGGGTCGGCTTCGACGTCAACGAAGCGCCCGTTGCGCCAGCCCACGAGGAGCTCGCGCAACATGCCGTCCCGGAATATCAGGCGATGCGTCGGCAGGGCGTCGAGGACCTCGTTCGCGATGACGACGCCGTGCACCGGCTGCCCGCTCGCATCGCGCTCGACGAGAATCTCCGTGCGACCGGCGGCGGCGAGGCGGGTGGCGATCGTCTCGAGCCGTCGCGGCTCGATCTCGATCGGGTCGTAGCGGAGTCGGGTGGCGAGCGGCGAACGATCGCCCTCGAGACCGGCCAGGATCGACAGCGCCAGAGTCCCGGTCCCGGCGCCGTACTCGCGCAGGACGAAGAGGTCCGGCCGATCGAGCCGGTCCCAGACCTCGGCCAGCCCCCGGGCCAGTGCCGCACCGAAGATCGGGTGGGTCTCGGGCGCCGTCAGGAAGTCGCCCTCGCGGCCGGGTCGGGCGGCGTCGGCCCGGTAGTAGCCCCCAGTCGGGTCGTACAGGGCGAGCTCCATGAAACGGGCAAACGTGATCGGGCTCGTTCGCTCGATCTCGGCATGAATCCGGGCGGCCAGCTCCTCGTCCTCTCCGACGGCTTCGAGATCGGGTCCAGGCTCGCGGCGCAGGCCTGGCGTCAGATCCATCGGCTGGTCCTCCTCGCGCGCAGCAGGAGCCGAACGCCGGGACCCACCAGGCCGTGGCCGCCGAGGAGGATCGGGATCCGTGACGCGACGGCAGCCGCGGTCAGCTCGCGCAACCACGGGTCGCCGATCCGCTGCGGGAGCAGCAGGTCCGAGGCGAAGCGATCCTCGGCGGCCGGCCACGTGGTCTCGTCCGATCCCAACCGATGGGCGAGGAGGACCCGGCTGTCCACGATGGCGGCGTCGGCCAGCCTGGCCAGGTGCTCGCCGAATGAGGCGGGGCCGTCGCGTTCGAGCAGCATCCCGAGGAGTGAGGCCGGGGGCCTCGGCTCGCGGGTGCCGTCGGTCCCGGCGCCCACGGCCCTGTCCAGGACACCGTCGTCTGCCGCACCTTGAGCGAGGCGAGTGGCCGCTCGCAGGCCGCGCTCCTCGACGATCGCGCGAACTCGCGCGGCCGTCGCCCGCTCGAGCCAGGCCAGGGTCGCCGGCGAGGTCCGGCCGGTCACCAGCAACTCGGCTCGCCGGTCCGCCGCGACCGCCCGTATGCGCCCCATCCGCGCGCGGAGCGGTTCGAGATCGATGCCGGCCAGTCTGGTCTTGTCACCGAGCAGGACCAGCTCGAGCGGCCCATCGATGTCGATCGCGAGGCGCCAGCGCCGTCGAAGGTCGCTCATCTCGTAACCGGCGACCTCGGTCAGCCAGCGGGGGAGCGCGTTGTCGTCGGGCAGGTCAGGCAGGTCGGCGAGCGCCCCGGCCTGGGCGATGGCGACGACATCCGCGGAGTAGCGGTTGTTGGCGAGTGCGAAGCGGCGCTCGCCGCCGGCCGCCGCGACGAGGGCTATGCGGTCCGCGGGCGTCGCCAGTGGGATCGCGCCTGAACCAAGGATCACGAGTCCGGCCGGTCGCTCGGCTCGCACCAGAGCCCGCAGCCGTGCCCCGAACGGGAGATCGTCGGGCGGCCCGCTGACGACCGCGACATCGGCCGCTCCGGCGACGCCGAACCCGAGGCGGTGCCGCTCGGCAAGCGCGGCTCGGCGGGCCGCGACCCAGCGCGCGATGGGACCGTCATCAGGGCCTGGCTCCGGGTGCATGATGCGGACGCTGACCGGGCGCATGCCGGCGAGTCTATCCGGCGGCCGATGAGGAACCGATGACCGATCGACGGGTCCGCGCATACATCGGCCTTGGGGCGAACATCGGCCAACCCGAGGCCACCCTGGTGCAGGCCATCGCCGCCCTGTCCGCCCTGCCCCGCGTGCGGCTGCGTAGGGTTTCCCGCCTCTACGCGACCTCGCCGGTGGGTATGACGGACCAGCCCGAGTTCCGGAACGCGGTGGCCGCCGTGGAGGTCCCCGCGGGTCCGGACGCAGCGACCGGCGCGCTGACGTTGCTGGCCGGGCTCAAGCGGCTGGAGCGTGCCTTCGGACGCCGACCGCGCCGCCGCTGGGGTCCGCGCGAGCTCGATCTCGATCTGCTCATCTTCGGTCGCGCTCACCTGGCGATCGAGCGGACGCCCGAGACCCGCTCACTCGAGGCCGACGTCGACCCCGCCAAGGCGTCGAAGCTCCTCGAGGTGCCGCATCCCCTGGCGGCGTCGCGTCTCTTCGTGCTCGCGCCCCTGGCCGACGTGGCGCCGAGCCTGGTGCCGCCGGGCTGGGGTCGCTCCGTCGAAACCGCCCGGCGACGCCAGCTCGTGCGCGAAGGCCCATCCGCCGTTCGGCCGATTGGCAGTTGGGACGCCTCGGCGGGGCGCTGGCGGCCGATTCAGCCGAGGTAGAGGGTGGGGAGGTCGGTCTCTATCGCGTCAGCAGCTGGTCCGCGGACGACCCGGCGGGCTCCATCGAGAAGCCGCCGCCACCCATCGCCACCATCGTCCGAGCCGGGCCGTCATCTGTGAGCCTCCGCACGGACTGATGCTACCCTCCGGGAACCCGAACTGACGCTGAACCGGAGATCGACCTGTGACCAAGATCGGCTACGCAGCCATGCTCGAGCAATTCCATCCAACCGACCTGCTCGACTATTGCGCCGCCGCCGAGGACGCCGGATTCGACGCTGGATTCATGGTCAGCGAGCACTTCCATCCGTGGACACCGCAGCAAGGCCAGAGTGCCTTCGCCTGGGCGTTCATGGGCGCGCTCGGGACACGCACGACCCTCCCGTTCGGGACCGCGGTCACCTGCCCCGGCTTTCGCTACCACCCAGCGGTGATCGCCCACGCGGCGGCGACCCTCGGGGCGATGTTCCCGGGCCGGTTCTGGCTCGGCCTGGGCGCCGGCGAGGCGCTCAACGAGCACGTGATCGGCGGGGCCTGGCCGGAGATCGGCGTGCGCAGCGCGATGCTGTTCGAGGCGATCGAGATCATCAACAAGCTGTTCAGTGGGGCGGTGACCCGGCACCGCGGCGAGCACTTCAGCCTCGAGAGCGCGAAGCTCTACACGCGCCCCGACGAGCCGGTCAAGATCTATGTCGCGACGGCCGGTCCGGTCAACGCCAGGCGGACGGGCAAGTTCGCCGACGGGATGATCACGGTGGGCGCGCCCGACGAGAAGATCGGGATGCTCTGGCAGAAGTTCGACGAGGGCGCCCGGGAGGCCGGCAAGGACCCGGCCGGCAAGCCGAAGCTCCTCCAGATCCACCTGTCCTGGGCACCGACCGACGACGAGGCGATGGACAACGCGCTTCGCGAGTGGCCGAACGGGGGGATGGCCTTTCCCAAGCAGGACATCAAGAATCCCGAGGACTTCGCGGCGATGGCCAAGCTCGTCCGCCCGGAGCATTTCACCAACCGCTGCGAGGTGGCGTCGGATCTCTCGAAGCAGACCGAGAACATCCAGCACTACGTCGACATGGGCTTCGACGAGATCCATCTGCACAACGTCGGGCGCAATCAGAAGGAGTTCATCGAAGTCTTCGGCCGCGAGGTGCTGCCGAATCTCCGCCTTGGCTGAGCACGTCGGGCCGCCTCGTGAGGCGGACGCCCTCGCTCGCGACCAGGCCGACCCACTGTCGCGGTTCCGCGACCGCTTCCTCCTCCCCGAAGGTCCGGACGGAGCCCCGGCGGTCTACCTGGCGGGCCAATCCCTCGGTCTCCAACCGCGGACCGTCCGCGCCGCGATCGAGGCGGAGCTGGATGCCTGGGAGCGGCTGGGAATCGATGGCCATTTCGCCCCCGGGCGGCCGTGGTTCACGTTCGACGATCCACTCCGCGAGCCGATGGCCCGGATCGTGGGCGCCCGTCGGTCCGAGGTCGCGATCCTCAACAGCCTGACCGTCAACATTCACCTGCTGCTGGCGTCGTTCTTCCGCCCGGTCGGCCGCCGCCGCCGCATCCTGACGGACGCGCCGCTCTTCCCATCCGACCGCCATGCGCTGACCAGCCATCTCGCCCAGCGCGGGCTCGACCCGGCGACGGACCTGATCGCGGTCGGACCGCGGACCGGCGAATCGACCGTTCGGACGAGCGATCTCGAAGCGGCGATCGCCGAGGGGGCCGAGGATCTCGCCTTGGTCTTCCTCGACGGCGTCAACTTCGCCACTGGGCAGCTCCAGGAGATCGAGCGGCTGACCCATGCCGGTCACGCGGCTGGGGCGATCGTCGGCTGGGACCTTGCGCACGCCGCGGGCAACGTCGAGCTCTCGCTCCATAACTGGGACGTCGACGTTGCTGCCTGGTGCACCTACAAGTACCTCAACGGCGGTCCCGGCTCGGTCGGTGCGATCTTCGTCCACGATCGCCACGGTCAGGATCCATCGGTGCCACGGTTGGCGGGCTGGTGGGGGATGGACCCGAAGCACCGCTTTGACATGGAGGGTGCGTTCGTCCCGGATGACGGCGCGGCCGGCTGGAAGGCGTCGAATCCTCCCATCCTGGCGCTCGCCCCGATGGCTGCCTCACTGGCCATCTTCGAAGAGGTCGGGATGCCCGCGTTGCGAACGCGGTCCGTGGCGCTGACCGGCTACCTGTCGAGCCTGCTGGACGAGCTGCCGGTCGAGGTGATCACGCCACGCGATCCCGCGGCGCGCGGCTCCCAGCTCTCACTGCGGTTCGCGGGCGCCGAGTCCGTGCTGGCCGCGCTTGCGGCTCGCGGCGTCGTCGCCGACGTTCGTGCGCCGGACATCATCCGTGTCGCGCCCGTCCCGCTCTACAACACGTATCACGATGCGTGGCGGTTCGCGAGCTTGTTGCGCGAGGTGATCTAGCGGCGGGCTGTCCGGCAGCCCGGGCTCGACTGCCGCCCGACTGAACCATGTCGCACTCGCGACCCCATCGGTTGGAGCCTGGGCCCGATGAGGTCCGCCGTATGACTGCCACTCTTACGCCCAGGGGAACGGCATTGGCATCGCCGGTCCGCGGCCGCTCGCGACGCTTGGAAGCGCCTCCGTTGAGCTGCGCGTGCCCATGCAGCGAGGGCTTGAACCTCTCGAAGCCCCGAGAATAAGCTTGCGAGTCATACCGAGACGCCCAACGGGCGCCACCGAGCCGCCCGCGAGCGCCATCGAGCCGCCCGCGAGCGCCACCGAGCCGCCCGACGGCGCCCGCCCAACGGGCCGCGCCCGCGGCCACGCTGACCGGACGCGCCTAGAGCCGAACCCGCGGCGGGCTGTCGCGGTCGAACATGTGGACCGTGTCGACGAAGCGGACCTGCTTTGCCTGGTAGGCCATCACCAGGGAGTGCGTCCGCGCGCCGCCACCGAAGAAGCGCACCCCGGACAGCAGGTCCCCGGTCGTGACCCCGGTGGCCGCGAAGACCAGGTTCTCGCCGGAGGCCAGATCCTCCGTCCGATAGACGCGGGTCTCGTCGCCGTGCCCCATCCGGGCGCCACGTTCGCGCTCGTCCGCGCTGCGGTATCGGAACCGAGCCTGGATCTCGCCGCCCAGGCAGCGCAGGGCGGCGGCGGTCAAGACTCCCTCGGGCGCGCCGCCGATCCCCATCACGGCATGCACGCCGGTGCCGGAGACGGCGCACGAGATCGCGGCCGACAGATCGCCGTCGCCGATCAGCTTGATTCGCGCCCCGGCCGCCCTGACCTCCGCGATGAGATCGTCGTGGCGCGGCCGTTCCAGGATCACCACCGTGATGTCGCTGACCTTCCGCCGTAGCGCTTCCGCGATGCGCCCAAGGTTCTCGGTTGGGGTCGCCCGGATGTCGACCTTGCCGGCGACCACCGGCCCGACGCATAGCTTCTCCATGTAGGTGTCGGGCGCGTGGGTCAGGCCGCCAGCCTCTGACGCGGCCAGGACGGTGATCGCGCCCGCTTGGCCGTGGGCGACCAGGTTGGTTCCCTCAAGCGGATCGACGGCGATGTCGACGGCGGGCACATCCTCACGGCCGGCGCCGGTCCGGCCGACGCGTTCGCCGATGTACAGCATGGGTGCTTTGTCGCGCTCGCCCTCGCCGATGACGATCCGGCCGGCAAAGTCGATCTCGTCCATCGTCCGGCGCATCGCCTCGGTCGCCGCGGCGTCGGCCTCATCCTTTGCCCCCCGACCCATGAAGCGCGCGGATTCGATCGCCGCGGCTTCCGTGACCCGGATCATCTCGAGCGCCAGGAGCTGTTCCACGGTGCGTCGTCAGTGCCGGTAGTGACGTCGGCCGGTGAAGACCATCGCCAGGTGGTGGCGGTCGGCGATCTCGATCGCCATCTCGTCGCGGATGGAACCGCCGGGCTGGATGATCGCGGTCACGCCTGCGCCGGCGGCGGCCTGGATCCCGTCGGGGAAGGGGAAGTAGGCGTCCGACGCCATGACCGCGAGCTTGGCCCGATCACCCGCGCGGCGGACGGCGATCTCCACCGAGACCAGGCGGCTGGCCTGACCGGCACCGATCCCGACCGTCGCCCCGTTTCGGGCGAGGACGACCGCGTTCGAGCGCACGTGGCGGACGGCGCGCCAGGCGAAGAGCAAGTCGGTGAGCTCTTCGAGCGTGGGTCGACGGATGGTCACCACCTGGAGCCGCCCGCGATCGAGCCCGAGCTCGTCCTGGGTCTCGACAAGCAGGCCACCGGCGATTCGCTTGAAATCCAGGCTGGCGATCCCGTAGTCGCGCATCCCTTCGGTTGGATCGGGCGGGACCGCCAGGAGCTCCAGGCCGGGTTTGCCGCGCAGGATCCCGACCGCAGCGTGACTGAATCCGGGCGCGACCACCGCCTCGTAGGAATTGGCCGCGATCTCTCGGGCCGTCGCTCCATCCAGCTCGCGGTTGACCGCCACGATCCCACCGAACGCCGCGACCGGATCCGTCTCGACGGCGTGGCGGTAGGCCTCGACGAGCTCGTCGTGCGAGGCCAGGCCAACCGGGTCTGTGTGCTTGACGATGGCGACCGTTGGCGCCGTATAGTCACGGGCGATCCGGTAGGCCGCATCCAGATCGAGCAGGTTGTTGAACGACGGCATCTCGCCCTGCAGGCGGGTGGCGTCGGCGAGGGTCCCGCTCCGGTGGGTCGTCTCTCGGTAGAACGCGGCTCGCTGGTGCGGGTTCTCCCCGTTCCGGAGGTCGTCCACCTTTTCGAGCACGATCGCCAGTCGACTCGGGAAGATGTTGCCGGAGATCTGATTGAGATAGGCGGCGATCTCGGCGTGGTACGCCGCCACGGTGCTGAATGCCTCCGCGGCGAGGCGCGCCCGGGTCTCGGCGCTGACCTGCCCGAACTCGCGGAGCTCCTTGACGATGAGCTGGTAGTGCGAGGGATCCGAGGCCGCGGCCACGCCGGCCGAATTGCGGGCCGCGGCGCCGAGCAGCGCCGCGCCTCCGACGTCGATCATCTCGATCGCTTCGTCGAGCCCAACGAGCTTCGCACCGATGGCCGGGGCGAACGGCTTCACGTTGACGACGACCAGGTCGATCAGGCCGATCCCCTGCTCGCGCAGCTCCTCGAGCTGGGCGGGGGCGTCGCGGCGGGCGAGGATCCCCGCATAGACCGCGTGGTGGAAGGTCTTGACCTGGCCGCCCACGAGCGGCAGCTCCCTGGTCAATTCGGAGACGGACGCCACCGAGACGCCTTCGCCGGCGAGGAACTCGCGCGTTCCGTCCGTGGCGAAGACCTCGACCTCGAGATCGAGCAGGTCGCGAGCGAACGCGGCGATTCCACCTCGGTTCGCCACTGACACCAGGGCTCGCACCCGGGGCATCCTCCCGTTCGCCTCGCGGCGCGTTGTTGGGGCGTCCATGCCCCCGACGGTTGCGGCAGCGCCCCAGCGCTCGAGCCGAGTATACCGCCTGACATGGCATACTCCCGCCACCAACTAGACCTGAACACGAGGTCAACGCGTGACGCTCGCCCCCTGGGACTACCTGTTCCTCTCGTTCAGCCACGACAATTTCCCGGATCTCTTCATCCCGACGTGGGTCGCGTCGCTGATCCTGCTGGTGGTCCTCGGGGTCCTCTATTCGGTTCGGACGCGGGCCCTGCGCAAGCATCCGCCGTACCTCGACCTCTGGGAGTGGCTGTGGTGGACGGGCCTGATCACGTTCAGCCTGCTTATCATCGAAGCCCTCTTCGTGTTCGATCTCTTCCTCGTCCTGACCACCGAGATCATCGGCATCGGGACGCTCGTCTGGATCCGCTTCCGGCGTTTCCCGCCGATCCTCGCCGCGCATGAGGCTCGCCTGGCCCGGGAGCGCTACTACAGCAAGCAGAAGTTCGCCGATCCCGAGGCGACGATCCGGCGCCGAGGCGGGCGCCGCTCGCAGCGCCGGCGGCGTTAGAGCCGGGCTGCCGCGGTGCCGATCGAGATCCGACGCTTCGGCGTTGGGCACCGGCGCCCGGACGGCCCGTCAGGCTCGGTCGGCCTGACCGGGCAGGTCCTCCACTCCGACGGCCGCGGGCTGATCTCCGAGCTGGCCTTCGCCCGTAATGCGCGGATCGAGCCGCATTCGAACCCAAATACCACCTACTTCATCGTGGTCGAGGGTGGTGGCTGGGTGGGCGTCGGCGACGAGCGGACGCGGATCGCGGCCGGTGAGGCGGCCTGCTGGCCGCCGGACATCATCCACTCAGCCTGGACCGAGCACTCGGAGATGCGTGCCTTCGTCGTGGAGCTCGCGGGGTCGGACGACCGCGATGCCGTTGTGGGCCGGGCTCGCGACGCGAGTCCTGACGACCTCCCGGTCGAGCGCGGGCGCGGTCAGCTCGTCGCGCGGACGGCTCGCCCGGCCACCCCGGATCCGAACGAGGGCGAACCGGCGTGACGTCGAGGCTGCGCGAGATCGTCGAGCTTGCCGGTGCGGTCCATGCTGCCGGCATAAGCACGGCTGATCTACGGCATTAGTCTTAGCGTCTCGACTTATGAGCCACCCTCATCTACCGTTCCACGCGACAGATGTGCCCCAAAGGGCGCGAGCGGGTCGGAGCGTGCAAGAAGGGACAAGACTGCGATGAGGATTGTGCTGACCAGCGTGATGGTGGACGACCAGGACAAGGCCCTGACGTTCTACACGGAGGTCCTTGGGTTCCTCAAGAAACGGGAATCCCGATGGGCGCCGCGAGGTGGTTGACCCTTGTCTCGCCCGAGGCGCAGGACGGCATCGAGCTGCTTCTCGAGCCGACCGGCTTTCCGGCGTCTCAGACCTACCAGAAAGCGCTCTTCGAGGCGGGCGTGCCCCTGACGACCTTTGCCGTTGACGACATTCAGGCCGAGCACGACCGGATGAAAGACCTGGGTGTGGTCTTCGCCAGCGAGCCGACGAAGATGGGGCCAGGGCCAACCGTCGCCGTGTTTGCCGATACGTGCGGCAATCTGATCCAAATCGGTCAGGCCTAGTGGTTGATCTCGGGATGTGCGTCCAGGTGCCCGCGCAAGAGGAGGGGTCTGCTGCCTGAGATGCGGATCGGGGTCAAGCCCGGCCAGATCGGCCTCTCGATCTCGCAGCTGCGTCGGTGCTGGCAGGAGGCGGAGGAAGCCGGCTTCGAGAGCGTCTGGACCTTCGACCACCTCACGCGGGTCGGTGACCAGCCGGTGTATGAGACGACAGCCCTGCTGGCGGCGATGGCGGAGGTGACCGAGCGCGTTCGCATCGGTTGCCTCGTCCTCGCCAACGGCACGCGGCTGGTCGAGACCCTGGCCGCGACGCTCGCCACAATCGATGCGTTGTCGGACGGGCGTCTCGAGATCGGGTTGGGCGCAGCGAGCAGCTTCGCCCGCCAGGACTTCGAGGCGCTCGACATTCCCTATCCCCGATGGCCGGAGCGGGTGTCGAGACTCACCGCGGCCGTCGATCGGCTGATCGAGCTGACGGGCCCAGAATCACCGCTCGGAGCACGACCGGTGCAGTCGCCGCTGCCGCTCATCCTCGGCGGCTCGTCGCGCCAGATCCGCGACCTCGCGATTACGCGACGGCTGAGCTGGAACCTGTCGACCGACTCGGTCGAGCAGTTTGATCGGCTCAAGATCGGTCAGCCGGATCCTCAGGCCCAGATCTTCGTGGCGCGAACGCCCTCGGTGGCGGACGCCGTCGAACAGTTCCGCCAAGCGGGGGCGTCGAGGCTCGTGCTCGTGCTCGTACCGCCAATCGAACCGGGCGCCATGGCCCGGCTCGCTCAGGCCGCTGGGCTTTGAACTGACGCGGCCCCGCAATGACGAGCGGCCGTCATGGGGATGGTCAGCGCCGCCGGGATTATTCGTCCATCTGCCCGGCCAAGCCGGCTGCCGTCCCCCGCGCTAACTCGATAAAGGCCTTGGCTGCCGGCGTCTGATATCGGTCGCGGTGCCAGACCAGACCGATGCGCCGGCGAGGGATCAGTTCGGCCAGGTCCAGAACGACGATGTCCGTCCGCGATCGATCGATGGCCAAGATTGGCATGATGGCCGCACCCATGCCCTGCGCCGCCAGACCCTGGAGCAGATGGTTGTCTTCCGCGCGGAAAACGAACCGCGGTTCGACGCCGTGTGACCGCAGGAAGCGTTCGACCTCCGCGTGTGCCCGGCAGACGCGGTAGCCCAGGAGGTCGATTGCGCCGAGCGTCTTCAAGCTCTTCACCGTTCCCTTGCCAGCCAGGGGGTGGCTCCGCCCGACCACCAGAGCGTAGGGGTCCGACAGCAGGTCGTGGTACTCGAGAGGCACGCCGTCGGGAATGGGCGGATGGGTGAATGCCAGGTCCAAGGCACCCCGCTCGACTTGAGCGTCGATCTCGTCGTGGGAACCGGATTCGAAGAGCGCCACCTCTATCCGTGGCCAGCGGTTCCGGAACGCCATGAGCAGGGGTGGCAGCAGATTGGTCGCTGCGCTCTGGAAGGTCCCGATGCGCAGGTCGCCAACGGCACCCTGCTGGAGCGCATGCAGGTCAACGTTGATGGCCGCCATGCGGGCCAGCACCGGGTGGGCGTGGGCCAGGAGGACCCGGCCGGCCTCGGTGAGCTCGACTGGTCGGGGACCTGAGAATCGTGCGAAGACCCGAGTGCCAGCGATCCGCTCGAGGTCGGAGATTTGCTGGCTGACGGCGGACTGGGTGTACCCGAGCTCGTCGGCGGCCACGGTGAAGGACCGATGGCGGGCCACAGCATCGAACGCGACGAGGTGCCGCAACTCTAGCCCGCGGAGGCCGCTCGTTCCCCTGATTCTCAGGATCTCCATCTCGCCCCATAAGTGGCCGCGATGTTCCGCATTAGAACTAGCGTGTCGACTTATGACTTGATCGTCGCTTACGGTGGCCGGCAATGCAAGGGCATCTCGCCACCGATCTCAGATCCGAGGCAGTCGGCTCCTCGACGCGGTACCTCAGCGCGCTCCGTCGCTTTGGCGCGACGACCGCCGACAAGGCTCCCCCGGAGAGCTTCTTTCTCGTCAGCGCGCTCTTCCACTACCTGGGGCCGGCGTTTGCCGTTCTGTTGTTCGCACGCGTCGAGCCGCTGGGCGTGGCATGGCTGCGCATCGTCTCGGCCGCCGCGATCTTCGCTCTCTGGCGCAGACCTTGGCGATCATTCGCAGCCCTCGACCTTTACGCAAAGCGCCTGCTGGTGGCGTGGGGAATCGTGCTGGCCGTGATGAACTCCACCTTCTATGTCGCGATTGACCGGCTGCCACTGGGCACCGTCGCCGCCGTCGAGTTCTTGCCGGTCGTTGCCTTGGCCGCGGTTGGGGCCCGTTCGCCGAGGAATGCGGCGGCCTTGATCCTGGCGGTGGCCGGCGTGTACCTGCTCACCGACGTCCGCATCGCCGGAGAGCCGATCGGCTTCTTGTTCGCGTTCGCCAACGCCGGCCTGTTCGCCCTGTACATCGTCCTGGGGCATCGGGTGGCCGCCCGTGGTGCGGCGGCGGGGATCGACGGCCTGGCGGCCGCGATGCTCGTCGCGATGGTGGCGGCTACACCGATCGGCGCGTGGGCCGCCGTTCCGGACCTCGGAGACCCGGTGGTGCTGCTGGCCGGGATGGGGATCGGCATCACTTCATCGGTCATCCCCTACGTAACCGATCAGCTGGCGATGGCCCGCGTAAGACGGGCTACCTACGCCCTCTTGGTGTCGCTCCTGCCAGCCACCGCGACCGCCGTGGGGATCGTGGTGCTGAGTCAGATCCCATCCTGGCTTGAGGTCACGGGCGTCGGTCTGGTGATTGCCGCAGTCGCAGTTCATCGCGAGCGGGAGACTGTATAGGCATGTTCGAGGAGGAGCTGAGAGATCGGACCCGTCGCGACATGCCCCGGATCCGGCGCGAGCTTGAGCGGCTGGTCCGCATCCCATCAGTCTCGCTTCCGGGGTTCGAGACCGGACGTGTGATGCGCCGATCAGCCGAGGAAACAGCGGGGATCCTGAAGTTGGCAGGCTGCGTCGGGGTCCGTTTGATGCAGGTCGAAGGAGCTCCCCCCGCGGTCTTCGCGGAATGCGAAGCCCCACCGGACGCTCCCTCGGTGCTGTTGTACGCCCACCACGATGTCCAGCCTCCAGGGCCCGCCGGGGGTTGGGACTCACCGCCCTTCGAGCCGACCGAGCGGCGCGGGCGGCTGTTTGGCCGCGGCACGGCCGACGATAAGGCTGGCATCGTGGTCCACGCCGCCGCGGTCCGGGCGTTTGGTGGTGCCCCTCCCGCACGCGTGAGGATCTTCATTGAAGGAGAGGAGGAGGTCGGGTCACCGCACCTCGATAAGTTCCTCGACCGGTACGGCGACGATCTGGCGTCAGATGTCATCGTCCTCGCCGATAACCCGAACTGGCGTCTTGGCGTGCCGGCGTTGACGACGTCCCTGCGAGGACTGGTCGACTGCGTTGTGGAGCTTCGCGTGCTCGACCACGGTGTCCATAGCGGCGAGTTCGGTGGCCCGGTCGTGGATGCCCTCGCAGCCCTCGCCCGACTCCTCGCCACGCTGCACGATGACGAAGGCAACCCGGCCGTCGACGGTTTGGCCTCGGGACCTCTGCCGAGGTTCGATTTGAGCGAGGAGGAATTCCGAGAGCGCGCCGGTGTCCGACCCGGCGTTCGGTTGGCCGGCTCAGGGCCGGTCACGGCGCGCCTCTGGTCGCGCCCGGCCATCTCGGTCCTGGGGATCGATGCCCCCGCCGTGGACGAGGCCCCGAACCAGATCGTGCCGGTTGCTCGCGCCCTGATCAGTCTTCGTCTGGCCCCCGACGACGATCCCGGACGGGCTATGGCGGCCCTCACGTTCCACCTGCGCTCGCACGTTTCATGGGGCGTGGATGTTCACGTGACCGAAGGGCGGCAGATGATGGGGCCTGGGGTCCGGGTCGATGCGACGGGCCCCGCCTATGACGCAGCCCGACGAGCTCTCGCATACGCGTGGGGGACCGATTCAGTGGACATTGGCGGGGGTGGTTCGATTCCCTTCGTGACGGCGTTCTCCTCGGCATTTCCGGATGCCAGCCTGCTGCTGACAGGGGTGGCGGATCCAGATTCTCGGCTCCATTCCGAGAACGAGAGCGTCAACCTCGGCGAGCTCGAGCGGGCGTGCGTGGCGGAAGCGCTCCTGCTCTCGTTGCTGTCGGGCGAGCACAAGTGACGGAGAAAGTCGACCGGCCGGCGTTGGCGGCGGCGTTGCTGAGCGTGCTGCCCTGGGCGTCCGCCTTCGTCGGGATCCGGGCAGTTGCCCCGGACCTATCGTCCGGATCGTTGGCCCTGGGCCGCCTCGTCATCGGGAGCGTAGCCCTGGGCGTACTGGTCGCCCTCCGGCCTTGGCAGCGCCCCCTTCCCAGGGATCTGGTGCTCATCGGGACAGCAGACCTGCTGTGGTTCGCGACCTACAACCTCGCGCTCAACACGGCCGAGCACAGCTTCGACGCGGGAACCGCGGCCATGCTGGTCAGTCAGCGGGCCAAGATCGCCCCGAGCTGGCTGAGGATTCGGGCCGTGGCGCCCCACACGGAGAGGCCGTCGACAGCATACGCGCCATAGCGCAACGGCCATTGGCCGATCGTTCGCTCGACGATCTCGATCGGTGCACCCGGCATGAAACGTGCCATCGGTGGCTCAACGATCCGGGCCACCTCGGCCGGCGCGGCGACCAGCTCCGGTCGGCGAGTGGCGACCGCCACGACCGGCGTCACCGCGTAATCACTGATCGGGATCCAGAACGCCTCCAGGATGCCCACGACCCGGAGACCGGCGGCATCGGCGTCCAGGGCGACCTCCTCGGTTGCCTCGCGCAGGGCGGTCGCCACGATGTCGATGTCTTCCGGCTCGGACTTGCCGCCCGGAAAGCTGACCTCGCCGCTGTGATGGCCGTCGCGGCTGGACCGCTCGGTCAGCACGACTCGGGTCGCGCCGGAGGCGTCTGGGTAGAGCAGGACGAGCACACCGGCCGGGCGCCCCGCGCGGCCTGGGGGCGGGGTTCGTGGCGGGCGCCGCTCGACGCCACCTACGATGATCGGCATCAGGACGGCCGCTGGGGCCGGCAAGGGCTCGGGCAGGACAGTGAGGCGCCGGACGGCGTCCTCGAATCTCACCGTCCGGCGCCGGCCATCAGTTGATCAGCTCGCCGTCGCCCCGCCTTTGCTCGGTCGGCGGGAGGTCGAAGGGGTTGGACCGGCCCGATCCGGCGCCGACCGCTGTCGCCTCATCGGAGCCTGCCCGTCGACGTGCGTCGCGCCTCGAACCGCCCTCTGTCACCACCGTCGCACCCTCGGTGGAGAAGACGATCGTCCCGGACCCGAGATCGGCGTCGGCGGTGATACTGTCACCGGGCTTGAACTCGCCGGATACGAGTGCGCGGGCCAGCGGATTCTCCACCAGGCGCTGAATCGTCCGCTTGAGCGGGCGTGCTCCGAACGCCGGATCCGTGCCCTCACGAACAATGAGCGCGCGAGCGGCCGGGGTCAGCCTCAGGGCCAGGTCTTGACCCTCGAGCCGCTGGGCGAGCTCAGCCAGCAGCAGCTCCACGATCCGCTCGAGGTCGGCCTCGGTCAGGGCGTGGAAGACGATCACCTCGTCGACCCGGTTGAGGAACTCGGGCCGGAAGTGGGCGCTCAGCGTTTCGGTCACCTCGCGCTTCATCGCCTCGTAGGCGGCGTCACCCGCTCGGGCGCCGGTCACTGCGATCGCGGCGCTGCCGATGTTGCTGGTCATGATCACCACGGTGTTCTTGAAGTCGACCGTCCGGCCCTGGCTGTCGGTCAAGCGCCCGTCTTCGAGGACCTGGAGCAGCACGTTGAAGACGTCCGGGTGCGCCTTCT
>CAYLSK010000035.1:3560-19158 GCA_964385975.1 uncultured Anaerolineaceae bacterium | reverse complement strand
TTCCCAGCCCTGCGCCGGCCAGGGCTCGCAGCGGAGCAGACGGTCCTCGCGGTAGCCCAGCGCGTAGTCGGCCTGGATCAACGTGTGGAGCTGGCTCGTGCCCTCGTAGATCACGGCAGCCTTGGAGTTGCGCAGATAGCGCTCCACCGGAAACTCGTTTGAGTAGCCGTTCGCGCCGTGGATCTGGATCGCGTCCAGGGCACTCTGGACCGCGTGCTCGGTCGAATGCCACTTGGCCAAGCTCGTCTCGCGGGTGTTGCGCAACCCCTGGTTCTTGAGCCAGGCCGCCCGCCAGACCAGCAGTCGGCCGGCTTCGATCCCCGCGGCCATCCGCGCGATCATCTGCTTGACCAGCTGGTGCTCGCCGATCTCCTGACCGAAGGTCTGCCGCTCGTGGGCGTACTTGACGCTCGCATCGAGGCAGGCCTGTGCGAGGCCGACGGCGCCGGCGGCGACGGTGAAGCGCCCCTGATCGATCGCGCTCATCGCGACCAGGAAGCCTTCGCCTTCCTCTCCGATCCGATTCTCGATGGGCACCGGGACGTCGTCGAGATTGATCAGGCCGGTGTTGCCGGCCCGGATTCCAAGCTTGCCATGGAGCGAGCCTGTGGTCAGGCCCGCCATCCCCCGTTCGAGCATGAACGCGGTCACACCTTTGTGCTTCTTCGCCCGATCCACCGACCCGAAGACCAGGAAATGGTCGGCGATGTCGGCCAGGGAGATCCAGATCTTCTGGCCATTGAGCCGGTAGACCCCGCCTTCCCGGCGAGCGGTGGTCGCAAGGTTGCCGGCGTCGGTCCCCACGCCCGGCTCGGTCAGCCCGAACGTCGCGAGCTTCTCACCGCGGGCCTGGGGCACCAACCAACGCTGGCGCTGCGCTTCCGTCCCCCATTGCAGAAGCGCCAGCGAGTTCAAGCCGACATGGACGCTCTCGACGACTCGGAACGCCGTGTCGGCCCGCTCGAGCTCCTCGCACAGGATGGCGAAGCTGAGGTAGTCCATCCCCGCGCCGCCGTACGCCTCGGGGATCGGAGCACCGAGGAATCCGTGCTGCCCCATCTTCTCGAAGAGCTCCCGATGAACCTCGCCCCTGGCGTCCCATTCGCGGATGTACGGCAGGATCTCGGCCTCGGCGAAGGCCCTGGCACTCTGCTGGACCAGGCGATTCTCGTCCGTCAGGCTGAAGTCGACCATCGCACTGAGCGTAGCAGGCGACCGTCGCCTCGGAGGCGCGGCACGGAGCCGGCGGGACGGCCCGTATACTCGACCGGCCGCGCCATCAGGAGCCCTGACCGACCATGACAACCGACACGACGCGCGATCTCGGCGCGTCCACCGCCGCCAGTCTGACCCCCGTCCTGGGTCGTTACTTCCAGCGAACGTGGAGTCACGGCGTGGGTCATCGGCTGTACGACACAGCCGGCAAGGCGTACCTCGACTTCGCCAACGGGATCGCGGTGACCGCGCTGGGACACGCCCACCCGCGGGTCACGGCCGCCATCCACGCCCAGGTCGATCGACTCATCGGCCCAGTCTCGGCCCTCGGCTTCGCTGAGCCGATCTCGCGCCTGGCAGCCGAGCTCGACGCCACCTTCCCGGATCCACTCGACTCGGTGATGTTCCTGAACTCAGGCTCGGAGGCGATCGAGGCGGCGCTGAAGCTGGCCCGCCGGGTCAGCGGGAGACCAGGGATCATTTGTTTCCGCCATGGCTTCCACGGGCGGACCTTCGGGGCGATGTCGGTCACCAGCTCGTCGCTCAACTACAGAACCGGGTACGAGCCACTCGTCCCGGGCGTCTACCTGACGGCTTTTCCCGCCGCCTATCGTGACTTCGCTGGTGACGAGGCGAAGGCCACCGCGATGGCGATGGATGCGCTGCGCGAGCTGACTTCCACCGCGATCCCGCCGTCGGCGGTTGCCGCCATCCTCATCGAGCCGGTTCAGGGCGAAGGCGGCTATACGCCCGCGCCACCGGAGTTCCTGCGCGAGCTTCGGGCCTTCTGCGACCGGCACGACATTCTGCTCATCGTCGACGAGGTCCAAACCGGGTTCGGCCGCACCGGCCGGATGTGGGCATTCGAGCATGCCGGGATCGTGCCCGACATCGTGTGCATGGCCAAGGCGATCGCCAACGGCCTGCCGCTCTCGGCCATCATCTCGAGCCGCGAGCTCCAGGAGCGCTGGGGCCGCGGTGCGCATGGCTCAACATTTGGCGGCAACCCGGTGGCCTGTGCCGCGGGACTGGCCGTGCTCGAGACGATCCGGGACGAGGGTCTCGTCGCGAACGCCGCCGCCCGTGGCGCCGAGCTGGTGGCCGGCCTGGGCAAGATCGCGGCCGAGGACGATCGGATCGGCGACATTCGTGGACTGGGCCTGATGGTCGGCGTCGAGTTCGTCCGTGATCGTGAGACGCGAGAGCCCGACGCGACACTGCCGGATCGGCTCATGGCGGCCTGCGCCGATGCCGGATTGCTCGTCCTCACCTGCGGGAGCAGCCACCAGGTCGTGCGCTGGATCCCGCCAATCAACGTGGATGCGGCCGAAATCGCCGAGGGGGTCGAGATCTTCGGCGAGGCCCTGGCAGGACTGCCGCACGACTGAGGTTTCGTGGCGCCGCCCAGGCCGCGCCGGACAGCAAAGAGCGCCCGTCCCCCCATGGGTCGGGCGCTCAGCTGTTGAGGGGCGGACTAGCGGTTCTGGGTCAGGAACTTCATGACGTCGTCAAGCCGGAACCGGCGATCGCCGCGCTTGCAGACTCGATAGAACGGCAGCTCGCCGCGATCGCCGAGCCGCTTCACCGTATTGACATGCAGGTGAAGCATGTCGGCGACTTCGGTCGCGGTGAGCATCGGTCCGAGTTCACTGATCGCCATCGATGCCATTGAATGGTCGCCTCGCGCTGTGCAGTTCTCGATGGGTCCGGGTCCCTGATGTGCTCCGGGGTGGACTCCGGCCTGCTGCGTGGCAGAGCGTATGGGTAGAGGGTGGCCCGCGCCAAGCCGTACTTTGGACTAGCCGCCAGTACCACGGACGGTCGTACCATCCGAGCGTGGCTGCCCAACTCTCCGGCGTTCTCGACACCATGAGGCGGTCGCGCCCGTCCTCCTCGGTGGCTGGGCTCGGGCTCGCGTCGATCGCGATCGCGACCGTCGTCGTGGCCGCCCTCGAGCAGGCGATCGCGGTTCCGGACGCGTCGGCCGTCTACCTGGTCGCCGTCGCGATCGTTGGCTCCGTCGGGGGGACGCTGCCCGCTGTCGCGACAGCGATCGCGTCGTTCCTTGCCTACAACGTCCTGTTCACGGAGCCACGATTCTCATTGGTCGTCGCGGAGCCAACGGAGTGGCTCAACCTGGTTCTCTTCCTCGTCATTGCCATTGCCGTCGGACGGCTCGCCGCGCTGGGCAGCGAGCGTGCGGCCGAGGCCAATCATCGGGCGCGAGAGGCGACCAACCTCTACGCAGTGAGCCGGTGGCTGGCCACCGCCGACTCGACGGCGGAGGCCGCCTCCCAGATCGTGGAGATGATCGCTCGCGACGCGGCCCTCGAGCGCGTCTGGATCGAGCTCGACGGCGCCCCTCGCGACCGGATGCTGGCCGACACATCGCCGGGCCCGGCGCCGAATCCTGCCGTCGTCATGGCCCTGGTTCGCATGCAAGGCGACCAGCCGGCGCGCTGGGTGCGCGCGCACGATCGTCTCCAGCGCCGCGGGGCCTCCAATCGCGGAGGAACGGAAGCCGAGGTCATCCGGGTCAAGATCGAGACCGGCGGCAGCGTCTACGGCTCGCTCTGGGCATTGTCGCGGCGCGGAACCGGTTCACCGGACGCGGAGGTCACCCGACTCCTCTCATTGGCCTCCGATCAAATCGCTCTGGCGCTGCGGCGCGATCGACTGCGCCACGAAGCAACGAGCGTCGAAATCGCTCGACGCGGCGACGCACTCAAGAGCGCGCTGCTCGATTCGGTCTCCCATGACCTGCGCACGCCACTGGCGAGCATTCGGGCGACCGCCGGCAACCTCGCCGATCCGGAGATGGAGTGGCCAGCCAACGCCGTTCGCGAAGCGGCGGGGACGATCGACCTGGAGGCCCAACGACTGGATCACCTTGTCAGGTCGATCCTCGACCTGAGCCGGATCGAGTCCGGCGCCCTCCAGCCGGAAGTCGAGGTCTACGACCCTCGGGAGCTCGTTGAAGCGGCCGTCGCACGCCTTCAGTCGGTGCTTGGTGACCGTCCAGTCACGCTGGACCTGCCGGACGACCTGCCGTTCGTTCGTGTCGACGCCGTGCTGCTCGACTCGGCCCTGGCCAATCTCCTCGAGAACGTGGCGCGTCATACGCCTCCGGGCGCCCAGCTGATCATTCGCGCAACTCGCCGCGATACCGGGCGGCTCGGCCTGACCATCGAGGACGGTGGCCCGGGAGTCCCCGAAGCCGAGCTGCCTCGGCTCTTCGACAAGTTCTACCGGGTCAGCGACCCACGCGAAGGGTCGCGCCGGGGCATGGGCATCGGGCTCTCCGTGGTTCGTGGCATGGTGGAAGCGATGGGCGGCAGCGCGACCGCGCGTCGGGGCGAGCTCGGTGGACTGACCATCGAGCTGGAACTGCCGACGGCGCCCGAACCACCGGTCGAAGCCCACGTTTCATGACGATGGCAGCCGGAGCTCATGTCCTGCTCGTCGAGGACGACGAGGCGACCCGGCATTCGGTCGTCGTCAATCTCACCGCCCATGGCTATCGCGTGGCCGAAGCGGGCGACGTTCGATCCGCGATGCACAGCTGGGAAGCGACCAGGCCGGACGTCATCCTGCTCGACCTCGGCCTGCCCGATGGTGACGGCTCGGTGCTGATCCGCCGGGTGCGGCGGGACGCGACGACGCCGATCCTGATCCTGTCCGCCCGCGACGCCGAACCGGACAAGGTGGCAGCCCTGGAAGCCGGGGCAGATGACTACGTGACCAAGCCGTTTGGTCTGCCCGAGCTACGGGCGCGGGTTGGCGCGCTCCTGCGGCGAGCCGGCGGTCCGGCCGCCGACATCGGCGGTCTGGTAACGGTGGGACCGGTCGTCATCGACATTGCGCGGCGCGACGTCACGGTCGCCGGCCACTTGGTCGAGCTGACGCCTCGTGAATACGAGCTGCTCAAGACGATGCTCAGCCAGCCCGGCCGGTTGCTGACTCGCGGTCGGCTGTTGCGCGCCGTCTGGGGATCGGCCTACGACTCCGAGGCCCACTACCTGCACGTCTACGTGAGCCGACTCCGACGGAAGCTCGACGCCGCCGATCCGACGGGCGGCGCCAGCTCGTTGATCGTCGCCGAGCCAGGCGTTGGATACCGGATCGCCGAGGTCGAACCACCCGCGACTTGAGCCCTTGTTGAGCGCGAGGCACTGACGAACGGGCCATCCCCTCTTGGGGCCCTCCATAGGCTGGAAGCATGGATCAGACCACGCTCCTGCCCTTTCCCCGCGCGTCGATCGATCCGATCGAGCGAGACTTGGCTGAGGTCGATGCCGCAATCGCCCTGGTTGCCCGTGGGTTGGCAACTCGTGTCCGGTTGGTGAGCCTGATGAAGGCCGAGGCGGTCGCCGGGACGGGACTCGCTCGTGCCCAGGATGCTGGAATCGGCTTCAGCCTTGAACGCTCCGCCCGTGGCGCCACCTCGGTCACGTTGGGTCCGCGCGTCTAGAGCTTCGCCGGCGCTAGCGTCCGCGCACGATCCCGCGGGCATCGCGGGTGACGCGCAGGAAGCTCGTGAAGTGCGCCCAGGGCCGGATATGGCTGGGCTCGCCCGCGTAGATCGTCCGGATCGGGACCCACGCGATCGGCAGGTCCAGTGCGATACAGCGGGCGATCATCTCGATCTCGAATTCGAAGCCCGCCTCGCGACTGTCGAGCAGCGCGGTCATCAGCTGTCGCCCGATCATCCGGTAGCCGGACTGGTTGTCCGGCACCGGCTGACCCACCGCGGCCGACAGGACGAGTCCGCCGAGCGTATTCGAGAGGCGCCGGACCGGCGGCATCGAGGCGAAGTTGCGCCGGCCGACGACCAGCTCTGGGCGGTCGGCGCGCGCGGCATCGTAGGCGGCGAGGAAGGCCGGGATCTCGGCCGGATCGTGCTGCCCGTCAGCATCCAAGGTGACGACAGCCTCCACGCCATGCTCCAAGGCGTATCGGAAACCCGCCCGAAGCGCGGCGCCCTTGCCCTGATTCGGCACCTGGCGCAGGACCGTCGCGCCCGCCGCTTCCGCCTCGACCGAGGTGTCGTCGGTCGAGCCGTCGTCGACGACAACGACGGGAAGGTGCCGTTGGGCGCCCTCGACGACTCGGGCGATCCGAGGTCCTTCCTGGTACCCGGGGATGAGCGCAAGGATCGTGGCCATTGCGTAACGCTATCAAGGGGTCACCGTTCGGGATAGGCGCCTTGGCATTCCCAAGGCAGGCCGTTCGGCCCTCCCCGCGACCGTCGCAATTCGCCACCATGAGCCCATCGTGAGACGCCGGCCGCCGAAGATCCCGAGTTGATCGGAAAAGCAGGACCGGCCAGGGAAGGGAGCAGCGCATGTTGGCGCGATATCGGAACCTGGCGGTCCCCCTGGCGATCGTCGCCGCGATCGTCCTCTTCTATATGGAGAACCCATGGTTCTTCCCGGCCGACGGCTCGACCGAGCGAGCCGTTGCGACCGTCGCGTTCTGGGTCCTGGCGATCGTGGTCCTCGTCCTCATGTTCGAGGATCGCAAGTCACCAGACGCCCAGACGGTGGAGGTTGAGGGCCCGGCCTTCGCCCGTTACCTGTTCAGCAACACCCGGGCCGGTCTGATCTGGCTGCCCATCCGGATCTTCGTCGGCTTCGAGTGGCTCGAGGCCGGTTGGCACAAGCTGTCCGGTACCGGCTGGGTCGACGGTGGCGCGAGCCTTCTCGGCTACTGGCAGAATGCCGTGAAGATCCCCGAGGCACCCGCTCGCCCTTCGATCACCTTCGAGTGGTACCGGACCTTCCTGCAGTACCTCATCGACAACCATGCGCAGGGCTGGTTCGCCTGGCTGATTACCCTGGGTGAGCTCGCAGTTGGAATCGGCCTGCTGGCCGGTGCGCTGGTTGGCGTGGCCGCCTTCTTCGGAGCGATGATGAACATGTCCTTCCTGCTCGCCGGCTCCGCGTCGGTGAATCCGGTCCTGTTCGCCTTCGCGGTTGGGCTGATGCTCGCCTGGAAGGTGGCCGGCTACTACGGCGTCGATCGCTGGCTCCTGCCGATGCTCGGTGTCCCGTGGCACTCCAAGGTCGCGACCGGAGGTGCGCAGCTTGGCCCGGCTCCAGCGAGCTGAGCTCCTACCAACGGATCTCTCGCGAAGGGCCGGTCCCCAGCCGGCCCTTTCTCTGTCCTGTCAGGCGGCCTCGGACCCTTCCATCTCGAAGGTCGCGCGCATCGGGGTCTCCGGAAGGAACACCACCAGGACCACCGCCACGATCGCGGCGCCGATTCCGACCCAGAAGCTGGATGCAATCGCAATCGAAATCGAGTCATGAATGGCCTGCACGATGCCCGGGATCAACGGCTGCACGAAGCCTTGCTGATCAGGGGGCACGCTGGCCAGGATGCGCTGGCCGAGATCTCCTGTCCCGGACAGGTCGACGCCTCCACCTCCTCCACCCGCGAATTGGGCAGCGAATTGGGCTGGCACACCCGCTTCCTGCAGGCGAGTTGGAATCTCGTCTGCGAGCCGGCTCGTGAAGACCGTGCCCGCCAAGGTCAGCCCGACAGTCCCGCCGATCTGCTGGAAGAACGTGAGGCTGCTGGTCGCAACCCCGATCCGATCCGGCGCCACGGTGTTCTGCACGACGAGGGTGAAGACGGCAAACGACGGCCCGATCCCGAGCCCGGTCAGGGCCATCCAGAGCCACATCACGGGCCGGTCGGTATCGGAACGGAGGTTGGTCAGCAGGAGCAGACCCACCGCCAGCAGAGCCAGGGACCCAAGCATGAGCACCTTGTAGCGATGGGTCCGAGCCACGATCTGGCCGGAAGCGATCGCGCTGAAGATCAGGCCGGCCAGCAACGGCAGGATGTTGAGGCCGGACTCGGTGGCGCTGGCGCCGGCCACCGTCTGGAACCAGCGCGGCAGGAAGATCACGGCCCCGAAGAAACCGAACGCCGCGAGGAACATCGCGGCCACCGAAACCGTGAAGGCGCGCACCCGGAAGAGGCTGAGCGGCACGATCGGTTCGGGCACGCGCGACTCGATCCAGAGAAAGACCGCGCCGAAGACCAGGCCGACAAGGATCAGGCCGCCGACGGTCGGGTCGCCCCAGTCGTGGGTCGGCGATTTGTTGGTGAGACCCACCAGGAACGGCGCGATGGCAAGCGCGAAGACAGCGGCACCGACGTAGTCGATGTGCCGCGCCGCATCGGGACGCTTGATCGCCGGCAGCAGGCGCCACAGGATCACCAGCGAGATGAGCCCGATCGGCACGTTGACGAAAAAGATCCAATGCCAGCTGATCAGGTCGGTGATTCCGCCACCGATGAACGGTCCGACAAGTGAGGAAAGCCCGAACACGGCGCCGAAGAACCCCAGGTACTTGCCGCGCTCAGCCGGCGTATAGAGATCGGCCACGACGGCGAGGGCTACCGGGAAAACGGCGCCCCCGCCAAGCCCCTGGATCCCGCGGAACAGGATGAACTGCCACATCTCCTGGCTCAGGCCGGCAAGTACGGAGCTCGCCAGGAAGATGACGACCGCCCAGATGATGATCGGCCGGCGTCCGAAGAGGTCGGAGAGCTTGCCGTAGATCGGGCCGCTGATGGTGCTCGTCAGGAGGTAGATCGTCACGGCCCAGACGTAGAGGTCGTTGCCCTTGAGGTCGGTCACGATCCGGGGTAAGGCGGTGCCGACCACCGTCTGGTCGAGGGCGAACAGGAACAGGGCGAGCAGGATCGCGCCGAGGATCTCGAGCTTCGCGCGCGGGCTGAGATTGACGGCGCGGTCTTCCGCGCCGGCGGATTCGGTCATGCAAATGCCTCCCTGGGAACGAGGGGATCCGATCTGAGCTGGGCTGGACTTGACATAGAGTATCGGGTCGACGCGACCTTGAGGATCCCACGTGGTCACAGCTAAGACTCGACTCGGTGGCAAAACTCATCGGTTCGTCGGGCTCGACGTCTGATGACGAGTTGCTACAGTCGGCGCGCGATCAGCAACGAGCCAGCGCAGGCAAGCCCGAGCAGGCCGGTCCCCAACATCGCCGCCGCAAGCCCGATGCTGACCGACAGGAACCCCATCACCGGCGGGTAGATCACCGCGCCGAAGACCGCCGCTCCGGTCAGCAAGCCGGCGACCGCGGCCGAGCGCTCAGGGTATCGCTCGCCACCGATGGCGATGATCGTCGGGAAGACCGGGCCGAAGGCGAATCCCACAAGGGCGAACAGGAGGATCGAGACGCCCACCGAAGGCACGACCACAGCGGCAATGATCGCAATCGACGCGCCGGCGATGGCGATGGTCGTGAAGCGCAGGTGGTCGAATCGGTCGGCAAAGCGAGCCGCGACCAGGCGCCCGAGCGCCAGACCAGCCCAGAACAGCGAGAGGCCCGTCGTCGCCAGGCCCAGCGGCACGCTGTCGAGGAACCGCACCAGCCAGTCGGAGACACCCACCTCCGACGCGACATAACAGGCGATGGCGAACTCGAGCGTCAGGAGCGGCCAGCGCAGCGCCATCGGAGCCGATGCCCGGGGACCGTCGCCAGGAACGGCCGCGTGGCGTCCATGAGGCAGCTTCGCGACCGCGAAGAGACCGGCGATCGGGAGCGTCATCGCGGCCGTGGCGACCACCAGGGCTTGCCAGGCAACTCCGGCGCCCACCAGCTGGCCCACGATGAGCGGCGAAGCGAGCGCGCCGAGACTGAAGAAGAGATGCAACGTGTTGAGCGCCCGACCTCGAGCACCAGGGTAGAGATCCAGGATGAGCCCGTTGATTCCGCCGTCGAGCGCTCCGGCGCCGAGTCCCGCCGGGATGGCGGCCGCCAGGACCACGCCCCAGGCCGGGACGATTCCGAGCGCCGCGATGCCGATCCCGTGCGAGACGGTGGCGAAGGCCAGGACGCGACGTCGCCCGAGGCGCTCGGTGACGACGCCGCCGCCCAGCGAGCCGGACGCGTAGGTCACCGCATACAAGAAGTAGAACACGCCGAGGCCCGCGTCCGACTGGGTGAAATCACGCTCGATCGAGCGAATCAGGGATGGGACGAGGAGCCCCGACCAGCCAATGAACAAGAACGTGAGACAGCCGATCGCGCCAGCGGCGCGTGGGTTCGAGAAGATGCGCAACACCCGCGAATGCTACCGGCGCACTCGCCCTGGGACAGCATCGATGAGTTTCGAGGCCGGCGGGTGTTGTATGGGTGTCGAACAATCGCAGCGCCGGAGCAACCCCATGAGCCCAGCCGCCCGCAGCATCCTCGTCTATTCGGTCTATCTATTCGGCCTTGGAGCGGCCCTCCTGCTGGTGCCGAACATTCCGCTCCCAATCTTTGGGCTCGCTGAAGCTCGCGAGGTCTGGATCCGAGTCCTCGGGATGACCGTGATCTTCTTCTCGTTGTTCTATTACATCGCGTCTCGGAACGAATATCGCGAGCTGTTCCGGGCCAGCGTCGCGACGAGAATTGCGGTCCCGTTCGTCTTCGCCAGCTTCATCGCCGCTGGGTTCGCGCCATGGAACCTGATCCTGTTCACGCCCCCAGACGTGCTCTTCGCCCTCTGGACCTGGTCAGCCCTTCGCGGCTCCCGGCAGATGCTGCCCTCGTCAGCCAGCTAGCTCATCGGGCACGCCAAAGCGGGCGAACAGCCGGGGATCGAAGAAGGCGTAAATGCGTCCGATCCCCTGCTCTCCGACCTCGAGCAGCAGCACCGTCAATGCGCGGAGCGGGTCGCCCGCGCCCGAGCTTGCGTAGGCCACGAACGCGGGACCCCCGTTCGCGCTCATCGGCACCAGGTGGCGATGGCCTCCGCCGCCCAGCACGCTGCTCGCCAGGAAGGCGCCGATCGAACGGGCGCCCGCAACCTGTGCCCCTGGCGGCATGCTGAGTACCGCATCGTCGCGGAGCAAGGCGACCAGGCCGGCAATGTCCGCTGATTCCCAGGCTCGCACGTAACGCTCGACCAACGAACGCAGGTGGCCCGGATCAGCGGAGGCCCGCGTGGTCGCCGCTCCAACCGCTGGGGCGTAGCGTTGGGAGATGGACGTTCGCGCGCGTTGCAGCGCGCTGTTGACCGAGGGCACGCTCATCTCCAACAGCTCGGCGACCTCGGCCGAATGCCAGCTCAGCACGTCGCGAAGGATGAGGACCGCCCGCTGGCGAGGCGGCAGGACCTGGAGGGCCGTCAGGAAGGCCAGCGAAATCGACTCGCGCGCGTCGTATCGCGCCTCGGGCCCAGCGGCAGCCTCGCCAAGCATGTGGTCCGGGAACGGCCCGACGCCGAGGTTCTCCTCGCGGCCTCGGCCACGCTTGCGACGCTCGATCGCATCGAGGCACGCGTTCGTCGCGATGCGGTAGAGCCAGGCCCTGAGCGAAATGTTGCGCTGGAACGTGTTCCGACCGCGCCACGCGTGGGCCAGGGCATCCTGGACGGCGTCCTCCGCGTCGTCGAGAGAACCCAGCATTCGGTAGCAGTGGACGAGCAGCTCGCGCCGGTGTGGGTCCACCAGCTGGCCGAACGTCTCGGCAGATCCGGCGACCAGGGGCGTTCCGTCTTCTGCCGATGCGTGGAGTGCGGCCATGTTGCTCCAGACTTGCGGCCTACCGCCGAGCGTGGCGCCCCCGGCAGGATTCGAACCTGCGACCTTCCGCTTAGAAGGCGGCTGCTCTGTCCACTGAGCTACGGGGACGACGTTAGCGGCTCAGTTCACGCACGATTGAGGCGGATTGACGCCGATCAGCTGGCAGCTGCGGTTAGCACGCCGGTCTACTGAGCGACTAACAGCGAGGACGCCATGACCACCGAAACGACCTCCGCGTACGTTCCTGACGCGCTCAACACTCTACGCGAGTCGTTCGCGCTCCATCTCGACGCCACCAGGGCCGACAAGACGGCCCGGATCTACCTGGCGGCACTGGATGCCCTGATCGCCCACCGCTGGTGCTAAGGATGGTCCAAGCTTGGCGATCCTACCTGTCGGGCGCGCTGTAACCTGATAAGTGAGGACGGGACCGACCATCCAAGCCGACACCAACGGCCGAGACGATGCCCCTCGTCACAACGGATGCCGTGCTCGTCGAGCTGCTCACCTTCTTCGCCCGATTCGGTCAGCACGGCCGTGGGGTAGCGCTGGATCTCGTCAGGCTCCTGCTATCGGACGGGTTGAGCCCCAGACCCGCGAGCTGCTCAACGAGGCGATCGGTCTGTATTCCGATCGCGACGACAAAGACTGGTCGGTCACCGACTGCATGTCGTTGATTGTCATGGACCGCCTCGGCATCACAGACGCTCTGACTCACGACCATGGGTTCGTGCAGGCCGGCAAGCCCGCCCTGCTACGCGCTGCCCACTGAGGCGCCGCGTCCGGTCCTGAGCGGGAGTCAAGCGCGCGAGGAGGGGCTACGACAGCTAGCCCGTCGTCGCGATCACGTCTCAGGATGTCCGCCCTCGACGGGGCCGACGGGGGCCACAACGTCCTACCTATTCCGCTCCGCCGCCCTCATACTCGGTCAACGGCAGCGGCGGGTCTCGTCCATCTCGAGGAGAACGATCATGAGCGTCCTCGATCGAAGGCTGTACTGGCCCCTCGGCCTGCTCACCGGACTAGTCCTCGTGGTGTCGGCATGCAGCGGTGCGCCCGGCACCCCACCTGCGGCGAGAACGCCCGCGGCGAGCTCGGGCGAAAGCGCCGGCGCAACCAGCACCCCACCTGCGGCGAGCTCTGGCGAAAGCGCCGGCTCCAGCCCCGCGGCGAGCCCGACCGCAACACCCCTGCCCGACGGGACGTTCCTGGTGACCGCCAAGAACTTCAGCTTCCGACCGTTGTCGCTCGAGGTGAAGGCCGGGGAGCCGTTCACGATCGTCCTCAAGAACTTCGACGATCCGGGCGTGACCCACGACGTGGACATCCGGAAGAAGGACGGGAAGACGGTCGTTGCGGACCAGGAGACCACCGACGGCGGGCAGACCTCGGATTACGAGTACCCAAAGCTCGAGGCTGGCGAATACGTCTTCATCTGCTCGGTCCACCCTTTCATGACCGGAACGCTGACCGTCAACTAAGGGGGACGTTCGAGCTGCCTGAGACAGCTTCGACAGGCCGACGAGGGGTCGGTCTGTGTCTAGCGATAGTTGACGTTCAAGGTGCCGTCGCCCTCAAGGTCCACATCGATCGTCGTCTGTAGATTGAGGCCAGCGCGTGAGCCACATTGCGGACACTCGTACCCCGACACATACTCGGGAACCGTCCGCGACTTTGCGATGCGCTTGCGTTCCTCGATCGGTGACCCGACGCCGACCATAGGGACGGGAACCTCGTCATGCCAATGGGCGAGCCCTACTTCACCACCGAATCGACCGTGCTACACTCCGCCACCCATCGCGCCGACCGGGATCGGCGCCGGGTCAGGGAGGACCTGGACCGCCCATGTCGGCACGTCCTGCGCGAGTCACGGCGGCAGGCCAGCTCGCCCTCGAGCTTCCGCTCGATCTCCCACAGATCGCCCTGGCACCCGAGTGGAAGGACCAGCAGCGGTTGTGGGGCCATCCGTTCCACCCAATGTGCTCGTACCTCGCGAGCTTCCCGGCAGCCCTGACCCACGCCTTCATCGCGCGATATTCACGACCCGGCGACGTGGTCCTGGACCCGTTCTCCGGTCGTGGCACGACCCCTCTCCAGGCCTGCGCCGAAGGCCGGATCGGGGTCGGCAACGACCTGAACCCGTTCGCCCAGCTCCTGACCGCGGCCAAGGTGGAGCCTGCCACCCGAGCCCAGGCCGCGACCCGGCTGGCCCAGCTTCGCCTGGCCTGGAACGTGGATTCCGCCGCCTGGCAGGCGCTGGGGACGCGGGTCACGGCGAATCCAACAGCCGCCGATGCCTTGGTGCCAGCCGCCGGCTCCTCCGCCGGGCCGAGGGCCGGCGTCGAGGCCGTCCCAGTCGAGGTCGCCCTCGCCTTCCATCCACGAACCCTCGGGCAGCTCCTGTTCGTGCGGGCATCGCTCCACCTCGAAGGCGTCACCGACCGCTTCCTGGCCGCCGCGATCACCGGCATCCTCCACGGCAAGAGCGCGAGCTACCTGTCCGAGCTGATGCCCAACACGTTCTCGATGGCACCGCGCTACGTCCGGGATTTCGCAGCGCGAACCGCCTTCGCGTCGCCCGAGCGCGACGTCTTCGACGGCCTTTCGAAGAAGCTCGATCGACTCTTCCGCCAGCCGCCGCCACGTACCACCGGGATCGCGTTGCTCGGCGACGCCCGCGACGTCGCGCCTCGGGCCCGGGCCGCCCTGCGCGCAGTCGGCCGGCCGGATCGCGCCCGTCTCGTGGTCACCTCGCCGCCCTACCTGCGGGTGGTCAAGTACGGCTACTACAACTGGCTTCGGACCTGGTTCCTTGGCTTCGACTCGCGAGCGATCGATGCGGCCCTCGACGACGCCCATCACCGTGAGCCGTATCTGGCGTTCCTGCGAGACGTCCTGGCGGGCCTTCGTCCTGCCCTGACCGACGATGCCGTCGTGGTCCTGGTGATCGGCGACGTGCTGACCGATCGCGGTCGTCAGATCCGGGGTGGCGTGGGCCTGGCCGAGCGCGCCTGGGAGGCCGCCGCCGAGCCCGAGGGTTATCGCCTGGCCGGCGTCGTGCTCGATGACGTGGCGGCCAGCCGCAAGATGACCAAGCTGTGGGGTGACGAGGCCGGCGCGGCAACCAAGATCGACCGGATCCTCATCCTCGGCGCCGGCGAAGCGGGCCGGCGGCGGGCCCTCGCGGGGGCCAACCTGGACGTGGACTGGAGCTGGCCGCCGAGGGCGCTGCGGTCACTCTAGAATGCCGTCATGCAGCAGATGTACCACCCGTCGGATCTGGCCACGATGGATCCGCTGGTCCTGATGAAGAACCTCGATCACGTCCGGATGACCAGCCGGCGCCTGTCGTACATCCTCCAGCAGCAGGTCCACCTCTACGCACCCGAGGCCAACGAGCTGCGCGAGCAGATCGATCGCTACGTCGAGGCCGAACGGCAGATCGAGAGCGAGATGGCCAGACGGTGCATCCGCGCCTGAGCCAGGTCCGCGGCGCCGGCCACGAATCGAACGACCCCCGCCGGTGCCGGCGGGGGTCGAAACGCCTGTCGATACCGACAGGAACGAGGTCGGTGAGGTCAGGCGCCCGACGGCGCCAGGCTGATGGTCGGCGTCGCGGGCTGGACGTCGGCGATGACCACGCTGACCGGCCGGCGTAGCGCCTGCTCTTCAGCCACGACCCGCATGGCCAGGGTGGCCAGGGCCGGCATGTCGAACAGGCTGAAGCCCACCCCCCTGCTCATCAGATCATCCGCGCTGTAGCCACGGAAGAGGCCTCGCCCGGCGACCGCGCACATCTCGTCATACAGCTCCGGCCAACCCACA
>CAYLSK010000035.1:0-3550 GCA_964385975.1 uncultured Anaerolineaceae bacterium | reverse complement strand
AGTCGATGGCGTCAGGATCTGGGGCGCCCGTGGCGGCGCTGCGTGGGTCCATCGATGGCGTGCCCTCCCTTCAATTCAGACGCGATCGGGCTGGGGACCGATCGGCGGCCGGCGGCAATACGAAGCCCGGCCGGCATCATCGGACGGAACGAGTCCGACGACCGGATGCGGTCTTCTTGACTCCGGCGACTCCCTCCCCCGGGGTTCGGTCGGCCGGTAAGCAGCCATCGTAGGACCGCCGGCGCCAGCCCGGAAGGGGGCTTGTCCACGACTTCGTCCACCAAGTTATCCACACGAACGCGCGTTCACCGAACGCCCGTGCTGTACGAGCGTGAACCGGTTCAGCCGGCCCGTCGAGACAGCCCGAGGCCTGGTTCGGAGGACAGCCTCCAGCGGTGGTCGTCGTCCAGCTCAAGACCGCGGAACGGGTCGTGGGCTAGGAGCAGGCAACCATCCAGGTCCACCCAATCGGCGAGGGATGCGACCACCGCCGACCCGGCGATCCCGACCGACGTCTCTTCCATGCAGCCGAGGAACGTGCGGAATCCGAGCTCCCGCGCCCGCTCCAGCATTACCCGGGCCGGGCCGATCCCACCGCACTTCGCGAGCTTGATATTGACCCCGGCCACGACGCCCACGAGCCCGTCGAGGTCCTCGAGGAAGACGCAGCTCTCGTCGGCGACGATCGGCAGAGCGGACCGATCCTGGAGCTGGCGGAGCAGGTCGAGCCGACGCGCTGGGAACGGTTGCTCGATGAGCTCGACGCCGAGGCGCTCGAGCTCGGGCAGGATGGCCAGCGCGCCCTCGAGCGTCCAGCCCGTATTGGCATCGACGCGGATCGGGCCGTCGAAGACGGCGCGAACCGCCTCGAGGGTGGCGAGGTCACCCGGCCCGCCAAGCTTGATCTTGAGCGCCGGAAAGGCTCCCGCGCGACGGGCACGCTCAGCGACGACCTCGGGCTCGTCGATCCCGACGGTGAAGTCGGTCGGTGGCAGCTCGGCGGAGAGCCCGAGCAGCTCGTGAACCGGGACGCCCAGGGCTTTCCCGGCCAGGTCATGCAGCGCGATGTCGAGAGCACACTTCGCGGCGCCGTGACCGCGGATGGCTCGATCCATGGCAGCGCCGGCCTCGGCAAGTCCGGCCTTCGTCGGCTCCACCTGGCCGACCACATCGACAAGCAGCGGCATGACGACGGCCATCGTCTCAGGCGTCTCGCCATAGAAGCGGTCCGGGTAGCCCTCCCCCACTCCGACAAGGTCAGGGAAATGATCGTCTCGGACCTCCACGATGACGGTCGTGACTTCATGACCTGCGCCGTGATCCGACCGGGCGATGCGGAACGGGTCCCGCAACCCGAGGTGGAGAACCTCCTGGGTCAGCTGGAGACTCACGACCCCCGAACCCACGGCAGCGCATCGACCCGATCGTGGATCGCCTCCCAGAGCCGATCGGCCCCAAAGCGGACCGGATCGCCCGCCGGCAGGCCTGTCTCGGCGGCAATCGACTCGATGACTCGGCGAGCCTCGTCGTCGTCAGGGTAGAGCGAGGTGTTGAGCGCCACCGCGACGACCCGTGATGGCGCCACCAGACCGGCGATCCGCTCGTGAAGGTCGATGTAGCCGGAGAGCGAGGCAATCGGAAACGACGCGTCGGGAAGGTGGTCGAAGTCATGTTCCACCAGCCCGGGTTTGTGGACCATGACCATGGCCTGGGGCGTCGCGCCGTGGATGAGCGCGAGCGTCACCGACGAGTAGGCCGGATGATCCAGCGAGCCTTGGCCCTCGACGATCACCCAATCGCCGATTCCCTCGCCCTGCTCGACCAGCCACTCCACCGTCCCCTGGGCGAAGTCGCTGATCAAACGATCCACCGCGACGCCCCAGCCCTCGATCATCATTCCGGTCTGGCCGGTCGGCACGAAGGCAGCCCGATCGCCAGAGGCCGCGGCAGCCCGACATAGCTCCAGGGCGACGGACATCTTGCCGATGGCGCAGTCGGTCCCGACGGTCAGGATCACCCGCTTGCCTGGGCCGTGGCGGCGGCCGACCGCCGTCTCCATCCGCTCGGGCGGCCGGCGGTAGTCGATGATCGCGGTGCCGTTGGCAGCTGCCGCAGCCGCAAATTCCCCGTCGTCGCCGACGAAGGTGTGCAGGCCCGACAGCACGTCGAGGCCGGCGGCGATTGCGGCCAGGATGGTCGACCGCCACGCCTCGGGCAGTCGACCGCCCGTTGGCGCGATCCCGATCAGGAGAGCGTCCGGCGGATTCGGTCCTGCGAGCGCCTCGTCGAGCGAGGCCACGATCGGGATGTCATAGCCCGGCAGCAAGGCTGCGACGTTCTGGCCGGCACGCGTCGAATCGAGGACGGCCACGACATCGTCGCGCCCGTAGCGGATCACGCCGTAGGCGGTCTTCGCGCTATGGGCGCCGAATTGGCCTTCGGCCAGGATGACGAGGCGGCGGAGGTTGGGCGGTTGCATCGAGGGAGTCTATCGATGTCGGCCAGAGTCATGGTCGCGACCACGCAGTCATTGCTCATGACGCGACGACCCGGGTCGTTTACCGTTTGATGGTCAAGCTGTAGTTGACAAGGCAAGGCCGCCAGCGCATCGTGCTGTCGGCGCGTCGAACGTTGCAGGCGACGGAGGTCGTGATGCCGAATCCCGAGATCAAGTTCACAGGGGATGGGGCCATCACCGTCTGCGGCGGCGGCCAATGTGTCACGGTCAGCGTGGCGACGGGCTCCCCCTCAACCCCTGTGCCCGGGCGGTCTCGGCGGCCTGTGCCTCCGCCGACCGTGCTTCCGCCCGCACTCTCGTACGAGTCAGTGATCGTGTCAATGGAACGTGGTCCGAGCGAGGCGCTCGAGGCGATGATCGAGCGGTCGGGTGCGGGCGAGGCTCACGCCCTCCATCTCGGGGTGGCTCCAGGTGACCACGTCGCACTCGGAGCCCTGCATCAGCTCGGCGCTCGGTCCGGGCGTACGCCAATCGTGTTCGTACGGGATGTCGACTACGGCGGTCAGGAGAACCTGACGCTCGAGCAGTCGGACGGCTAGCACCATTGGTCAGAATGTATGCAAGTCTGGTACCGCATACCGGATTCGAACCGGTGGTCTCCGCCTTGAGAGGGCGGTGTCCTGGGCCTCTAGACGAATGCGGCCCCGTCAGCGCGGGCAGATCGGTCGCCCAGGCCGGTCGGCATGATAGCAGCGGCGCAGCGCGGCGATCAAACGGCAGCGGGGCGATCTAGATCTACTTCCCAGGCACGTTGTTGACGACGGCGGCCAGCGCGGCCCGTGTCGCAAAACCGCAGCCACCGACTGGTACAGACGAGTTGGAGCCTGTGGGCCGAGTCAGGGCGGCGCATCCACGCTCAACCTGAGGCCGAATCCGGCGCTCCGAGCCGGTATCCGATCGCTACCAGTCTGGTGGCCACTAGATGCGGGGATTGGCGACCGTGGGTGGGTCGTCAGCAACGTACCCGGGAATCACAACTAGAGCCGGTTCGTCTCAAGGAAGCCCCGGATCGAGTCGGCCACCTGCTGATAG
>CAYLSK010000034.1:14938-19206 GCA_964385975.1 uncultured Anaerolineaceae bacterium | reverse complement strand
GGGGGGGGGGGGGGGGGTGGGGGGGCCCGGGGGGGAGGGGGGCACGGGGGTGGGGGGTGGGGCCCGCGGGGGGCGAGGGGGCAGGTCACCCGCCCCGCCCCGGGCACGCCATCACGCCAGGAACATGCCTCCCAGTCTTATGGCCAGGGCATCGACGGGCATACCGGCCGACTGGAGCCTCGAACCACGCTCAGCCTGGGTCAGGCCGAGCCTGATCGCGGTCCTGCGAGCATCGTTATGGCCGGCGATACGCGGATCCTAAGCGTGGCAGCCATAGCGGACGACCGATGGCGGCCGGTGCCGCCGTGGGACCGGAGCCGCCGCGGCCGGTGCCGCCGTGGGCCGGGGCGGACGCGGCACCCACGACCCGGCTCATCGGCCGATGGCGCCCCCCAGCCCGAGTGCCGTGATCGCCACGAGGCTCCCGGCGCCGAGCGCCAGGGCGACGCTGAATCCGACCGCGATCGGTCGCCAGCTCGTCTCGCGCAGCTCGCCGACCCGGATCGACATTCCAACCGCCGCCAGTGCGACCAGGATCAGCGCCCGGGCGACCAGGTCGAGCGCTGCCGCCTGGTCGGCGCCAAGGACGCCGAGGGTCCGAAGCGCCGCCAACAGGAGAAAACCGAGCACGAACAGCGGTACGGCTCGGCGAACCCCGCGACGGGCTGAGCCAACCGCCCCTTCCCCTCGCGCCGCCCAACCGGTCGCAATCAGGAAGAGCAGCGGCGCCATCAGCGCGTTGCGGATGAGCTTGACGACCGTCGCTACGTCCAGGGCGTTCGGCCCGTAGGCGGCACTCGTTGCGATGACCTGGCTCGTGTCGTGAACGGCAACCCCGGCCCACAGCCCGAACGCCGGCTGCGGAATGGCGACGGCCCGCCCAACAGCCGGGTAGAGGAAGACGGCGAGTGTCCCGAACAGAGTGATCGTCGCGACTGCGTAGGCGACCTCCCGCGCTCGTGCGCCGATGATCGGCGCGGTGGCCACGATCGCCGTATTGCCACAGACGGCTGAACCGACGGCGATGAGCACCGCCAGACGCGACTCGACCCGAACAAGACGCGAGACCGCGAGCACGATCGCGAAGGAGATCGCCATGCTAACGACGATCAGGCCGGTCGCCGGAAGGCCGATTCGCGCGATCTCGGCCAGGCTCAATCGGGCGCCAAGGAGAATGATCCCGAGCCGCAGCACGCGTTGGGCAGCGAACCGAAGTCCTGGCTCGAGCGGCTCCAGCCGGGGCCCGGCTGCCGCCGCCACGACAGCTCCGAGCAGGATCGCGACCGTGACCTCCGCGACGATCGACGGGAGAAAGCCGGTCATGATACGGGCGACCACGGCAACCGCCAGCGCCGCGCCGACGCCAGGAACGACCAATCTGACCCGAACGGCGATCGGCGACGTGACGATCAGGACGGCTCGACCTGGAGGCGCAGCGGGATGGACGGAGCCGCGGACGCGTGGACGAAGTCGGGCGCATGCATGGCCTCAGTGTGAGCCCAGTCGTCGTGTGCGTTCAGGCGGGATTGGTCGCCGGTCGCCGGACTGCACGTCTGGGGCGCAATCGGCCCAGGGGAAGGCATCAGCCACAGGCAGGGCTCTGGCTCGAGCTGCCCGATCACCGAGGGATCATGACCTGCGAGCTGGCGCGGAGCATCGGCGGCCGATCGGCCAGTCGCGGACGCCGATGCTGCTCCTGAAGAAGGCGCACCTCGGTGGGGTCAGCGTGAGCGTCTGGCAGAGGATCCTCAAGGACATGTGCCAGGCGCGCAACTCCCAAGTCATCGAGCAAGCACGATCGTCCACCGAAGCGACGCGATCGCATGGTGCAGGACGTTCGTGGCTACGGCACGTAACAACGCGGCCCTCTCCGCGTCAAAAGGGCCTACGTCGGGCAGATCGCCTGGACGACGTGAGAGCTCGGAGTCCTTCCGGGCGCACAGCCAGGAGAGCGCGATCCCATGATCCGCAGAGTCTTTCGTCGCCGTCGTAGCGACATTAATGGTTGCCGCACCTGTGGCCGCTGAATCCTCGATCGCTGACCTCGGGACCCTGGGCGGATCCGCGAGTGAGGCCTTCGGGCTCAACAACCGCGGTCAGGTCGTAGGTACGAGCTCCACCGCCTCGGGCTTCGCTCACGCCTTCCTGTGGCAGGACAGCACGATGACCGACCTCGGGACGCTCGGCGGACCATGGAGCCAGGCATCCGGCATCAACGAGCGCAGTCAAGTCGTCGGGATCAGCGCGAGCTCCTCGGGGGATCACGCCTTCCTCTGGGAGGCTGGCACCATGACCGACCTCGGGACGATCAGCGGATCATTTAGCTGGGCCTCCGCAATCAACGACCGCGGTCAGATCGTGGGTCTTGACGGTACAGCCACAGGCGACGTTCACGCAGTCATGTGGACGAGGTCATCCCGCAATTGGGGCGAAACCGCCAGCGTTCTCAATCGCGCCGTCATGTGGAGGAGGTGATGCCTTACATTCGAGGACCTGTCCGGAGCGTCAACCGTCAGCTCGGTACATGCCGTACCAACCAAGGAACGAGGGTTCGACCCATGCGCCGTCTTCTCGCCGCGCTAGCGGCCGCATTCGCCATCGCGCTGAGCGGCTCGCCCGCCATGGCAGCCGATCCCGCGGTTCACTCCTCGGTGCCTGTGGCGGGGGTCGACTTCGAATGCGGCTCGACGACCTACACGATCACGTCGGGGACGATATCAACCCTCTTTCACGGGGCCGACAGCGCCACGGGGAATGTCAGCGACACCATGACGATCAGGTATGACATGGTTGCCGCCGACGCAGCCGGGAACGTCTATTCCATTGTCGGGGCGAGCCGGTCCGGGTTCACCTTCAACGCCGGTACCGGGGCGGTCCAAATCACCACCACTGCCACGCTCCAGATTGTCGGCCGCGGCGGAACCGCCGGCAGCATCAACATCGTGTTCCATCTCAGTCCGAACGGAGACGTGAAGTCCTTCGACTTCGGAACCTGCTGAGGAGCCAGCGGTCGCCGATGTTGAGGTAGCGGGAATGGTCCGTCAGGCGGTTCGCACAATCCACGTGGGTCAAGCTGCCGAGCTGGAAGGGATCGTTTACGGTCGAACGGGACGTGACTGTGCTACGGCTCGACCGGTCGGCCTGGCGCTCCTGACCAAGCAACTGATCGATGGCTTCGCCGGGGCCCTCGGGCGGTTCCAGCTCCGCCCCTCACTTGACCCGCACGCGGTCGCCCCGGCGGATGAGATTTGGGTTGGTGGCGTATTTGGCGTTCTCGGGGAACGCATCGATGAGGGCTCGGAAGGCGGGCACGTCGGCCTGAGCCTCGAAACCGTGTTTGGCGGCGATCTCCGAAAGTGTGTCGCCAGCGACGAACGTGTAGAACTCGGCGGTCGTCGGCGGCGGCTCGGTTCCTGTCGAGACCTCGGCCGCTGGGGCCGCAGGCGGCGTCGTTTCGGCAGCGGACAGACCGGTAAGCATGACGAGATCGTCAAGGGACCCCTGGAAGGCGTTAACGTCGATGGGACCGCCATAGCCGGCAACCTTGCCCGAGCTCGTGAACTGAAGGATCGTGGCCTTCGTCCAGCCGCCGTGGCTCGCCTTCCACCAGGCGATTGGGACCTTGGCAAACGCCTCCTGCGGGGTCATCCGTATCGAGGCGCCCGCGGCATCCTTGGCGACCGGCACGTAGCGGCTGGCATGCAGCGGCCCGAGGGAGGCCGCGGGCGGATTCCCGATGGTTCCCGTCCAGTACCAGGCCGGCGCGTACAGGATCAGGAGGTGGCTTCCGGACAAGCGAGCGAACTCGGTCGCGAACGCCCGGACCTCACCGATCCCCGGCTCATGGACTGTGCCGCCTGGGCTCCGGTCCTTCTCGACATCGAGGACGGTGAGCAACCCGTCCGCATGACCGATCTGTTGCACGAAGAGTTGGGCCTGCTCAACCGGCGACACAACGTCGGCCGGATACAGGAAGTGATACGCGCCGACGACCGGGATGCCCGCGGCGCGAGCACTGGCAAGGTTGGTTGCGTACATCGGGTCAGGAGTCGTCGCAAGGCTGGCCCGGCCAATCATGAAGTCAATCCCCGACCCCTTGATCTTTGGCCAGTCGAGGTCGGATCCCTGGTGCTTGCTGACGTCGACGCCGAAGATGGCCATGAGACGCCTCCCTATCCCGTCCGCCCCCGTCGAATGGGGCGCGACTCTACGGCGTCCCCGTCTATCGAGCGTCTCGACTGAGTCGGTCGCCATGTTCAGAGACCACG
>CAYLSK010000034.1:0-14838 GCA_964385975.1 uncultured Anaerolineaceae bacterium | reverse complement strand
CGAGGATTTGGTCGAGGATGCGTCAACGGCTTCGATCCTCTTTGTCCGAATCCGACGGTCGCCCTAACCCCAGGCCGACCCAAGGCTGACATTCGCGCCTTGTGGCCTCAGACTTTCATCAACCCATCGAGAGAGGTAGCACGTGATCGACCTCAGCGGCCGCGTCGTTCTGATCACGGGTGCGGGCGGTGGCATCGGATCCGCCACGGCCCGCACCCTGTCGCGAGCCGGAGGAACCGTCCTCCTGCACGACGTGCGCGCTAGCTCGGTCGAGTCGTTGGCCGAGGAGCTCGGAACCGACGCCCGTGCCCTCGTCGCCGATCTCGCCGACCCGATCGCGACCGAGCGCCTCTGGGAGGATGCGCTCGCGATCCACGACAGGATCGACGTCCTGGTCAACAACGCCGGGATCTACCCGGCCGCCGAGCTCGACAGCTCCCTCGACGAGTGGATCGGGGTCTGGAATCTGTCGCTCGGCGTCAACCTCATCGCTCCGGCGATCCTGTGCCGCGCCGCGGTGGCCACCTTCTCCGGCCAGCCCGACGGCGGCATCATCATCAACCTCGCCAGCCGTGCGGCATTCCGCGGTGAAGACCCGGCGTACTGGCACTACGCGGCCGCCAAGGCGGGGATCGTGGCGATGACCCGGACGATCGCGCGCCAGAACGGCCGTCAGGGGATCACGGCCTTCGCCGTCGCTCCCGGGTACGTGGACACGTCGTTCAACCAGCGGTTCGCCGATGAGGTCGGCATCGAGGTGGCGGCTCGGGACACTGGTCTCGGCCAGGTTGCCCAGCCGCAGGATGTCGCCAATGTGATCGTCTTCCTGGCATCTGGTCTCGCCCGTCACGCAACGGGAACGACCATCGATGTGAATGGAGCCAGCTACGTCCGCTGATCCCGGGCTTCGCCAGCAGGTGGCCGGAACGGACTGCCCGACGCGTCCTCCCCGCGACGTATCCTCCGCAAGATGGAGGCCAGACGACCGGACCCGGATGCCGATGCGACGCCGCTGCTCCAGACCCGCGGGTTGTCCAAGTCGTTTCGCGGCCTTCAGGCGCTGGTCGACTACGAGCTTCGCCTCGCGCCGCTGACGATCCACGGCGTGATCGGCCCGAACGGGGCCGGCAAGACGACGCTGTTCCACCTCCTGTCGGGGTTCCTCCGACCATCGAGCGGCACGATCGCCTTCGAGGGCCGCGACATCACCGGCTCCGCCGCGTTCAGAGTCTCGCGGTTGGGCATCGGCCGCACCTTCCAGAACATCCGCCTGTTCGGCGAGCTGTCCGTCCTCGACAACGTCAAGGTCGCGCTCCAGCGCCAGTCGCAGCGTTCGCTCGTCGGCACCCTGATCACGAGCCCATCCTTCCGGCGCGGCGAGCGGCAGCTGGACGCCCGCGCGATGGAGCTGCTCGAGCTGTTCGGACTGGCCGGCCAGCGCGATCGATCGGCGCGCAACCTCCCGTACGGCGACCAGCGGCGGCTCGAGATCGCCCGCGCCGTGGGCATCCGGCCGAAGCTCCTCCTTCTCGACGAGCCGAACGCCGGCATGAACCCGATCGAGACCCAGGAGCTGCTCGGGCTGATCCGCCGACTGCGCGACGAGCTGGGGATCACGATCGTGCTCGTCGCTCACGACATCCCGCTGGTGATGAACCTGTGCGACCGGATCCAGGTCCTCAACTACGGGCGGCTCATTGCCGAGGGCGACCCGGCCGAGGTCCGGGCGAATCCGGACGTCATCGCTGCCTACCTGGGGCAGGCCCGGCATGCTTGATCTCCACGACCTCCACGTCCGGTACGGCAACATCCGGGCCCTCCAGGGTGTCTCCCTGACGGTCGCCCAGGGTGAGCTGGTCGCGCTCATCGGCTCGAACGGGGCCGGCAAGACCACCGTCCTCCGGACGATCTCCGGCCTCCTTCGGCCGTCCGACGGCACGATCGCGTTCGAGGGGGCGGACATCACCCGCGCCCCGACCGACCGCATCGTCGCGCTCGGCATCTCGCATTGTCCGGAGGGACGCCGGATCTTCGGCGGCCTGTCGGTCAGCGAGAACCTCCGCCTGGGGGCGGTCGCACAGCGCGACAAGCAGGCTGTGGCCGCCGAGCTCGACAAGGTGTTCACGCTCTTCCCGCTGCTCAAGGAGCGCATGGGCCAGGCCGGCGGGACGCTGTCGGGCGGAGAGCAACAGATGCTGGCGATCGGTCGGGCGCTCATGAGCCGGCCACGTCTGCTCCTGCTCGACGAACCGTCGCTCGGCCTCGCGCCGCTCATGGTCGAACGGATCTTCGAGACGATCGCGGAGCTCAAGGGCCAGGGCCGGACGATCCTGCTCGTCGAGCAGAACGTCCACCACGCGCTCGACATCGCCGACCGCGCCTACGTCCTCGAGACCGGACGGATCACCCTCGATGGACCCGCCGACGTCCTGCGAAGGAACCCGAAGGTGGAGCAGTCCTACCTCGGCGTCGGTGGGGTAGCGACATGACCGACTACGCCATCCAGCAGATCGTCAACGCGTTGAGCGCGGGCAGCCTCTATGCGCTGATGGCCGTTGGGTTGGCGATGGTCTTCGGGATCCTCCGGCTGATCAACTTCGCCCACGGCGATCTGATGATGATCGCGGCATACCTCGCGGTCTTCTGCCTCGGCGCCGGGCTGCCCCTGGAAGCCGCCGTGCCGATCATGGTCATCGGGACGGTGGCCGTGGGACTCCTCATGGAGCGGATCGCCTACCGGCCCATCCGCGGCGCACCCGACGTCGCGATGCTGCTGACGTCGTTCGCGGTCGGACAGATCCTCCAGAACGGGACGCTGCTGACGACGCGGCTGGCTGGCAAGCCGACCCTGATCGCCTTCCCAAGCCCCGAGCAGCTGAATGGCGTGATCACGCTCGGGGCGATCACCCTCCCCAAGGTCAACCTGGTCAGCTTCGTCGCCGGGATCGTGCTGCTGGGCCTTCTCAGCCTGTTCGTGACGAGGACGACCCTGGGACTGTCCATGCGTGCCGCGGCGGAGGATCTCAACGCCGCCCAGCTCATGGGGATCAAGGTCAACCGGGTGGTCGCGACGGCCTTCGCGATCGGCGCAGCCCTGGCCGCGGTGGCCGGATTCCTGTACTCGATCCAGGCTGGCCAGATCAACCCGTACATGGGATTCACCCCGGTCCTCAAGGCCTTCATCGCCGCCGTCATCGGCGGCTTCGGCAGCATCGCCGGGGCGGTGCTCGGCGGCTATGTCCTCGGGTTCCTCGAGGTCTTCGTCACGGCCCTGGCCGGGATCGGCGACCTGCTGCCGCTTGGCTCGGTCCCGCCGGAGGTGCGAGCGTTCCTCCAGCAGTGGCTGCCGAGCTCGCTGGCGAGCTACCGCGACGCCGTCGTGTTCATCGTCCTCATCCTCGTCCTGCTCGTACGGCCGCAAGGAATCCTCGGCAAGCACGACGAGGGGGACCTGGAGTGACGGGTCGCCGACGGGTCGCCGGCCCGCTCCTGGTCATCGTCCTGTCGTCGATCGCCCTGGCGGTGCTGGATGCGAGCGGCCAGGCGTTCTGGCAGGGCCTCGTCATCAACCTCGGGCTGTTCATCATCCTGACCGTCAGCCTCAACCTGACCAGCGGTTTCACCGGCGTGTTCTCGCTCGGTCAGATCGGGTTCATGGCACTCGGTGCCTACATCTCGGCGATCCTCACGCTGCCGCCCCAGCAGAAGGCGGCGTATCTGCCGAACCTGCCCTCGTGGATCGCGGGCGTCCACCTGGACCAGGTGATCGGGTCCTTCCCGGCCGGCTTCCTGGTCGCGACGTTGATCGCGGCGGCGCTGGTCAGCGTCGTCGCCTGGCTGGTCGGGCGGGTGCTCATGCGCTTGTCGGGGCACTTCGTCGCCGTGGCGACGCTGGGATTCCTGGTCATCGTCCGGGTCGTCCTGTTCAATGCCGACGCGTTCACCCGTGGCTCGCGGACCTTCTCGAACGTCACGCCATACACGAACCTGTGGTGGACGGCGGCCTGGGCCCTGGTCGCCGTCTACGTGGTGTGGCGGATCAAGCGCTCGCCGTTTGGCCGGGACATGTTCGCCCAGCGCGAGGATCGGGTGGCAGCCCAGTCGGTCGCCATCCGGGTGATGGAGCCGCGGCTCCTGGCCTTCGTGGTCGGGGCGTTCTTCTCGGCGGCCGCCGGCTCGCTGTATGCCCACTTCATCACGTCATTCTCGCCGACCGTCTTCTACTTCGATCTGACGTTCCGGGTCATCACGATGCTGGTCGTCGGAGGGATGGGCTCCGTGAGCGGCTCGATCCTCGGTGCGATCTTCATCGTCGGGCTCAGCGAGGCGCTCCGACGGGTCGAGGATGCGACCCTGCTATACGGGCTCAGCTCGATCGTCCTCGCCGTCATCTTCATCGTGGTCATCATCGTCCGGCCCACCGGGCTGCTGGGCCAGCGCGAGGTGCCGCTCGACCGACTCTTCGACTCAGCCTGGTGGCGGCGCCGACGCGAGCGCCCTCCGGGCCCGGCCCCCGAGGGCGATCAGAGTCCGTAGACCCGCTCCGAGTTGCGCCAGAGGATCCGCTCGGCCCAGTCGAGCGCCGTCCGCTCGTCGATGGCGCCGTCGGCGATGTGCTCGTCGAGGACGCGGCCGAGGGCGCGCCGCCCGAGCCGCGCGCCGACCCAGTACAGCTCGGGGACCAGCGAGGCGTCCGTGCTGAACAGGATCTTGCTGGCCGGGGCCAGCCCGAGCAGCTCGCGAGTGATCTCGGTCGCCTCACCGGCCGCGAACAGGATCGCCTCGCCCATGTCGGCGTAGACGTTGGGATACATCGCGGCGAGGTAGGCGAGCGACCGGACGTACGGGTAGCCGGTGTGCAGGAGCACGATCGGAGCCGCCCGGAACCGGTCCGAGAAGATCAGCCGGAGCGCGGACGGATCGACCTTCGGGAGGTCGAGGTCCGGGTCCCCGAGACCGGTATGGAACTGGATCGGGACGCCCTGGCGGGCGGATTCCTCGACGGCGATGACGATCAGGTGATCGAGCAATGGCTTCGACTCGATCCGGAGCCGGCCGTCTCGCCTGGCGGCCTCGTGGACCTCGTCGAACGCGATGGCGGCGGTCGCCCGGTCGACGGCCTCGAGCGCGAGCCCGGTCCGGTAGGCGATGACCGACTTCAGGCCGACGATGCCGCGGGCTCGAAGGTCGCCGATTGCAGCTCGATAGGCGTCCAGGAAGCCGTCGAAGTCGGCCGATCCGAGGACCAGCCGCTCGATCAACGGCTCGAGCCGGAGGATCTCCTCGATCCGACACGGTGCCAGGCCCCGGAGCTCGTCGAGGCCGAAGGTCGTGTCGGCGCCGTATCCCGTGTCGATGAGCCAGGTCTTGAAGTTGCCCCGCTCGACGATCTCCCGGGTCAGCCACTCGAGCCCGCGCGCGCGACGGGCGGCGTGGACCGCGTCGGGGGTCGGCTCGCATCCAAGCAGCCCGGCCAGCTCGCGGACCGTCCACTGGTAGAACAGCGAATGGGGGACGTCGTCCCGGGCGACCTCGGGGAAGTACGACTCGGTCAGGTGGATCCGAAACGCCTCGTCATCGGGCGGCTGGACGCGCAGCAGCGAGTGGCAGTGGTTGTCGACGATCGGGATCGACGCGAGATCGAGGGGCATCGGGCCGGCCCGATTCAGTACTTGAAGAAGTGCTGCTCGAGCTCGTAGGCGGTGTCGTTCCCGGCGTAGGCGGCTGCCTCGGCGCGCCGGACCTTCAGGTACTCCTTGCCCAACGGTTCTCCGAGCGCGGCCATCAGGACCTCGTTCCTCTCGAGCTCGTCGAGTGCCTCTGCGGCGGTCTCGGGGAAGCGACGGATGCCCCGGCGCGCGCGCTCTGCCTCGGTCAGGTTGCCGGGATCCTCGTCCACCGGCTCGCCCGGGTCGAGACCACGCTCGATCCCGTCGAGGGCTGCGGCGATGACGCCGCCGAGTGAGATGTACGGGTTGGCGGTGGCGTCGCTCGCCTTGAGCTCGAGATTCGTCGAGCCCTCCTCGTTGTCCCAATATCGGCTCGGGACCCGGACCGCGGCCTCGCGATTCTCGATCCCCCAGGCCGTGTAGGCGGAGCTCCAGTAATGCGGTTGCAGCCGCCGGAACGAGTTGACGCTCGGGGTCGTGAGCCCGAGCAGGCCGGGGAGATGGGTCAGCACTCCGGCGATGGCGTTGAGCGCGAGCGGGCTCAGGCCGTCCTTGCCCTTGGCGTCGGCCAGCCGGTTCGACTTGTGGTCCTGGTCCCAGATGCTCCAGTGGAGATGGGCGCCGCTGCCTGCCTGGTCGGCAAACGGCTTCGGGGCGAGAGACGCGATGAGCCCGTGATTGCCCGCGACGCCACGGACCGTCTGCCGGTAGGTGATCTGGTTGTCCGCCGCCCGGAGGGCCGGGGCGTGCCGGATCGACAGCTCCTGCTGACCCCAGCCGAGCTCGGGGTGCGAGAGCTCGACCGTGAGTCCCTGGTCGCTGAGCGCCGCGATGATGTCCTGGATGACTTCCTCGGTCGACTCCATCCCGATCCCGCTGAAGCACAGGCTCCGGTCGACCGGTTGGTAGCCGTCCTCGGTCTTGAGCGCCAGGTAGAACTCATTCTCGAAGGCGGCGTCGAACGCCAGCCCCGCGGCGCTCGCCCTGGCGATCATCCGCTGGAGGAACGACCGGGGATCGAGCGCCCACGGCGAGTGGTCCAGCTCGACCATGTTGACGACCATCTGGGCGCTGCGCGGGGCATACGGCAGGACCACGAACGTCTCCGGGTCCGGGATGAGCCGGATCTCCCCGACCGGTCCGTAGGTCGCATCCGGGGCCAGGGTGTCGAGGCTGGTGAACGATTGCATCCCCATGACCAGGCCGATACCGCTGTGCATCCGGCGAGCGAGCTGCCCGACGTGGGTGCTCTTGCCGCGGATGACTCCGCCGTTGTCGCAGTAGAGGAAGCGGACGAGCTGGACCCCCTGCGCCTCGGCCTGGGCGACGATCTGATCGGGTGTCATCGGTGTGCCTCGATGCTCTCGGGTGGACGGCGAACCGCCGGTCCTGGGCGGAAGGCCCGCGGACCGGCGGTCGGATCTCCTCCGGGATGGGTTACGGAGCGGGGACCTTCTCGGGGACGACCTCGCCACCAAGGGTGAGCTTCCCACCCTCGATGTCGATGACCGTCACGCCCTTCTGCGGGACGTGGCTTCCCGCAGCGAACGTGATCTTGCCGGTGATCCCCGCGAAGTCCTTGGTCGCCTCGAGGGCCGCCTTGACGGCGGCGGAGTCGGTGCCGCCGGCCCGCTTGATGGCGTCGACCATCAGGTAGACCGTGTCGTAGCCGAGGGCCGCGAAGGCGTTCTCGGGGTCATTGCCGAACTCGGCCTTGTAGGCGGCGATGAACTTCTTGATCCCCTCGGTCCCGTTCGTTGCGTCGATCAGCGCGTGGGTCGTGAAGAAGACGTTGCTCGTGGACGGCCCGGCGACCGTGACCAGGTCCGGGGTGTCATAGCCGTCGCCACCGACGATCGGACCGTCAATGCCGGCGTCGCGGAACTGTTTGACGATCGGACCGATGTTGTAGGGCATCGCTGCGACGTAGTAGAAATCCGGCTTCGGGTTCAGCGCCTTGATCTTGGTGATCTGCGCCGAGAAGTCGGTCGCCTTGTCGTCGTACGACTCCTCGAGGGCGATCGTCCCGCCGAGCTCCACGAAGCGCGACTTGAAGTACTGGCCGAGGAGGGTCGTGTATTCGACGCCCTTGTCCCACAGGAAGTAGGCGTTCTTGCCGAACTTCTGGAACGAGTACTCGGCGCCGACGGCCGCCTGGACGTTATCGCCGAAGCAGGCCAGGAACATCATGTCGCCGACCTGGGTCGGGATCTTGGGTGACGTTGCGCCGACCGTGATGAACGGGATCTTGGCCGCCTGGAAGGTCGGCCCGGACGCCAGGACGGAGTCCGTATCCGTGTAGCCGACCATGAGCGGGACCTTGTCCTGCTCGACGAACTGCTTGGCCGTCTGGGCGGTGACGTCCATCTTGTACTGGCTGTCGTGAACGATGAGCTCGATCTGACTCCCGAGCACCCCGCCCGCGGCGTTGATCTCCTTCACCGCCAGCTTTGCCCCGTTCGCGGCAGGCAAGTCGAGCGCCGACTCGTCGCCGGTGAGGGCGAAGCCGCCACCGATCTTGATCGTGCCGCCGGTCGCCGCGCTGGCCGGGGCGCTTGCGCCCGCCGTCGTCGGCGAGGTAGTTCCACCCGTCGTGCTGCTGCACGACGCGACCAGCGCGATGACCGCCGCGAGCGTGAGCCCGCGCGCTACCTGGGTGCGCATCATGCCTCCTCCAAACCTTTCCAGAAATCACCCTCATGAGCGAACCGAGGCAGCGTAACGCAGGTTTCCGGTCGCGAACAGCCCCTGTCGTAGGCGCCGGGGTGGTCGTTCGAGGCTCGAACGTCCGGTCCGCTGACCATTCCCGGGTCAGTCGTCCGCGAGGAGGGCATCGACCTCGGCAATCCGCTCGATGGTCTGCCGGTCGAATGGCGCCGCCAGGCGGACGATCACGGTTCGAAACCCGAGATCGCGATACGGCCGGAGGCCATCCGCGACCGTCGCCGGCGGACCGAGCAGCGGGACGGCGCGCATCGTGTCCGTGCCATTCCGTTCCAGCGCCGCGCCGTACGCCGCCTGGGCCTCGACCGGGTCGTCCCGGATGACGATTGGGAAGCTGATCGTCAGCTCGATCTCCGCCCGGTCGCGCCCGACGTCGGCACAGTGCTCGTCGAGGATCTCCAGCTTCGCGCGGACCTCGTCAACCGTGCCGGACGTGTTCCACGCGTCGGCACGGAGAGCGGTCGTCCGGAGCGTCTTACGCGGTCCGGATCCGCCAACGAGGATGGGCAGATGGGCTTGAACCGGGCGTGGCTCGCACAGGGCTTCGGTGAAACGGTAGAAGCGGCCTTCGTGGCTGAACCGTTCGCCGTCGAGCAGCCGGCGCATGACCATGACCGCTTCGTCGAGCCGATCGAGCCGCTCGCCGACGCTTGCCGCCCAGTCGGCGATTCCGAACGCCTCGTGCTCGCGGTCGAACCAGGCGCCACCAATGCCGAGGACTGCTCGGCCGCCGCTGATGTGGTCGAGCGTCGTCGCCAGCTTCGCCGCCAGGCCCGGATTGCGGAACGTGTTGGCGCCCACCATCAGCCCGAGCCGGATTCGATTCGTGACCGCTCCGACGGCCGAAAGGGTCGACCAGCCCTCGAGGATCGGTTGCTCCCACGGCCCGAAGATCGCCAGGAGATGATCCCACGTCCAGACCGAGTCCCAGCCGTTGGCCTCGGCGGCGAGCGCCGCGTCACGGAATTCCGGCCAGCTGGTCTGCTGCGACCAGAGTTGTGCTCCGAACTTCATCGTCATCGGCCCATCTTGACGGATCGCCATCGCCGAGCGCAGGAGGCCGGGACGGCTTAGCGTCGCCGCGACCGAACTCCGAGGACGAATTGGGATTCGGCGGACGCCGGGCGAACCTCGGCGTGGGATGATCCGCAGCCATGGAAGCCGTCGCCTTCGCCCTGGGCATCCTCCTGCTAGCGCTCACCTTCTGGGATCTGTTCGAGACGGTGGTCGTTCCCCGCCCGACGCCCGGCTGGTTCCGCATCGGCCGGTACCTTGTTCGCGGCTCGTGGCGTGGCCTCCGGGCCATCCGGGACGGCCGGCCAGGGAGGTCCTACGACACGCTGCTGGGGCTCTTCGCACCTGCGGCCACCGTCGCCCTCCTGGGCGCCTGGCTGGTCACCTTGATCGTTGGCTACGGCCTGATCCTGTTCGCCCTGCGCGATGAGCTGCGGCCCGTCCCGTCCGACCTCGGTAGCACGCTGTACTTTGCCGCCACGTCCGTTCTCACCCTGGGATTCGGAGACATCGTGGCGGTGGGTGCGCCGGCCCGGATCATCATCACCACCGCGGCGGTCAGCGGCCTCGGCGCCGTCGCGCTGGTCGTGACCTTCCTGTTCTCGCTGTACGGTTCATACCAGCGCCGCGAGGTCCAGGTCGTGGCCCTCCAGGCTGCGGCAGGCGCTCCGCCGTCGGCCGTCGCGCTCCTCGAGACCTATGCCCAGCTCGACCTCGTGGAGCGAATTCCGGAGCTGTTCATCGAGTGGCAGCGCTGGGCGGTCGAGGTGCTCGACTCCCACGTCGCCTACCCGCTGCTGGGATTCTTTCGATCGAGCCACGACAACCTGTCCTGGATCAGCGCGCTTGGTACGGTCCTCGACGCCGCCAGTCTCGTGCTGACCACGATCGACGGCGTACCGCGAGGCGAAGCCAAGCTGGTCAAGCGCGTGGGCACGCACCTGGTCGAGGACATCTTCAACCTCGGTTTTCGCGCCGGTGATGCCACCGGTCTGGATCGCTCGGACTTCGATGCCGCCTGCGCTCGACTCGAGGCGGCCGGATACACGCTCGAACCGCGTGACCATGCGTGGCCGGCGTTCGAGGCCGCTCGTGCGACGTATGCCACGCGCCTCGAAGCGATGGCCAGGTACTGGGCCACGCCGGCCACGTCATGGCTCGGCGACCCGGTCGCACTCAGGTTGCCGCTCCATCGGCCGGACGATCCGTAGGGCGGACGGCGCCGGATTGGAAAGGGGATCTCAGCGTCAACCCCGCGCGGCGACGACGTCGGGGCGCCGGTACTATGCTCGGCAGGATGACGCAGCGATCCGAGCCGGTCCCGCAGACCACCTACTACGCAAACGGGACGGTCAAGATGCGGGGCTCGCTCCTCGACGGCGAGATGCACGGATCGTGGGAGTGGTACCGCACCGACGGGACCGTGATGCGCACCGGGCAGTTCGATCGCGGTCGGCAGATCGGCCTCTGGCGAACCTTCGCGCGATCCGGTCGGTTGGTCAAGGAGAACGACTTCTCCAAGCGTCCGTGACTGCCCGAGGGACTTGGGGCCAATCAGGTTGCTTCCGATCGAGCAATGCCGATTGCCCAAGGAGCACGACACTCACGCGCATACGCCCGTCGGTACCGCTGCCTTAGGGGCGCCAGCCCCCAGCCGCCCGGCACCGAACGCAGGACGCACCACCAGCGTCGGCTTCTCGACGAAGCGCGGGCTCTGATCTGGCCCGAGCGCCTCGGAAAGCACTTCGTGCAGCGACGCCAATGCCCGTCGAGTGCGGGTCTTCACGGTCCCGAGCGGCCAGCCCAGGTGGGTTGCAATCTCAGCTTGGGTGAGGTCGCGAGAATAGGCAAGCTCGATCACCTGCCGCTCGAGCACCGGCAGCGTGGCGACTGCGCGAGCGAGGGTGTCGCGCAACCACGCGGCTTCGCCTGCGGCATCTGGCTCAGGCTCTCGCCGAGCGGCCGCCAGCAGCAGCCCGCCCTCGAGGACTCGATCCGCGGACTCTGCGTCCTCACCGCCATGGGCAACGACCGAGCTCAGGGGGAAGGCGACCACACGGCGCCCCTGCGCTCGGAGCCGATCGATGGCTCGGTTGCGCGCGATCGTGGCCAGCCACGCTCCGAGCGACGCGACGCCCGGGTCGTACAGCTCGGCTCGGTCCCAGAGGATGAGCATCGTTTCCTGGACCACCTCATCAGCCGAGCCAGCGTCGCCCAGCAGCCGCAGGGCCGTCCTGTATGCCGTGCCCGCGTACCGGTCGTAGAGCTCGCCCAGGGCTACCTGGTCACCATGGACCAACCGGGTCACGAGCTCCGCGTCCGAGGCATCCGATTGGCTCACCGTCAGCGTTCCTCCTTCTCGCAGACCGGGCTACTCGCCGGGCCCAGCGACACAGATAAGTAGCTCGCACGTAAGATACCATAGTGATATACGCAGCACAAGAGGGGGCTCGCTATACTCCGGTTTATGGAACGCGATCTCACCGACCAGATGCTCCAGGGCGTCTCGGCGTCCTACCCGGACCTCGACATCAGCGCGTACCAGGTGACTGCCCGCGTCGCCCGCTTCGGGACTTATCTCGCGCGCCGCCAGGAAGAGATCTTCGGGCGGTTCGGGCTCAATCGCGGCGAGGTCGGGGTGCTCAGCGCTCTGCGGATCGCAGGGCCGCCCCACAGGCTCACCCCGACCAGGCTCGGCCGGGGCCTGATGCTCTCCTCGGCCGGGATCACGAGTCGGGTCGATCGTCTCGAGCGGCGCGGACTTATCGTTCGCCGCCCCGACCCCGACGATCGGCGGGGCGTTCTCATCGAGCTGACGGACCGAGGCGCCGAGCTGGTTGACGCCGCGGTCCGGGCCAACACCGAGAACGAGGCGCAGCTGCTGGCCGATTTCAGCGGCCGCGAGATCGACACCCTGCAGCGGCTGCTCCGCAAACTCGTGTCCGCTCTCGAGCCGGCCGGCCCGGGGTAGCCAGCGGCTCCGCGAGCCGGTCGGGTCACTCGGTCGCCCGACGATCACGACCGTCGGCCGCACGCCAGGGTCTTCGGCCGAAACCAAGTCGGCACCCTACGACGTAGCTTGGGTCGAGCGAACGCGGTCAGCGACCAACCCGGCCCTCGCGAGTGGATCTCTGGGGGTGGTCGCTTGCGGCACGAGACACCACCCATACGACGGAAAGAGAACCAGTCATGGAAGCCATCTTCACCATCTTCGCCTTTGTAACCGGTCTGGCCGTCCTGGGCGCGGCGTCGATCACCTGGGGCGTCGACTCTCGAGACCCCTACCCCGACGACCGCCGCCGCTGAGCGGCATGTCCCGCGGACAACAAATGCCTCGAAGGAGATCCCTCGTGAATCACCAGCTCTGGGCGTTCATTGCGCTTGATCTCGCGCGACAGCGAGCCGAGGATGCAAACCGATACCACCTGGCTTCGCTCGCCCTGGAAGGCCAGCCATCGTCCGCCAGCCGCCTCCGCCGATCCCTGGCCCACGGGCTCGCAGCCTTCAGCCGCGGCTCGGCGGCCGTCGTCCGCAAGCTCGACAGCTGCATCGCCGACGACCTGGGGCGCAGCCTCGCCCCGGCGGAGTAGCCTGTCGTGCCGCCGCCCGCCTGCGGCCTAGTCGGGGCCGTCCAATATCGACTTGATATCGCGAAGGCTTGAATCGATTCCATCGATCGCCGTCGATGAACCGAGAGGCGCCAACTGGTTAAGCCAGTCGTCCTGGAGCGGCCGCACGCCAACGACCCCGGCGGCGACAGAATCCAAGAGGCCCGCCGCCCGCAGGCACTGGATCGCCTGACCGGCGGGCAGACTGTTGAACCAGCTCAACCCCGCGCGGCGACGGGCTCCCGCGTCGAGAGCCCCGATGATTTGGACGCGGGAGATGCCGCCGTCGGGATAGGCGTCGACGCGGACCGCAGCGAGCGGCTCCGGCTGTGGCGGCAGGGCGAGCACGTGGCGCGTGTCGGGTTGGAGACGCGTTCGCGCCAGGAGCGGATGCCACCTGGGCGATGCCACCGGTGGGGCGGGCTCGAGGTGCGACCCGAACACCGCGATCTCCGCCGAGGCGTTGTACTTGAAGTGGGCGGTATCGACGATGAGTTGCCGCAGATGCCCGGGCAGGCCGAGCTGGAAGACGACGAAATCATGTCCCGAATCGCGCCGGCGCCGGGTCTCCCAGCCCTCCCCCATCGTTCGGGCTCGATCGGGCCGGTTGAGCATCCGAGCCGAGGTATAGAACCCGTCGCTGCTGGCCACGACCATGCCGCCGTGCTCCTGGCTCGCGAGGTCGAACGTCAGTCCGTCGAACAACCTCGGATCGAGCACGACCCGCCCGAGCACCCGGAGCCGGGCGACGCCGCCGTCGGGAAAGGTTGCCAGCCGAACATGCGTGAAGCGGCGGGGGTCGGAAACCGGGAAGGTGTTGTGCATATCCCCGCGGAGGGGCGAGCGCGGGACGATCTCCACCCAGTCCGTTCCGGGAGCATCGAGCTCGGCCGGGCTTGGGTAGCCCTCGTACCCGCAGGCCTCGATCCGGCAGAACTCGGGGAAGTTGCCGGTGAAGTAGCTCGTGTCGACGTCGATGGAGCTCACGATCCCGGGCGTTCCCAAGCGGACCAGCGCCCAGTCGTGCCCGGGCTCACGGCGGCGCCGAGTCTCCCAACCGTCGACGACCTCGCCACGGTTCCCGTACTGGCCCGGTTCGAACGCCGCCGGCTCGGGCTTGAGCAGGTTCTCCTTGTCGCCAAAGGATTCGTCGCTCGCCGCGACGACGCCGCCGCCCAGCCAGCGCGAGGCGAGATCCGTTTCGAGCGTAAGCGGCTCGCCGCGAGAGTGCGGTCCGGGCGGCTTGTCCGGTCGGCGCCCGCGGATCTCCGTGGCCACGGCTACCCCGCGCCTCGACGGACGGCCCCGCCAGCCACGGGTCCCGAGCCGGCCCTGGCCGGATCGCCGCGCAGGCCGAGGCCAGCCGAGAGCGGCCAGCCGATGATCCTCTTGGGCTCCGGTACGGCGTACGTCGAGACCTTGCTCGTCTTCAGGCCGAGGCCGACGAGCGCCTCGGCGAGACGGACGGCGGCGCCAACACCGTCGATGACGGGTACATGCAACTCGGTCGTGATCGCTTCCTCCAGCCCCGCCATCCCGGCACAGCCGAGGGCGATGACCTCGGCGCGATCGATCTCGACCGCCTTGCGGGCCTCGGCCACGACCGCCTGGATCGCGCCGGCCGGATCCTGGTCAACCTCGAGCGTGCTCATGCCACTCGCGCGGACGGAGGCACAGCGATCCCACAGGCCCGCGAGGCGGAGTCGATCCTCGATCGGGGGCACGGATCGCTGGAGGGTCGTCACCACGGAATATTCCCGGCCGATCATCATCGCCACGTGGGCAGAGGCCTCGCAGATCTCGACGACCGGCTGTTCGATGAG
>CAYLSK010000033.1:0-19223 GCA_964385975.1 uncultured Anaerolineaceae bacterium | reverse complement strand
GTCACGCGTGGCCAGCGTTTCCAGCGCGTCCGCCCCGCCGACCAGCTCCACATCGTCAGGGAGATCCAGCGTCGCGAGGCGGGTGCCGTCGCCGAGCGCGACCGCGGCAGGCCGAAGTCGTGCCGCCTGCTCGGCGAGCCGCCCGCCATCGGAACCGGCTGCGAGGGCGACGACATTGAAGGCCTCGGGGTGCGCCGCGATCACCTCCACGGCCTGCCGGCCGATCGAGCCGGTCGAGCCGAGCAACGCGACACGACAGCGCCCGTCACCGCGCCGGCTAGCCTCAGCGGATGAGGGCGAGTACATACAGCGTCACCACCGGAGCAGCGAACAGGAAGGAATCGATCCGGTCGAGGATCCCACCATGACCCGGGATGAGCGTGCCGGAGTCGCTCGCGCCGGCCGCCCGCTTGATCTCGGACTCGGCCAGATCGCCGGCCTGGGCGGCCAGTGCGGTCAAGGGGCCGAGGACGATCGCGTGCACCGGGTTCTGGCCAAGCGCCGCCAACATGAGGCCAATGGCGATCATCGTGGCAACCACCCCGCCCACCAATCCCTCGACGGTCTTCGATGGCGAGATGTGGGTCAGGAAGCGGGTTCGACCCAGATTTCGGCCGACCAGATAGGCACCGGTGTCATATGACCAGACCGCCAGCACGAGCAGGAGGATCCAGCTGCGCTCTGGCCCGAGCCAGTGCAGCGGCGCGTCCGAGGGCAGGCTCGGTGCCGCGTGGCCGAGGCGGACGACGAACGACAGCATCGAGACATAGAGAGCGCCGAAGATGGTGGCCATCCAGATCGCCAGGCCGTCATGCGGCTCCGGTCGCGAGAACGATGCGACAGCGACGAGGACGATCCCGACCGCCCCGAGGAGCAAGCCACTGCCTTCCAGGACCTGGGGGAATGCGGCGTCGAGGACCACCACCAGCGCGAGGGCGGTGCCGAGCGCCGCGAACGTCGCGTAGCCGGCCGATCGGAGGAGGCGGAAGACCTCGACGGCGGCGAGGGCGGTGGCCAGTGCGACCGCCCCTCCAAGGACCGGGCCACCGATCGCCAGGATCAGGAGCAGAACGGGAACGAGCACGGCGGCGCTGATGGCGCGCTGACGCATGTAGCCTCCCGCCGGCCCGGTCAGCGGCCGAAGCGACGATGGCGGCGAGCGAACTCCAACAGGGCCGCGTCGAAGGCGTCAGGTCCGAAGTCTGGCCAGAGGGCGTCGCACGAGTAGAACTCCGCGTAGGCCGACTGCCAGATCAGGAAGTTCGAGAGTCGCTGCTCGCCGCCCGTCCTGATCACCAGGTCCGGGTCCGGCAGCCCTGCCGTATAGAGCGAGGCGCTTATCGCCGCTTCGTCGATCTGGTCGGCCGGGATCCCGCTCGTGGCCAGCCGCCGAAACGCATCGACGAGCTCGGTCCGGCCGGCGTAGTTGAAGGCAATGTTGAGCTGCAACCGATCGCCGCCGGCGGTCGCTCCCAGGGCCTCCTCGATCGACACGCGGGTGGCGTCGGGCAACTCATCCAGGCGGCCCAGCAGCCGTATCCGGACGCCCTGAGCTCGCAGCTCGGCGGTCTCGCTCCGGATCGCCGCCTCCAGCAGGCCGAATAGGCCGGTGACCTCCTCATCTGAACGCGCCCAGTTCTCGCGACTGAACGCATAGAGAGTCATGACCGGCACGCCGCGCCGGACCGCGTGGCGCAGCAGCTCTCGGATCGCCTCGACGCCGGCGGCATGTCCATCGAGCTCGGACTGGTCGCGCAGTCGGGCCCAGCGGCGATTGCCGTCCATGATGATCGCGACGTGTTGCGGGAGCTCCTCGGCCGAGAGCAGCGGTGACTCCCCGACCGGCACGCCGATGGCGGCAAGATCCGGTTCGCGCGTCGGCCCGTGGGCTGCGGGCGGCGCGTCAGTGGGCCTGGCCAGGGGTGCGCGAGCCACTAGACCTCGAGGACCTCCTGTTCCTTTGCGCCACCGAGGCGGTCGACATCGGCGATGTGTCGGTCGGTCGTCCGCTGGAGCGATTCGAGCTGACGATGCGCCTCGTCGGATCCCACCGCGCCGTCGCGCTCCTCGCGTTTGAGCTGGTCGGCCGCGTCGCGACGCAGGTTGCGGATCTCAACCCGGGCCTCCTCCATCCGCTTGTGGACGACTCGGACGAGGTCCTTGCGACGCTCCTCAGTGAGCGGCGGGATGTTGAGCCGGACGACCGTCCCATCGACGTTGGGCATCAGCCCGATGTCGCTCTTGGTGATTGCCTTTTCGATGGCGCCGAGGACGCCGCGGTCCCACGGCTGGATCACGATCTGGTGCGGCTCGGGGACGCTGATCCCGGCCAGCTGGTTGAGCGGCGTGGAGGTGCCGTAATACTCGACGTGGATGCGCTCGACCAGGGCGGTCGAGGCTCGGCCGGTGCGCAGGCCCTGGAAGTCACGCTCCATCGCGTCGACGGCGCGGCCCATCTTGTGATCCGCATCGGCGATGATTTCGGTGGTCATGATCGCGCACCTCCGGCGGCGCTCGAGGCGCCCGAGATGAGGGTACCAACCGGCTCGCCGGCCGCCACCCGGGTGATGTTGTCAGGTTGATTGAGATCGAACACGACGATCGGCAGATCGTTCTCCATGCACAGGCTCACCGCGGTGGCGTCGAGCACGCGGAGCTGGTCGCGCAGGAGATCGGCGTACTCGAGATGAGCGTAGCGCTGCGCATCGGGGTGCGCCATCGGGTCGCGGTCATAGACGCCGTCGACCTTGGTGGCCTTGAGCAGGACTTCGGCGTTGATCTCGACGGCCCGGAGGGCAGCGGCCGTGTCCGTCGTGAAGTAGGGATTGCCCGTCCCGGCAACAAAGATCGTGACCCGTCCCTTCTCCATGTGACGGATTGCTCGGCGCCGTATGTACGGCTCGGCAATCTCGTTCATCGCGATGGCCGTCATCACCCGGGTCGGCACACCAGCCCGTTCGAGGGCGTCCTGGAGAGCGAGCCCGTTCATCACGGTCGCGAGCATGCCGATGTAGTCGCCGGTGGCCCGATCCATCCCACGCGCGGACGCCGCCAGCCCACGGAAGATGTTGCCACCGCCGACGACGATCCCGACCTGTACGCCGAGGGCGTGGATCTCGGCGACCTGCCCGGCGATGAACGCGCAGAAGGCCGGGTCCACCCCGTACGAGCGATCACCCAGCAGCGCCTCGCCGGAGAGCTTGAGCAGGATCCGGCGATAGCGCAGGGGCTTCGCTCCGACCGACGGCCGGGAGCCAGCGTCTGTCACAGGTCCTCCCCGAGCGCATAGCGAGAGAACCGGCGGACCCGGATGTTCTCGCCGATCCTGGCGATCCAGTCGTTGATGAGCTCGCGAACCGTGCGCTCCTCATCGCGGAACGGCTGGTCGTAGAGACAGACCTGCGAGTACCACTTCTTGAGCTGGCCCTCGACGATCTGTGTGCGGATCACTTCGGGCTTCTTGTGAGTCGCCTCGTCCGCCAGCAGCTCGGCCTGCTTGGCGGCGAGATCCGCCGCCGGGATGCGGTCGGCGTCGACGTAGAGTGGCGCCAGGCCGGCAACCTGGACGGCCAGATCGCGGACCAGCCGCTGGAATTCGTCGGTCCGGGCCACGAAGTCCGTCTCACAGTTGACCTCGATCAGGACCCCAACCCGGCCGCCGGTATGGATGTAGCTCGAGACGAGACCCTCGCGCACGTCGCGACCGACCTTCTTCGCCGCGGTGGCAAGCCCTCGCTCGCGGAGGACAGCCGTGGCCCGGTCGAGATCGCCATCGGACTCCTCGAGCGCCCGCTTGCAGTCCATGAACCCGGCCCCGGTTCGTTCGCGTAGCTCCTTGACGAGGCCTGCCGAGATCTCCGCCATGCCTGTTCGTACTCCTGTCCTGCGGCGTCCGCGTTGGACCAGCCGCTATCTGTCTCGATCCGAATGCCGGTGGCCGGCAACCCGGCCAGGGGGTCAGCTCGCGGCGGCCTCGTCGACCTTCTCGGCGGCTTCGCGGGCGAGCTCGGCCGCGATCTCTTCGGGGCTGGCCTCCGCCGGAGCCTCGGCGACGGCCGCCTCGGCACGCGCCACACGGTCACCCGGCAGCAGGTCGTCGTCGTCGACATCAGGCTCGAAGGAGAGCGCCGCGCCGCCCGCCAGGGCTGCCACCAGCTCGTCCGTGGCGCCCGGCTCTTCTTCCTCGGTTTCCGGCATCGCCATCGCCTCGATCAGCTCGGGCTCGCTGGCAGTCCGGGCCGAGCGCTGCTGGGCACCTTCGATCGCGGCATCGGCCACGAGGGTGCAGAGGAGCCGGATGGCCCGGATCGCGTCGTCGTTTGCCGGAATGATGTAATCGAGCTCGTCGGGATCGACGTTCGTGTCGCCGGTGCCGACGACCGGGATCTCGAGCTTGTTGGCTTCGGTCACACCGATCCGTTCGCGGTGCGGATCGACGATGAAGATGGCGCCGGGCAAACGCTTCATCTTGCGCATCCCGCCGAGCGTGCCCTGCAGCTTGATCATCTCCTCGGTCAGCTTGGCGGCTTCCTTCTTGGTCATCCGGTCGAAGTCGCCGTTGGTCTGGCGCGCTTCCAGTTGTTCGAGCAGCCCGATCCGCTTCTTGATCGTGGTGAAGTTGGTAAGCATGCCACCGAGCCAGCGCTTGTTGACGTACGGCTGGTTGGCGCGAGCGGCTTCCTGCGCGACCGGTTCCTGGGCCTGCTTCTTGGTCCCGACGAAGAGGACCTGGTCGCCGCGAGCGACGGTCTCGCGCACGAATTCGAGGGCGACGTCCAGGCGTTGCACGGTCTGGGCCAGGTCGATGATGTGGATCCCATTACGCTCGGCAAAGATGAACGGGCGCATCTTGGGATTCCAGCGGCGAGTCTGATGGCCGAAGTGGACTCCAGCTTCAAGCAGCTGCCGCATTGAGACGGATGGCACGGTGGGCGATCTCCTGTTCGGTTCGTTCCTCCGCGGACCTCGTCGCCGGGGACCGGTCCCGTATGGTGTTCGGGTGCCGGCACCGTCCCGGTCGGAACGGTCCGCGTGTGAGCTCCACGCCGTCCTGACGTGGGCGATCGATCTGGCGGCTCGGGCGAACCCGAACCGGGCGGGAGTGTAGCACGGGTCCGGCGATGCGCCTCGTGGCGGCAGGGCGATCGAGGCGCCTCATATCGAGTGCCGGTGGTGACGCATTCGGTCACCCGGCTCCAGGACCAGCAGATCGAACCGCAGCGGCAGGTGTGGCAGGAGCGAACCGTCGGGAAGCGAGCCGCGCTCGAGGAGTCCGTATGCGGCCGCTCGAATTCGCGAGCGCTTCCGATGGTCCACCGTCTCCTCGGGGAGGCCGAAGTCGCGGCCGGCGCGCCAGCGAACCTCGACCGCAACCAGGGTCGGCGGCGGCCCGGGATCGACGGCCACGAGGTCCAGCTCGTAGCGGCCGACGTGCACCTTCCGCGCCAGGATCGTCCAGCCGGCCGCCGTCAGGCGCTCGGCGACAAGCTCCTCGGCAGCGTCCCCGGATCGCTGGGCATCGGTCCGCACTCGGGCACGGTAGCCAGCGCCGCTTGCCTGTCGCTTATCCGGCGCCCACCTCGACCAGCGCGAGCTCCTCAGTGGGAATTTCGCGCAGCGGATCGTCGTCCGGCTCGTCACCGAACAGGTCGAGCGAGACCTGGTCGCCAGCGAGCGTCCGTTGGAGGGCCAGGAATGAACGCCGATGGAATGGCGTCAACCCGAGGCGCCGGATCGCGCGGCGATGATCGATGGTCGCGTACCCCTGGTTGTGCTCCCACCCGTAGCCCGGGTAGCGCGCGGCCAGGCGAGCCATCATCCGGTCACGAACAACCTTGGCCACGACCGAGGCACAGGCGATCGAGTAGACCTTGGCATCGCCGTCGACCACGTTCGAATACGGGCCGACGACCGTCTCGAAACCGGCGATCCGGTTGCCATCCACCAGGACGTGGTCATGACCGCCGACCCGGGCGATCGCACGGGTCATCGCCAGATGCGTGGCGTGGTAGATGTTGAGCTGGTCGATCTCGCGGACCGATGCGGCCCCCACCCCGACCGCGACCGCACGTGCCCGGATCAGGGGGGCAAGTCGTTCGCGCTGAGCGGCCGAGAGCGTCTTGGAGTCCCGGACACCATGGATCCGATGGCAGTTCGGACGCATGATCACGGCCGCCGCCACGACCGCGCCGCAGGTCGGGGCGACCCCGACCTCGTCGACGCCGACCACTCGGACGAGCCCCTCGCGCCAGAGTCGGCGCTCGTAGCGGAGGGTCGGGACGACGGGAGCCATCGGTCCCTAGGGTAGTCGAATCGAACGACCCCGCCGTATCGACGGAGTCGGATGGTCGCTTGGGCCGGCGTGCGCGCCGATCAGCTTCGGGTTCGGCGCTCGCGAAGGGTCGCGGCCTTGCCCACGCGATCGCGCAGGAAGTAGAGCTGCGCGCGTCGGGCGACGCCGTGACGGACGACTTCAATCTTCTCGATCCGCGGGCTGTTGATCTTGAAGGTCCGCTCGACGCCGACCCCCGAGGCGATCCGGCGGACCGTGATCGAACGGGTGATCCCGCCGCCGCGCAGGCGCATCACGGTACCCTCGAAGACCTGGACTCGCTCGCGGGTGCCCTCGATGACCTTGGCCGACACCTTCACGGTGTCGCCCGTCGCGAGCTCCGGAAGGTCCGTTCGAAGCTGGTCCTGGACGATCTCGTCAAGCACGTTCACGCGGCGGTTCCTGACTCAACTGAGCAGCCGGAGCTGCGAGGAGGACGTTCGGGCCGGGCGCGGGGGAGGAGCCGGCGGCGGAGTATAGCACGAGGTCGGCGAACGTCAGGTCGAATCGGGCCCGTCGTCCCCCAGCAGGTCGGGTCGACGTCGCCGGGTTCGTTCAATCGCTTGCTCGTGGCGCCAGCGTTCGACCGCGCCGTGATCGCCTGACGTCAGGATGGCCGGCACGTCCATGCCCCGGAACGTCGGCGGGCGGGTGTATTGGGGGTACTCGAGCAGGCCACTCGAGAACGACTCCTCAGCCGTCGACGCCGCCTCGATGGCGCCGGGCAGGAGGCGGATCACCGCATCGATGACCACGAGCGCCGGCAGCTCGCCACCGGTGAGCACGTAATCGCCGATCGAGAGCTCGAGATCGACCAGCGAACGGATGCGCTCATCGACGCCCTCATATCGCGGGCAGATGAAGACCAGGTGTCCGTGGGTAGCCAGATTTGCGGCGCGTGCCTGGCGGAAGACCTCGCCGGCCGGGTCGAGCAGGATGACGACCGAATCCGGGCGGCGCACCGCCTCGAGCGCCGCGGCGACCGGCTCAGGCCGAAGGATCATCCCCGCTCCCCCACCGTACGGCGCGTCGTCGACCGAGCGGTGCCGCCCCAGGCCCCACTCGCGCAGGTCGCGCACCCGGATCGTGGCCAGACCCTGCTCCTGGATCCGGCCCGGAATGCTCTCGGCGAGCGGTCCCTCGACCATCGCCGGGAAGAGCGTGAGGATGTCGATCTCGAGGGTCATGTGGCGCCGGACGGTGCGTCGTCGCCCTCGGGCGCCGGCGTCGCCTTGGCGTGGGAGCGACGCCGGGGCGCCTTGGGTCGATCCGGGTCCGGCTCGCGCGACCGCTGCGCCCGGAGATCCAGCGCCTCCGCATCAACCACGATCTCGCCCCGTCGTGGCGCAAAGATCCGGATCAACGCGCGGACCGCAGGCAGGTCGAAGCTGCCGAACGGCCCGCCGCTCACGACGAAGACCTCGTTCTCGGCCACGCGGTAGATGTCCTGGACCGTTCCAAGCTCGGCGCCGTCGAGGCCTCGGACGGTGGTCCCGATGACCTCGTGCCAGTAGTAACGGCCGCGGGCCAGATCCTCCTCGAGCCGGACAGGCGCCTCGAGATAGACCCCACGAAGGGTGTCTGCCCCATCACGCGACGCGATCTCGCGGAACCGGAGCCGCCAACCGGGGCCGTCGGCGATCGCCTCCGCGCTGGCGATGGTCAGCGGACGAGGATCCCCTTCGCGGTGGAGCACGGCGCCCGGCACAAACCGACCGTCCGGACGGTCGGTCAGGACCTCGACTCGAACCGCGCCGTGAAGCCCGTGGACGCCCCGCACGAGGGCGACCACGAGCCGCCCGTCGTCGCTCAGAGGATCTCGAGCTGGACCGGCTCGCCGTCGCGAGCTGCGGTCACCTTGAGCAGGGTCCGCAATGCCTTGGCGACGCTGCCGTTGCGCCCGATCACCTTGCCCATGTCGTCCTCGGCGACGTGGAGCTCGATGACCGTCGTTCCGTCCTCGTCCACGACGTCGACGGTGACCGCCGACGGATCGTCTACCAGTGACTTGGCGACGTATTCGACCAGATCCTTGGCTGACATGGTCGCGATCCTACTTGGCGGCGGGCACGATGCCCGCCTTCCGGAAAAGCCGAAGAACGGTGTCCGAGGGCTGAGCGCCCTTGGCCAGCCAGGCCTTTGCCTTGTCGGCATCCACCTGGAAGTCGACTGGCTCGGTGCGCGGGTTGTAGTGCCCCAGGGTCTCGATCGAGCGACCGTCCCGGGCGTTGCGGCCGTCGGCGACGACGACTCGATACGACGGCTGCTTCTTCGCGCCGACGCGCGTGAGCCGGATGCGAACTGCCATCTGTTCTGGTTCCTCCTCTACGGACGGGGGCTCATTGCCCCCGGCTTCACTTGACGGTGATGATGATCCTGGAGCTGGAGATGTTGCCCTTCACGGAGCCCGACGCGATGAGCGCATCGAACGGGGCGAGATACGGCTTGACGTCCTGCTCGTAGCTGTCGACCGCGGATGGATCGGCGCCGGCGAGGGCCGACTCGATCAATCCCCGGGTCGCGGCGATGTCCATGAAGACGATCCCTGTGCCGTCTCCGACGCGGCCGCTCAGGGCCTTGTAGCGATCGGTCGAGGCGATCGAGGTGGCGGCGGTGGTGTCCAGGACGTGCTTGACGAACCCCGGACCCGACCCGATGACGACGATCTGGTCCACGACTGCGTACGACAGCTCGACGTGGCCTGCGGGCAGGGCCGATCCCGCACCCAGCGTGTCCAGTGGAATTCCCGCTTGTGCGGCGAGCGCGCCGAGATCGCCGAGATCGATGGTCGTGATCGTCGCTCCGGCGTACGGCTCGTCGCGGACGGTGATCCCGGCCTGGGCACCGCCGAGCGCGATGAGTGTGCGGAGACTGGTCAAGGTGCGGTCGGCCGCTGCGCGGTCCGTCGGCACGATGACGAGCCCGGCCTCGACTCCCGCATCGGCGTGGTTCACGACGACCCCGGTGTCGCCGATCCAGCCGATCGCGCCATCGACTCCGCCCAGGACACCCGCCACCTGATCGATGCCGTCGACGACCGACTTCAGCGCCGGGTCCGAACGGTAGGCATTGATGACACCCACAAGGGTCGCACCGTAGTCGTGGTTGACGCCGACCAGCAACGCGGAGGCCGGCACGTGGTCGGTCACGGTGGACGGGCGACTGTCGGTGGGTCCCAACGCCGTCGTGGGCCTCGCGACAACGCTTTCCAGGACGAGCGCGTCGCCCTCGACTCGAAGCGCGAACGCGGCCCAGTCCGGAACCAGGCCGCGCAGCGCCCCGCTGGTGAGGTCCAGCCCTGGACTGCCCGAGGAGCCAGTTGACTGGGTCAACTGGCTCGTCCAGTCCAGGAGCGGAGCAATCGCAACGTAGACGAAGCCGACGTGGTCGGCATCAGTGGCGTCGAGGGCGGCCTTCGGGTCAGCTTGCGCTGCAAATGGACCGCTGCCATTGGTGTCGACGGCGGCCTTGACAGAGTCGACGTCGCCGACGACGGCGACCTTTCCGCCGAGCACGGCAAAGGCGCCCTGCTGGCCGCTTTCCGAAGTCAGCAGGATCAGGTTGGCCCCGTTGTACGCCTCATCCGACAGCGTCGCGCCGCTCGACGTGGCCACCCCCTTGAACCAGGCCGTGACGCCGGCGTCGTCCTTGACCGAGACGAGAACGAGGAACCGAGCCCCGTTCATTGCCGTCGGGTCGCCGCTGGAGAACGCGCTGGGATCCGGCAGCGGACCGACGCTGAACGCGAGCTCGCCGTCGAACCAGGGCTTGATGTCCGTCGAGTAGGTCTGGTCACCGCTGGTCACGCCGCCGATGAACCGGTCCATGACCTCGTCGAGCTTGCCTTCGATCGCCGCCTGATCCGCGAACCCCGGGAACTTCGAGAGAAACGAAGCCAGGGCCATTCGCTGGTCACCGGGCAGGTCCAGACGCGCCTCGCCATACAGGATCGTTCCGTCCGGCACGTAACCGAGCACCTTGGCGTTGGGCGCCCGACCCGTGATCAGGATCGCGACCGCCGCCGAGACCGCGATTACGAGCGCGATCAGGGCGATCGCGACCGGCCAGCGGGCGGGTCTCCCTCGGAGCGGTGACCCCTCCGACTGGACGCGGGCGGCCGGTGCCGCATCGGCCGCCGGCTCATAAGGGCTCTCGGTCGTCATCGAGGTTGTTGTCGGATCGGGATCGGTCATCGTGGTCCCCTCCTCCGGCTCAGCGCCGGCCCATGAACGCGCCCAGGGCTGCGGCCCGCTTGCCGCCCCCAGAGAGCTGCTTCATCAGTTTCTGCATCTCGGCGAACTGCTTGACCAGCCGATTCACGTCGGGCAGGCTGGTGCCGGAGCCGACGGCGATCCGCCGTCGCCGAGAGCCGTTCAGGATGGTCGGGTCGCGCCGCTCGCCAATGGTCATCGCCCGGATGATCGCTTCCGTTCGCTTCAGGTCGCCGCGGTCGACGGCCGCCTGCGCCTCGCCGGCGAGGTTGCCCATCCCTGGGATCATCGACATGACCTGGCCGAGCGGCCCCATCTTCTGCATCTGCTGCATCGAATCGAGCATATCGTCCAGGGTGAACGCTGCCTTGCGCAGCTTTTCCTCGAGCTTTGCGGCCTGGTTCTGATCGACATGCTCCTGGGCGCGCTCGACCAGCGTCAGGATGTCGCCCATCCCCAGGATCCGTCCGGCCAGCCGATCGGGATGGAAGAGCTCCAGGGCGTTGGACTTCTCACCGGTGCCGAGGAACTTGACCGGGATGCCAGTGACGGCCGAGATCGAGAGCGCCGCGCCACCGCGGGCGTCGCCATCGATCTTGGTCAGGATCAATCCGGTTATCGGGACGGCCGCGACGAACGCCTGGGCCACGCCGACCGCTTCCTGACCGGTCATGGCATCGACCACGAGCAGGGTCTCGATCGGGCTGACGGCGGCATTCACCGCCGCGATCTCGGCCATCAGCGCTTTGTCGAGCGAGAGGCGGCCGGCCGTGTCGAGAATGACCACGTCACGCACCTGGCGCCTGGCGGCCTCGATCCCACCCCGGGCGATCTCGACGACCGAGGTCCCGACCGGCGCACGGTAGACCGGGATGTCGAGGCTCTTGCCCAGCGTCTCGAGCTGGTCGGCGGCGGCTGGTCGATATGGATCCGCGGCAACGAGCAGGGGCCGACGACCGAGCTTGACGACGTGACGGGCGAGCTTGGCGGTCGAGGTCGTCTTGCCCGATCCCTGCAGACCGACCAAGGCGACGACCGCCGGGTTGCCGTTCAGGTGGAACGTGCGGTCGCCCGCAGACAGTAGCTGGACCAACTCGTCGTTGACGATCTTGACGACCTGCTGCCCGGCCGACAGGGAGTCGAGGACCTCGTGCCCGACGGCGCGCTCGCGCACGCGGCCGACGAAGTCCTTGACCACCTTGAAGTTGACGTCCGCCTCGAGCAGCGCGAGTCGGACCTCGCGCATCGCCGCATCGACGTCGGCCTCGCTGATCCGGCCACGGCCGGTCAGGTTGCCGAGCGTCTTGCGCAGCCGCTCGCTCAGGGTGTCGAACATGGTTCGAGTGGGACTCCGTCGAGTGGTGGACCGGCGCGGTGATGACCGAGCCGGGTGATGCGCGAGTTCTGACGCACCGAGGCAGCCGGATTGTAGCGCAGGCACTTCCGCGTCGCCGTCGGCCGGACCCACCGCGTATTCTTCGCGCTCGGTGCGCAATCCGTTCAATTCCCAGCTCTGGCGCAACCCGGCCTTCGCGCGCGTCTGGACCGCGGCGACCGTCTCGATCTTCGGCTCGCTCATCACCCGGATCGCGCTGCCGCTGGCTGCCATCCTGGTGCTCGGCTCCGGCGCGTTCGAGGTGGCCGTCCTGCGCAGCATGGAGCTCGGAGCGACGCTCCTGGTCGGATTCGTCGCCGGGGCCTGGGTCGATCGTCTTCGCCGGCGGCCGGTGCTCATCTGGGCCGACCTGGGCCGGGCGGCCCTGCTCGCCTCGATCCCGATGGCATTTGCCCTCGGTGTGCTGACCTACTGGCAGCTCCTCGCCGTCTCCGGCCTCGCAGCTGTCCTGACCACCTTCTTCGATTCGGCCGATACCGCGTATCTGCCGACGATCGTGGAGCGCGACCGCCTCGTCGACGCCAATGCTGCGCTGGCAGCCAGCGGCTCCGCCGCGGAGTTCACCGCGTTCGGGATCAGCGGCTTTCTGGTCCAGCTCTTCACCGCCCCGATCGCCATCGCGATCGATGCCCTCTCCTTTGTCGTGTCGGCAATCCTCCTGAGCTCGATCCGTCAGCAGGAAGGTCCGCCGCCGCCAAAGGCCGACCGGGAGCCGGTCCTGGGCGAGATCCGCGAAGGACTCAGGCTCGTCATCCACGACCCGGTCCTGCGCGCGTTTGCTGGAGCGCAGATGGCGCTCTCGGCCCTCTGGGGAATCTTCGGGACGACCTGGCTCCTCTTTGCCATCGACGAGCTCGGTCTCGGACCTGCCGCCATCGGTGTGATCGCCGGCGTCGGTGGATTCTCATCGTTCATCGGCGCCCTGATCGCGGCCCGCGCCACCCGGCGGTGGGGAATCGGCAGCGTGGCGATCAGCGCCATGCTGCTGGCGGCGCTCGGCAACGCGTTCATTCCGATCGCGCCTTCGGGCTTGCCACTGATCGCCATCGGTTGCCTGGTCATGCAGCAGCTCGTGGCCGATTCGGCCGTAACCGTCTACGACGTAACCGAGGTCTCCGTCCGACAAACGCTGGTTCGCGACCGGGCGCTTGGCCGCGTCACTTCGACGTTCCATGTGGCGGCAGGGATTGCCCAGCTTGCCGCGACGCTCGCCGCCGGACTCCTCGCCGAAGCCATCGGCCTACGAGCGACCATCTGGCTCGCACCGCTTGGCGGACTTGTCGCGGCGGCGATCCTGTGGGCGTCGCCGGTTCGAACGCTGCGCACCGTGATGGCGCCTGCCGGAGAGCCGTTCACAGGTGGGGCGGGCACCCTTGTCGAGGCCGCGGCGATCGTCGTGCAGATCGAGCGCGACCAGCCGGTGGGTGGCTGATCCGCCGGTCAGGCGAAGAGTGCCGCCACGAACGCGTCCGGGTCGAACGGGATCAGATCGGCGACGCCCTCCCCCAGCCCGACGAAGCGAACGGGCACCTTGAGGGCGTCCTCGATCGCGAAGACGATCCCGCCCTTGGCGGTCGAGTCGAGCTTGGTCAGGACGATCCCGGTCAACCCGACCGCCTGGTGGAACGCCTTCGCCTGGGCCAGGCCGTTCTGGCCGGTCGTCGCATCCAGGACGAAGAGCGTCTCCGGCGTGCCGCCCGGCAGCCGCTTGTCGATGATCCGCCGGATCTTCGCCAGCTCGTCCATCAGGTTCGAACGGGTGTGCAGCCGACCGGCCGTATCGGCAATGACGAGATCCGCGCCACGGGCGATCGCGGCATCCAGCGCGTCATAGACGACGGCGCCGGGGTCGGCACCGGGGGCATGCGCGACGACGGGCACGCCCGCGCGGTCGGCCCAGATCCGGAGCTGGTCGATGGCCGCGGCTCGAAACGTGTCGGCTGCGGCCAGGATGATCGAATGGCCCTCGGCCCGGTAGCGGCTGGCGAGCTTGCCGATCGTCGTCGTTTTGCCGGTGCCGTTGACGCCCACGACCAGCACGACAGCCGGGCCGCCCGCAACGGCTGGGTGCGGCGCCCAGGCCGGGTCGCGTGGAACGAGCAGGGCCGCGAGCTCGGCTCGGATCGCACCTTCAGGGCCGCCCGGGTCACGCCGAGCCCGGGCTCGCTCGACAAGCTGAATCGCCAGAACCGCCCCGACGTCGCCCGCGATGAGTGTCTCTTCGACGTCATCCCATGACGGACCCTCGGCAACACCCGATCCCAGGAAGCCGCGCAGCCGCGAAGTGAAGCCGCTGCGGGTCCGGGCGAGACCGGCGTCCAGGGTCACGAAGGGCGGCGGATCGACCGCCGTCGCCGGCATAACGGGCTCGCGCGCCAGCTCGACGGTCTCGGGCTCCGCGGTCTCGGGCTCCCCGGGCTCGGGCGCCTCGGGCGCGTGATATTCATCTCGGCGTCGTCGCCAGAAAGGCATCGCGCGACCCCGCTAGCCGGCCGGCGCGAGTTCGGGGCGATCTCGGGCGGCGAGTGCCTGCGCCTCGTCGAGCCGCAGGCTGATGACCCGACTGACCGAGTCGTCACCCGACGTGACGCCATAGAGGGCGTCGGCCGCCGCAATCGTGCCGCGGTTGTGGGTGATGACGATGAACTGGGTCAGGTGCGCCAGGCCCCGCAGCGCATCGACAAAGCGACCGATATTCGCCTCGTCGAGCGCGGCGTCCACCTCGTCGAGGACACAGAACGGGACGGGCCGGACCTCGAGCATCGCGAACAGCAAGGCGACTGCGGTGAGGGCACGTTCACCGCCCGACAGCATGGCCAGTGCCTGGGTCTTCTTGCCGGGCGGTCGGGCGACGATCTCGATCCCGCTCGACCCGACATCGGCCGGATCGGTCAGGGACAACCTGGCGAACCCGCCCCCAAAGAGCTGCTCGAAGCGGGTCGCAAAGGCGGTCTCGAGCGCCCGGAAGGTCGCCTGGAACCGCTCCGAGATCATCGTGTCGAGCTCGGCGATCAGCTCGCGCGTTCGGGTGATCGCCGTTCGCAGGTCCGACGCCTGGCCGTCGAGGCGCTCGAGCCGAGCCTTCAGCGCAGCGTGCTCGTCGACCGCGTACGGGTTGACCGCGCCGAGCTCGTGGAATCGGCGACGAAGCCCCCCGAGACGAGCCGCGCTCGGCGGCGCTTCGGTCGGCGGTCGGTCGGCCCAGAGCGGCGCGACCGCTGCGAGCGCCGCCTCGAGCGCCGCGACCTCATCGGAGAGACTCCCCTCGTCGTCCGGAGCGGTTGGCTCCGGCAGTGGTCGGCTCGCGTCGATCCCGGCCAATGCTCCGAGACGCGAGACTCCCAACGAGCCGAGCCCGGCCAGCTCGGCGATCACGCCCTCGCGCAGTGCGTCCAGGCCCAGGCGCGCTTCGAGGTCCGCGTGATCCGTCGTGCGCAGCCGCTCGTCAGCGGCGCGAAGGCGATCGCGGGCCGCGACCGCCTCTCGTTCGGCGAGGGCGAGCCGCTCGCGATCCACCGCGTCCGCGGCGCGGGTGGTGGCGAGGGCCTCGCGGGCGGCGGTCTCGCGGGCGGCGGTCGTGGCGATCTCGCCACGCAACGCGTCGCGCTCCTCGGTCAACGTGCGTTCGCGCTCACCGAGTGCGGCAACGTCGCGATCGGCGCGGGCCATCCGCTCCTCGGCCAGCTGGGTGGATGCCTCGGCCCGAGCTCGTCGGTGCTCTGCCTCACGGTTTCCAGCCTCGCGGACCAAGGCTTCCTCGGCCAGCCGATCGCGTCGCTCTCGAAGCCCGGCGGCCCGCGATTCCCAGGCAGACATCGCCGCCCCGTCTGCCGCATCCGGACTGTTGGCGTCCGCCGCGGGATCGGCGGGACGAGCACCATCGTCGAGCGCCTCGGCCGCGGCGCGCGCCCGCTCCAGCTCCGCCACGAGCCGTCCAACCTGGGCCTCGTGCCAGGTCGCCTCGCGGACCACAGTCTCCAGCTGACGGGCAGCCAGACGTTCGGCCTCCTCGGCCGCTCGCCGGGCGCTCGACGTCCGGCTCTCCGCCGCGCGGGCAGCCTCGACCGTGGTCGCCGCGTCGGTGGCCTCGGAGGCCGCACGGCTGGCGACCTCACGCCGACCGACGAGGTCCGCCTCGAGTCCAGCGACCTCCTGCGTGAGCCGCTCCACCTCGACCTGTCGCTCGAGCACCGATTCGGCCGTCCCGAACCTGACGGCGACTTCGGTGACCGCCGCCGACCCGTCCCGCGGCACGGCGACCCAGCCGGGCGGCAGCGACGACTGGATGTCGAGGCAGGCACTCAGATCGGGGAGCCAGGCGCAGCGGACGAGAAGTCGGCGAGCGGCGCCGAGCGAATCGCGGCGGACGGCCGCATCAAGGATCCCGCCACCCGCTGCGGCCAGCCGCTCGCGGAATCGACGCTCCCGGGCGTCCTCCCCGGCAACGTTCGATTCGGCGCGCTCGGCGACGATGAGCGAGCCGCGTTCGCTCGCGAGCGACGCCACGACGTTGGCGCCAACGACATAGGCCCTGGTTGCCTCTGCCAGGGCGGCCTCGGCGGCAGCGCGGAGCTCGGGCGCGACAACGAGGTCCTCGTCGAGTCGATGTCCGCCCACCCGCCTGGCGGCCCGGGCGATGCCGCGCGACTCCTCCTCGGCCAGTCGCGATTCCAGAGCGGTGAGCCGAGCGCGAAGCGACGCGCGAGTGGCACCCGCGCCAGCGACACGCTCATCGGCGGCGACCCGGGCCGCCTGGACGAGGCTTGCTCGTTGGCGCTCCTCCTCGTGCTGGAGCGCTGCGGAGCGCTCTGAATGGTGCGCTGCCTCCAGGGCTGCCCGAGCAGCACCGAGCACGGCCTCGAGCTCTCCCCGTCGATCAACCGCCGATCCAGCCTGTTCGGCCTCGAAGGCCGTCCGGCGCTCCGCCTCGGCCAGTCGACGGCGGGCGGTCTCAACCTCGGCCTGACGAGCCGCGGCCGCTCGACGCAAAGCCGCCAGCTCCTGGCCCTGGACCTGGTGGGCCCCACGCAGCTCGGCGAGCTCCCTCAGGGCATCCGCCAGCTCACGCTCCGCTTCGCCCAGCGCCGCATCCAGCTCGAAATCCCGCGGCGGAATGGGCGCGACGAGGGCGCGTCGGGACGCAGCCAGCTCCGCCTCGGCGGCGCTCCGCTCGTCCATCGAGCGACCGCGTTCACGTTCAAGCGACTCGAACACTGAGGTCAGTCGCGCATCGCGCAGGCGAGCCGCCGTGGAGTTGGTCTGGGCAGCATCGTGGGCCTCGCGCCGCTCGCGCTCGACCGCCGTTCGCGCGGCCAGCTCGCGAGCCAGGGCGGAGGCGGCCGATTCGGCGACTTCAAGGTCAGTCAGCAGGCGATCGACATCGGCTCGCGCTCGGTCGCGCACCCCCGCCGACGCCGCAACGCGTCCGGCCGCATCGAACCAGCGAGCATGCATCGACTGGAGCAGTGCTGACGTCAGCTCGTCGGCACTGGTCTCGCGGCTGGCCTGCTGCTCGGCCTGGGCGGCCAGCCGGCGAGCCTGGGGCCGGAGCTCGGCCAGGATGTCCTCGACCCGCGCGAGATTAGCCTCGGATTCAGTCAGCTGCTCCTCGGCACGGCGACGTCGCCGCTCGTGGCGCCTGACGCCGGCCACCTCGTCGAAGAGCGGCCGCCGCTCCTCGGGTCGCAGGGCAAGTGCCTGATCGACCATCCCCTGGCCGATGAACAGGAAGGCGTTGTCAGCCAGGTGCGCGGCGTCTAGCAGGTCGACCACGTCGCGCAGCCGGACACGGGACTTGTTGAGGAGATAATCATTCTCGCCCGAACGGTAAAGCCGGCGCCCGAGCTCGAGGATCTGGAACTCGACCGGCAGGAGGCCGTCCGCGTTGTCGATCACCAGGGTGACGTCCGCCATCCCTTGCGCCGCTCGCTTCTCGGACCCGGCCCAGATGACGTCCTCCGCCTTGCGTGAGCGAAGCGCCCGACCCTGCTCGCCGAGCGCCCAGCGGAGAGCGTCCGCGAGATTGCTCTTGCCGGACCCGTTCGGTCCGACCACGGCGCTGATCCCGCGCCCGAACTCGATCGTGGTCCGCTCGGCAAACGACTTGAACCCATGCAGGCGGAGGGCCAGCAGCCGGGGCTCAGCTGTCATGTGGCGCGGCTCGGCGGCCGGAACGTCGGCCGTCACGAGCCCGCTCCGCCGGGCTCGGCGACCGAGCGCAGCCGCTCGATCGCCTGGGACGCCGCGGCGGTCTCCGCGGTCCGTCGCGATGGGCCCTCGCCGAGACCGAGCAGCCGGCCGTCCACCCAGACTTCGATCCGGAACGACTTCTCATGATCTGGGCCGGTCGCGTCCAGCAGCCGATACGAGGGTCGTTCTCCTGAGTGGCGCTGGGTGTATTCCTGGAGTCGGCTCTTGGGACTCTTCAGCAGACCGATCGGCGATTCGGCACTGAGCTCCGGTCCCGCCAGCGTCACGAGCCAGTCGCGCACCGGGCCGAACCCGAGGTCGAGATAGAGGGCGCCGGCGACGGCCTCGAAGGTCGAGGCGAGAAGCGACGGTCGTCGCCTGCCGCTGCGCTGGGCTTCGCCCTCGCCGAGCAGGAGGTAGCCGCCGAGCTCGATCCGGCCGGCCAGTCGGGCCAGACCGACGGTCGAGACAATGGCCGCTCGACGGGCCGAGAGATAGCCCTCGTCGTCGTCTGGATGACGGGTGTAGAGGGCCTCCGAGATGGCCAGATTGACGACTGCATCACCGAGGAACTCGAGGCGTTCGTTGTGGCCCCGGGCGCCGTCGCGATGCTCGTGGTGCCAACTCGAGTGGACGAGTGCCTGCTCCAGCAGGTCCAGATCACGGACCGCGAGGCCGAGTCGTTCCGCGAAGGCTTCCGCGGGTCGCATGTGGCTGGCCGTCCGGCCGCGACCCGGCCGAGGCCCCCTAAGTGGCCCGCTCGTCGATGTAATCGACGGCGTCCTGGACGGTGCGGATCTTCTCCGCGTCCTCGTCCGAGATCTCCGTCCCGAACTCCTCTTCGAGGCTCATGATGAGCTCGACGAGATCGAGCGAGTCGGCGTTCAGGTCATCGACGAACGACGCCTCGGGCTTGACCTCATCTTCGTCGGCGCCGAGTTGCTCGACGACGATCTTCTTGAGGCGCTCGTAGGTGGTTGCCACTGACTCCCTCCTCGGAGTTTGGTGATTCTGCCGTCTGACGGGGGCCGCTGGGCTCCGCTGCGATGCTCCCGAGGACGCCATTCATGAGGCGTCGCATCGGGTCTCCACTGTA
>CAYLSK010000032.1:0-19398 GCA_964385975.1 uncultured Anaerolineaceae bacterium | reverse complement strand
TACACGGCGACCTCTGGCCCCGACCTCCAACGCGCCGAGCTCACCGCCGAAGCGACCAGGCTGACCCGCGACCTCCACCGCCTGCTTCCGGATGCGGGCGAGGTCGCCGGGCTGCTCGCCCTCATGCTGCTGACCGACGCGCGACGTCCGGCGCGCTCACGGGCTGATGGCAGCCTGGTCCCGCTCGCCGAACAGGACCGTGGGAGATGGGACCGGCGCAACATCCTTGAGGGCGTGGCGCTCATCACCGAAACGCTCTCCCGAGCGCCGATCGGCCCGTATCAGTTGCAGGCGGCGATCGCCGCGGTTCACGACGAAGCCGCCCGCGCCGAGGAGACAGACTGGCCGCAGATCCTCGTCCTCTATGAATTGCTCGAGCGCATCGCACCCAACCCGATGGTCACCCTGAATCACGCCGTCGCGGTCGCGATGGTGCGAGGACCAGAGGCTGGGCTGGAACTGCTGCGAACCCTCGACGCCGACGATCGGATGACCAGCCACCACCGCCTCGAGGCGGTTCGCGCGCACCTCCTGGAGATGGCGGGCGACACGGTTGCTGCTCGCTCAAGCTACCGGAGCGCGGCACGGCGCGCTACCAGCATCCCGGAACAGCGCTACCTCGATTCGCGAGCCGCCCGCCTGACAGAACACGACCGATAGCGCGTCGCTTCGGCCGCAGTATCAGGCTCTGGAAATGCCGAAGCGGCTCCCGAAGGAGCCGCTTCGATGCTGTCCCGGTAAAGGTGCCCGCCGAGGCGAACACTTCTGCCGCGCGTCAAGAGCATCTATCACGTCGGCTGCACCGACTACCCTGACCCTACCTACCCATGACCTTGACGCTGGGGCAGCGTGGCTGTTTGAGCAGCACGAATATCCTACCCGAAGCAGGACCGATTTCCAAGGGTTTTGTCACGCCTTATTGTGTAAATTCCTTAACCTTCACCCTCGTGAACGGTCACCGAGGTCATCGCGACCGGGTCGTTCGGGAAGTCGCGGCCGTCACGCGGGGCGCTGACGATCTTGTCGACGACGTCCATCCCTCGGGTCACCTGGCCGAACAGGGTGTAGTTCTTGGGCAGCTTGCCGGTCAGATCCTGGTGGCAGATGAAGAACTGGCTGCCATTCGTATTCGGGCCGGAGTTGGCCATGGCGAGGGCGCCGCGGACGTAATCCCCCTGGACCTTCTCGTCCTCGAACTTGTAGCCGGGTCCGCCGGTCCCAACCCGACCGCGCCCGAGTGACGCCTTCTTGCCGTGCTGGCCGTCGCCCGCCTGGGCGACGAAACCGGGAATGACCCGGTGGAAGACGACGTCGTCGTAGAAGCCCTTGCGGGCAAGATCGATGAAGTTGCCGGCCGCCTTCGGGGCGCTCTCGTCGAACAATTCGACTTCGATGTCACCGAGCTCGGTGGCGATCGTGGCGTGGGTCATGGCGGGCTCCTTGGGCTTCGGGATGCCTATGGGTTGCTGACGGTCACCTTGGTCATGGCGATTGGGTTGGACGGCAGCTCCTTGTCCGCCGCGGCGGCAATTGCATCGACCGCCTCCATCCCGGCCGAGACCGAGCCGATGATTTGGTAGTTGTTCGCCTGTGGATCGGCGAGCGACTGCGCGGCCCGATCGTCGAGGACGATGAAGAACTGCGACCCGACCGAGTTCGGCTGCGAGCTGCGCGCCATCGCGACGGTCCCGCGGTGGTAGGTCGTGGTCACTGGCTCGTCCTGGATCGCGTAGCCGGGACCGCCAGTGCCGGTGCCGGTTGGGTCGCCGCCCTGGATGACGAAGCCGGGCACCACTCGGTGGAAGACGACGCCGTCGTAGAAGCCGCAACTGGCCAGGGCGACGAAGTTGCCGGCGGCGATCGGCGAGAGGTCCGCCTGGATCTTGATGGCGACGGCTCCCTTGTCGGTCCCGATGGTCACCGTGCGGGTCTCGCCTGCGGGAAGCGCCGGCGGTTGGCTCGTCGGGCAGGCGGCCGCGACGACAGAGGCCGCCGCAGACGGTTGGAAGGTCGCCCCACCCACGCTCGAACAGGCGGACAGCGCCAGCGCGACGGCAAACACCAGGGCGGGCGCCACCATGCGGCGAAGGGGAGCTCGGATCATGCGGCGGCCTCCAGGGCTGCGGGATACTCGATGGCCCCGGAGAGCAGGACCTCTCCGAGGATGACGCCGCCCACGCCGGTATCGCGCAGGCGTCGCAGGCCATCGAGGTCGCGTACCCCGCCGGCCACCAGGATCTCGGCATCGTACGACTGAACGAGATCGCGGGTCCGCGCGAGGTCCGGTTCGGCGCCGCCGTGGCTCAGGACGAACCTTGCCACCCCCGCGCCGACGAGCTCGCTGACGAGGCCCTCGACCGTCGGCGGCGCACTCCGCCGCCAGGGAAAGGCAGCCAGCCGTTCTGGGCGCGGGTCCAGCCCAACCGCGAGCCAATCCCCGGCCACGGCCAGGCAGGCCCGCAGCTCATCTGGCCGATCCGCGATCGCGGTCGTCAGCACGACCCGTGTGGCACCGGCTGCGAAGGCGAGGCGGATCGCCTCGGCCGAGTCGACACCGCCTGCGAGTTGGAGGGGGACGGCGACGCGGGCCGCCACCGAGCCGACGGCCTCGAGGTTGGCCGGGGCACCGGATCGGGCGCCGTCGAAGTCGACGAGATGGATCGACCGCGCGCCGAGCGCCACGAACCGCTCCGCGATCCGGTCCGGTCGGTCGGTCGGCGCACCGATGCCCGCTGCGGCACCCGGCCAGAAGACGATGCGCGAGCATCCGCCCTCGAGGTCAATCGCTGGAATGACCTGCACGATCGGCTCAGGCGCGCGAGGCAGGCGCGGCCTCGCCGTGGAGCAGCCGACGATGGAAGCTGATCGGGAGGGATCCGTTGCGCAGCAGCGTGTCGTGGAAGCCTTTGAGGCTGAAGCGCTCGCCAAGGCGGCGCTGCTCGTCGGCACGCAGACCCAGCAGCAGCGTCCGGCCCAGGAGGTACGAGAGCGGGTAGGTGGGGCGGTACGTGTACCACTGGACCTCGGCGTGGGCGTTGGGTCGCTCGAAGCTGGTCTGCTCGACCACGAACTCCGTCGCCTCCTCGACGCTCATCTGGCCACGGTGCATCCGGACGTCGAGGATGATCCGGCAAGCTCGCCAGATGGCGTCGGTGTGCATCGCCAGCCGGAATCGCGGCTCGGCATCGAACCCCTGCTCGCGCATCATCAGCTCGGAGTACATCCCCCAGCCTTCGACGAACTCGGGGGCATCGGCGAGCAGCCGGGTCAGCGACGGATGCCGCCGGGCCCTGTCGAGCTGGAGATGATGGCCCGGATACGCCTCGTGAATGCTGGTGTTGCTGATCGAGGCGAAGTTGTGCTCGCGCATCGCGTTCGGATCGCCATCGACCGACGCGGTGACGACGTAGATCCCCTTCGGGCTCCGATCGAAGGCCGCCGGCTCGAAATAGGCGGCGAACGGGAGCACGTTGCGCAGGTATTCGGGGGTGGCCACGACGTCGATCCGTTCGTCGTCGGGGACCGTCACGAGGTCATGGTCGATCAGGTGCTGGCGGGCACGGCTCATCGAGTCGCGATAGGCCTCGAGGGCGTCGCCGAACGTAGCCGGCTGGTCGGACTTGATCCGATCGATGACGGTCGCCTCATCCGCGTTCGGATCGATCTCACGGGCGGTGGCCACGCGAGCCGCCCGCTCCTCGCCCAGGCGCTCCCAGCCGAGCTCGAGGATTGCGTCGGCATCGAGCCCGTCAAATGCCCGCAGCGCGACCATCGCGTCGTGCCGCTCGCGTCCGATTGCCCACTCGTGCGTGCCGTTCGCGAGCGTGCTCTCCAGCCACGTGCCATACAGCTCGATGGCGATCTTGGCCGACTCGCTGGCGCGCTCGAGCCGGCGTTGAGCCGCCGAGCTGAGGACGCCGGGGCCGGCGGCAACGAGCTCGTCGAAAAAGGTCGGCATCTCTGTGGCCGTCTCGATCTCGATCTGCTGCCAGCGCCGGACCTGCGGCACGGTGGCGCGGGTCTTGGCTTCCTCGAGGTAGGTCGCGACCGCCTCGAGCCGCCCACAGATGGCCGACAGCCGCTCGGTCAGCGAGGCGTGGTCTCGGGCGAACAGGAAGAACAGGCCGTCTCCGATCGTGTCGAGCGCCAGCGAGCGTCGCTCCCAGATACGCAGCATCTCTGTGTCGAAGATGACCCGGCTCAGGTTGTGGAGCTCGAGATCGCGTTCGAACCGGACCGCCGCAGACAGGCCGGCCGGATCCAGCGCCTCGATCCGGGCCAGGTGCTCCTGCTCGGCCGCCAGCTCGCCGAGCACGGCGTCACGTCCGCCGTTGCCCAGCAGATCATCGTCCTGGTGGAGGCCCAGGGCGGTCCCGAGCACCGGGTTGTCCCGGACGAGACGGATGAAGCGAATCTCGACGAGCTCGTAGAACCGCTCGTCCAACGGGCCGCGATCTGGCGCCGCTGCCGGACGCGGGAGGATCGTCTGGGTGGTGGGTTCGGTCACGGGGCAAGAACCTCTGGGCGTGCCGCTTGATTGACGGGCGGGTGGCTGGGAGCCGGGTGCCACCCGGCTCGATCTGGCCGGATCAGGCGGTAACGAGTGGGCCGGCCGGGACCGGTCGAGACAGGGTTTCGGCGAGTGCCGCCCGTGTCGCGGCGATGGTGGTGTCGATATCGGCGGCAGTCACGCCGTAGTGGGTCACGGCGCGCACCTGCCCGTGCGGATACTCCACCATCAGGACATCTCGCGCTCGGAGTGCATCCAGAAACGCCGCCCTGTCGCGCTCCACCTTGAAGAGGACGAAGTGGGTGCGCACACGTTCCGGGTCCAGCGGTCCGGACGTTGGCTGCGCCGTTCCGCCGGCCGCAACGATCCCATCCATCGAGCTGAGGGCCTCGGCCAGGCGGCGGGCGTTGGCATGGTCCTCGGCCAGTCGATCGATCATGCCATCGGGGCCATCGGAGAGGGCGACCAGACCGGCCGCCGCCAGGATCCCAGCCTGGCGCAAGCCGCCACCCACGAGCTTGCGCCCCCGCCGCGCGCGCCAGATCACCTCGCGAGTCCCGACGAGGACTGACCCAACCGGACAGGCGAGCCCTTTCGAGAGGCAGAACGTCACCGTGTCGGCCGGGCCGGACAGATCCGTCGGGCGGACGCTCTGGGCCACGACCGCGTTCCAGAAGCGGGCGCCATCGACATGGAGCGGGACTCCGTGGGCGTGCGCTATCTCGGCGACCTGGCGGGTGTAGGCGGCGGTGAGCGGTTGACCCATGGAGTGGGCGTGGGTGTTCTCGATGGTCACGAGGCCGGTTATCGGTTCGTGGGGATCGCTCGGATCACGGAAGGCTGCATCGATCTCGGCCAGGTCCATCGTGCCATCCGGGTGGTCTTCGAGGGACCGGATGCTCGTGCCCACGATGACCGCGTGACCGGCGGCCTCGTCGATCACGAGGTGGTGCTCGCGGCCGCCGATCGTCTCCTGACCTCGCCCGAGGTGGGCGAGCTGAGCGACGAGATTGCCCATTGTCCCCGAGGCGACGAACAGGCCGGCTTCTTTGCCCAGCAGCTCTGCCGCTCGCTCCTCGAGGGCGTTGACCGATGGGTCTTCACCGAAGACGTCGTCGCCGACCTCGGCCTCGGCCATCGCCCGGCGCATCTGGGGGGAGGGCTTCGTGACAGTGTCGCTGCGTAGATCGATGAGGGACATGGGCCGCGAGTATAGGGGAGGTCCGGTCGCTGCTGGCCGCCCGGGCCGGGGCCGGCCGGCTGCTGCGCCGGTCCCTGCGCCGGCGCTACTGCAGTATCGGCTGGCGGAACGCCCGTGTGCCAATCGACGAACTTGGCACGTGTCTCGGGGGCTACGGGGCACTTCGGCGGTCGGTTGGGCCGGCGTCGATCCAAACGACAGATGAACGCTGGGATTTGCGGGCTCGTTCGACGGATGGAGCGCCACGGGTCCACGCAAACATCGGTCATCGGTGGAGACTGACAAAATCACTGAGCAGTTAGCAGTGCCATATTCACTGAGCACTGACAGTGGAGCGACAAGCCCGGGCGCCTCTGCTATGCTCCGCCATCGCCACAACTGGACCCGTGGTGTAGCGGCCCAACATGCCAGCCTGTCACGCTGGAGATCGCCGGTTCGAATCCGGTCGGGTCCGCCACAAACGCTTTTCCCTACGCCCCGTCCGCCCGCCCGGACGGGGCGTTCCTCTGCCCGCCACGCCAACGCCGCGTAGCCGCCCGGGTGCGGAGGGGGCCTGCCCGGCCGACCGGGCCCGGCCAACGCCCGGGCGCGCAGTGGCGCCGGCGGCGACCTCTGGCAAACTCCTGCAGTGAACCGCCGTCCGTTGCTGGTCGTGCCGCCGCTGCTCGCCATCGCACTGGTCGTCACGGCGATCGGCCTCGGGGTCGGTGCGGCGTGGACGGGACCGGCGGGGAACGGCGACGCGCCGGCCTCCGTCGCCCTCGAGGCGGCGAGCCCACCCTCCGCTGTGACCGTCGGATCAGGGGCGCCGTCCGGGCTGGCGGCCAGTGCCGCGGGGTCGCCAAGCGCCTCCGCGACGTCCAGCCCAGGCTCCGGCGCCTCGGCGAGTCCCGGCGTCGCCATCGGCGCCCTGCCGATCGTCCCCGTCACGAACTTCCGTGGAACCGCCACCTCGACGACGCGCAGCGAGGTTGCCTCGATCCTGGCCGGGACGAGCAGCCGCTACCAGGCCCTGGAGCTCGTTGCCGCCGAGACCGACGCCATCCTGGCGGCACTGAATCTCGCCCGCCCGGCGGACGCGAGCCGTCTCGTCCTGGCGAGCGACGCTGCGGCCCTCGCGGCCGACCTCACGAAGAGCGGCAAACGGCTGGCCTTCATCCGAGCCGACGCCGTCGGGCCGGAGGTCCGGGCGCTGGCCTGGGACCAGCGTGCCCTGTTCGGCGTTGGCCGGGTCAAGAGCCTTGGGGACTGGCCACTCAGCGCGTCGCTTCCGTTGCCGCCGGACGGCGACGCATTCGATCCAGCGGCCTCGTGGACGCTCTTCGCCGGCGGCGACATCCTGCTCGATCGAGGCGTCTATCAGACCGTCCAGCTGCGTCGCAAGGGCGTCGACTTCCCGTTCGATGGCGGCTCCGCCGAGATCACCGGCCGGTATTGCTGTTCGACCTTTGGATGGGAGCTCCCGCGGACCCGGCGGACCGGCGACACGGGCGCGGTCCGGGCACTCATCGAGGGCGCCGACCTGGCGATCGCCAACTTCGAGAACCCGGCCCCGGATCAACCGCGCTACCACAGGTCCGGAACGGTCTTCTCGGCCAATCCCGCGCTGATCGCCGGCCTGGCGAACGCGGGGATCGACTATGTCTCGCTGGCCAACAACCACATTCGGGATGCCGGCGGTCCCGGAGTCCTCCAGACGATCGCGAACCTGGATCGGAACGGGATCGCGTCATCCGGTTCCGGCACGAATCTCGCCGCGGCCCGTCGCCCCGGGCTGCTCGAGGTGAACGGGATGACCGTCGCCATCCTCGCCTATGACGCGATCGCCGCCGGGTACCACGCGACCGCGACCCGCATCGGCAACGCGCCACTCGTCGCAAGCTACGTTCGGATGGACGTGAAGGCCGCTAGGGCGGCGGGCGCAGACCTGGTGATCGTCTTCCCGCACTGGGGCATCGAGTATCAGTCGAAGCCGTTCGCGGCCCAGCAGAAGCTGGCCCGCATGATCATCGACGCCGGGGCGGACATGGTGATCGGCAACCATGCCCATTGGGCCGCGGCGATGGAGGTCTACCAGGGCAAGCCAATCTGGTACGCCTTGGGCAACTTCGTCTTCGACCAGACCTGGTCCGAGCCGACGATGGAGGGGATCACCCTGGAGCTGACCTTCCGAGGCGCCACCCTGGCCCAGGTGCGGATCCGGCCGCACATCATCCTCGACAAGGCGCAGCCCAACTTCCTGGACCCGGCCGGCGACGGCAAGGTGGTCATGGGCCAGGTCTACTCGGCCTCGAAGGGGCTGCTTCCCTGGTGACGACCGGCTGAAGCCGCGACGGCTCAGGCGATCCCGGCGAAGAGGTCAGTCTCGGGGTTCGTCGTCTCTACCCGCGATTCGCGCAGGATGTAGGCCTCCTTGTTCCAGGCCTCGCGCCACCCATCGAGACCGAACAGCATGAACGTGCTGTCGTCAGCGATCTGGGTGCGGTGTTCGTGGATGGCGGCCCATTTTCGCTCGAGCGGTTCGCCGGAGATGTCGATCCAGGTCGTGACCCGCTCGTCCGGGACGAGCATCCTGGCCTGGAACGCCTCGAACTCGGTGATCTGTTCGGGGGTCGCGTCGGGCGGTTGCGACCAGAAGCTCGGCTTGCCCAGGGCCTCGAGGCGTTCGCGCATTGCCGTCCGCACCGACGCCGGAATCGCCTGCTCGTAGAGCTTGGCGGGCGACCATGGCGCAAGGCCACCATCCTCGGCGGTCGGTCCGCTGCCACCATGCTCTGGCGCGAGCTGCTCCGGATGCCACGACGCGTCGCCCGCACGGGCGAACGCCCGAACGGTGATGTCGTGGGTCCGGACGTGGTCGGGGTGCCCATAGCCGCCAAAGTCGTTGTAGGTCGTGATGACGTCGGGCTGATAGCGCCGGATGAACCAGACCAACCGGCGGGCGGCCTCGTCGAGGTCGGCCTGCCAGAAGCTGCGCGGGTCGCGGTTGCCCGGCCGACCCATCATGTCCGAATCGTGATAGCCCAGATTCTCCCATTCCATAACACCCAGGATGCCCATGGCCGCTTCCAGCTCAGCCGCCCGGAGCTCCCCGAGCCGCCGGTGGTTGTCCGGGGTGTCCATCTCGGGCACGACGATCTCGCCCATCTCACCGCGCGTGCAGGTGACCAGGACCACGCGACGTCCCTCGGCGACCGCTTTGGCCATCGTGCCGCCGGTCCCGATCGTCTCGTCGTCCGGGTGGGCGTGGACAGTCATCAGTGTCGGGCGGTGGTCCGCCGCATCGGTGCTCATGGTCCGGCGATGCTAGCTCAGCCGGTACTTTTGGGCGGTGTCGTGGACGTACCCTCTCGTCCACCCTGTGCGACGATGAATGCTCTGCTCCCTCGACGCCTGCGCGTCGGCTTCTCGCACCCGGGGGCTGACTCGTCCACGGCGTCCGCCAGCGACGACCAGGTGGTGGCGTTCGTCGCCTATGGCGAGGACTGCATCCTCTCCGGCGAGGCGGTCCTCGACGCCGATCGATTGACCGACATGCTCAACGATCACAACGAGTACCTGCTGGCTGGTGTCACGGTGGAACGCTTCGACGACGGGCAGTCTCTCGACGTCCCGGAGATCGTGGTCCCCCGCGACGAGATCTTCCTGGTCCATGCGACGGGCCCCCGCGGCGACGCGGCTCGCCGCCACCGCACGATGCCCCAGCATCTCGCCATCAAGATGGGCCCGTACCAGGTGCGTGGCTTCTTCCACGCCCTCCCCGGAGCCGACCCGGTCGAGGCGCTTCGCCGGCGCAAGACGATGGTGCCGATCACCGACGCGCGGATCGGCTACATGTTCCGAGGTGAGCGCCGGGAGACCCAGGTCGAGACCCTGATCGTCAACCGGGAGCAGATCGACTGGGTCGAAGCTGTGATGCCGACTCAGGTCGAGTTCCCGGCAGGCCCCAAACGCCTGGTGACAAGGCCCGCCTGAGCGGCCTCGCTCGGTCCGCACCACATGCGGCGCTACCATCCGGGCACGATGCCGCTCGAAGCCACTCCCGGGCCGCTGTCTGGCCTGCTCGTCGTCGACTGCTCGACCATCCTGGCCGGACCCTATTGCACGATGCTGCTCGGCGACCTCGGGGCGGACGTCGTCAAGGTTGAACCGCCGGACGGCGACGCCACGCGCGGCTGGGGTCCGCCGTGGGTCGGGTCGCAAGCCGCCGGAACGCGAACCGCGGCGTATTACCTCGCCGTCAATCGAAACAAGCGCAGCCTTCGGCTCGATCTCAAGACGCCCGATGGCGCTGGCGTCCTGCGCCGGCTGCTCGCCCGCGGGGACGTCGTCGTTGAGAACTTTCGGGTCGGCGGCTTCGCGCGCCTCGGCTTCGATGACGAGGTGCTGCGGGGTCTGAACCCCGCTCTGATTCACCTTGCGATCTCCGGTTTTGGTCCGACCGGTCCGGCGGCCGCACTGCCCGGGTACGACTTCGTGGTGCAGGCGGCGAGTGGTCTGATGTCGATCACCGGTGCCCCGGACGCCGAGGGTGGCGGACCGACCAAGGTGGGCGTGGCCATCAGCGATGTCGTGACTGGGATGCTCGGTGCGGTCAGCGTTCTGGCCGCCCTCGTTGGTCGCGAGCGGCAGCGCTCGCCTGACTCGCGCCCCGATGTTGGCCAGCGCATCGACATCTCGCTGCTCGGCGCCACGTTGGCCAGCCTTGTCAACCAGGCGCAGAACGTCTTCATCACGGGCACGGCGCCGGAACGGCTCGGCAACGCGCACCCGAACATCGTTCCGTACGAGACGTTTGACACCGCGGATGGCCCGATCGCCGTGGCCGTTGGATCCGAGCGCCAATGGCCACGGTTCTGCGACGTGATCGGCGTGCCCGAGCTGACGACCGATCCCCGTTTCGCGACGAACGGCGACCGGGTCGTGCGGCGCGGGGAGTTGCGCCCGATCCTCGCCGCTCGCTTTCGGGACCGTGGGGCCTCCGCCTGGCTGACTGCACTGAACGCCGCGTCCATCCCGTGCGGCCCGATCAACGACATGGTCTCCGCCTTCGCCTCGGTGGAGGCCGAGGCCCTCGGCATGGTCGTGGAGCAGGAGCATCCGGCGTGGGGTCTGATCCGTCAGGTCGGCGTCCCGTTCAAGCTTGCGGCGACGCCGGCCACCATTCGAACGCCACCGCCCGAGCTCGGCGAGCATTCGGCCGAGGTTCTCAGCGAGCTCGGGTATGCCTCGTCGGAGATCGAGGCGCTTCGGGCTCGAGGCGTCGTCTGAGCGGTCGTTGTCAAGCCTGCAACCATGCACACGATGGGTCGGCGGCACGCGGACCCGCTGCTAGACTCGGGCGGCTTCGACCGAGACGGACCATCCACCGCTGGAGGGACACCTGATGACCGACGACCGCGAGCGCTGGGCGCTCATCCTGGGCGGATCGTCCGGGATGGGCCAGGCGACCGCCATCGCGCTCGCCAAGGCCGGCTACAACATCTGCGGGATTCACCTCGACTTCCGGGCGGCGCTGACCCACGTCGAAGAGGTCAAGGCCGAGATCGAGGCGGCCGGCGTCGCAGCCCTGTACATCAACATGAACGCCGCCGACGACGAGAAGCGCGCGGCCGCCCTGGCGACCCTGCGCGAACGATTCGACCGCTCCGAATCCGCCGGCCGCCACCCGTACGTCCGGGTCGTCATGCACTCCCTGGCGTTCGGTTCGCTCGTCCCGTTCCTGTCCGACGACCCGAAGGCAGCCGTGGATCGAAAGAAGATGGAGATGACCCAGGACGTGATGGCCAACAGCCTCGTCTACTGGGTCCAGGACCTCCATCGTGGCGGGTTCCTGGAGCAGGGATCGAAGATCTTCGCGATGACGTCGGAGGGTTCGTCGCGGGTCGTCCCCTCATACGGGGTCGTCTCGTCGGCCAAGGCGGCGCTCGAGTCGCATATCCGCCAGCTGGCCATGGAGCTTGCCCAGACCCGCATCGGCATCACGGCCAACACGATCCGGGCCGGCGTGACGATGACTCCCGCGCTGATGAAAATTCCCGAGCACGACATGATCATCGAGTCGGCTACCAAGCGAAATCCGACCGGCCGGATGACCACGCCGCAGGACGTCGCCAATGCGATCCTCGCCCTCTCCGGCGACGGCGCCAACTTCATCAACGGGGAGATCATCGGCGTCGACGGCGGCGAGTTCATCACCGGCTCCTAGGTTGGCAGTTCAGGTCTGGGGCGCGCGATGAACGGTCGAGTCATCGTCGTCGGCTCGGTCAACATCGATCTCGTCGTCACGATTGAGCGCCTGCCGGGGCCGGGCGAGACGGTGATTGGGGGTCGGTTCGCCCGACACCATGGGGGCAAAGGCGGCAACCAGGCCGTGGCGGCCGCCCGCCTCGGCGCCGAGACGGCATTCGTCGGTGCGGTCGGCAGCGACACGTTCGGCGAGGAAGCACGCGCGGCCCTCGCTGGGGAGGGGATCGACCTCCGGGGGCTGGTCCGGATCGATGGCGAGGCGACGGGCGTTGCGCTCATCCTCGTCGACGCCAGGGGCGAGAACAGCATCGCGGTCGCCGGCGGCGCGAACGCGGCGCTCCGGCCGGACCAGGTCCGCGAGGCGCTCGCGGTCCTGCGTCCGCGAGCCGGCGATGTGATGCTGGTGGGCCACGAGATCCCGACCGACGCCACCCGGGAGGCGCTGCGGATCGGGCGCGACGCGCAGGCGACCATGATCCTCAATCCCGCGCCGGCGGCTGGGCTGGACCCGGCGACCTTGACCCTGACCGACATCCTCACGCCGAACCGCGGCGAGTTGGAGATCCTCGCCGCCGACGTTGGATCCGCCGATCACACCGCCCGAGCGCTGCTCGAGCGATTGTCGCTGCGTGCGATCCTGGTCAGCCTAGGCGGCCAAGGCGCGCTCCTCGTCAAAGCCGAGGGTTCGACGATGCTGCCGGCGGAGACGGTCGAGGTGGTTGACTCGGTGGGGGCCGGCGACACGCTCAATGGGGCCCTCGCCGCCGGCCTGGCGGCCGGGCTCCCGCTCCCGGAGGCGGCCAGGCGGGCGGTGATGGCGGCATCGCTTGCAGTCAGACGCGCCGGTGCCCGCGAGGGAATGCCCAGCGCGGCCGAGCTTCAGGCGGCCGGGTTCTGACTCACCAGGGACGTCGCTGCGGCTCGCCGTCGTCGGCCGAGCCAGCCCGACTTGGGCGAAAAGACCAGGGCGAGCCCGAAGAGCAGGGTCTCGACCAGGACGATCGAGGCGCCGGAGGCGACGTTCAGGTAGAAGCTGATATACAGGCCACTGACGGCGGCGACGAACGAGACGGCGGTCGCGACCTTGACCAGGTCCCAGAATCGATCGACGAGCAGCTGCCCGGTCGCCGCCGGGGTCACCAGCATCGCCACCACCATGATGATCCCGACCGCCTGGATGCTGACCACGATCGTGACCCCCACGAGCCCTAGGAGCAGGTAGTCGAGGGCGACGACCGGCAGGCCGGAAGCACCGGCGCCGGCCGGATCAAACGAGGCGTAGAGAAGCTCCTTGCGCAGAACGGCCACGACCAGGAGGACCACGCCGCCGAGGATCGCGACCGCGACGATGTCCGAGTAGGTGATCCCCAGGACGTTGCCGAGCAGGTAGCTGAACAGGTCCGAGACATAACCCTTGAGGGTGCTGAAGAGCAGGATTCCGAAGGCGAACGTGCCCGCGAACAGGACGCCAACCGCGGTATCGAAGCGAAGCGCTCCGCGCCTCGAGACGGCGCCGATCGCCAGCGCGGTGCCGACCGCCGCGACGGCCCCTCCGACATACAGCGGCAGGCCGAGCATGTACGCGATGACGAGCCCAGGAAACGCCGCGTGGCTGACCGCGTCGCCGATGAACGCGAGGCCGCGCAGGACGACGAACGACCCCATCACGGCGCAGACAACACCCACCAGGACCGCGGCCACCAGGCCGCGCTGCATGAAGCCGTACGCCATCGGGTCCAGGACGAAATCAAGCATCAGCGCGACCCGTCATGGAAGTGGCGCTCGCCGCTCGGAGCCTGGTCGTGGTGGTGGGCGTCGTCGATGATCGTGCGGTCGCCGGCCGGCAGCACGATGACATGGCCGCCGTAGGTCGCGGCGAGGAGCGCCGGGTCCATCACCAGGTCGGCTGGCCCGAAGGCCACGATCCGGCCGTTGATGAAGGCTACCTCGTGGAAGTGGTGCGCAGCGCTTGCCAGGTCATGGGTCGTCGCGATGATCGTTCGCCCGCCCTCGGCCTCCGCCTCCAGGATCGCCATCAGGTCTTCCTGGGTCTTCACGTCGACGCCGGTCACCGGCTCGTCGAGCAGGTACAGGTCCGGTTTCGCGGCGAGCGCCCGGGCGAGAAAGACTCGTCGGCGCTGGCCGCCGGAGAGGGCGCCGATCTGGCGGTCCAGGTCGTCCCACATGTGGACCGTCTCGAGGGCCTCGCGAACGGCCGCCCGATCGATGTCGCCCGGCGGACGCCCGACACCGATGAGCGGGACCCGACCCATCATGACCACGTCGCCGACGGTCACCGGGAACGCCCAATCGACGACCTCGGCCTGGGGGACGTAGGCGATCCGCCGTGCCTCCCGACCGGGCGGTCCGCCGAGCACCTCGACCGTCCCCGCGAAGGGATGGAGCAGGCCGGCGATGGTCTTGATGAGCGTGCTCTTGCCGGCCCCGTTGGGGCCGATGATCGCCAGCAGTGAGCCGGTCGGGACCGACAGCGTGACGTCCGCCAGGGCCACCCGATGGGCATAGCCGGCCGAGACACCGGTCAGACGGACAGCGACCGAGGCCGTTCCGGCGCCGCGCAGGGCAGGACGCGGACTTTCGATCGCGACGCTCACGCGAGGGCCTGCACGATCTGGTCCACGTTCCACTCCATCATCGTGAGGTAGGTATCCGCCGGGGGCGGGCCAAGGGTGTCGTTGTACAACGTCGTGACGACACGCGTGATGCCGGCCTCCTGGGCAAGAGTCCGGGCCAATTCCGGGCTGAACTGCGACTCAGAGAAGACAGCAGTGACGCTAGCGCCCTTCACCGTCTCGACGAGGGCGGCGAGCTGCGAGGCGGTCGGCTCCTGCCCGACATTGGCGACGATGACACCGACGAGCGCGAACCCGTAGTGCCTGGCGAAGTAGGGAAAGGCGTCGTGGAAGGTCACGAGCTTGCGATTGCCTGGCGGGATCGTCTCGACCCTCGCCTTGTTGGTCGCGTCCATGTCGCGGACTCTGGCCGCGTAGGCGGCGCCGTTCGCTGCATAGACCGCGGTCCCGTTCGGGTCGAGCCTGGTGAGCGCCGCGGTGATCGCCGGGAGGAAGTGGTTCGCCACGAGGCTGGGGTCGAGCCAGAAGTGAGGATTCGCCTCCCCGTTCACGTTGATCGCCGGAATGCCGTCGCCCAGCGCGAGTCGGGCTGCGCTCCCCTCGCCGGCGGCGTCGATCAGGCGATCGAGGAAGTCGTCGAGGCCGACGCCGTTGGAGACGATCAGGTCGGCGTCGGCGAGCTTTCTCGCGTCGTCCGGCTTCGGCTCATAGTCCTCCGGTCCGGCCCCCGCTGGAATGATCGAGTCTACGGTGACCCGATCGCCGCCGACGTTGCGGACGATGTCGGCGAAGACCGTCGTGGTCGCCACCACCCTGAGCGCACCGGCCGGCGCGCTCGACCCGCCGCCCGATCCGCAGGCGGCCACCAGCATCGTCGCGATCGTGGCAAGCATGATTCGCCGGGCAGGTGCTCGTCGGCCTGGGGTCACGGGCAGCTCAGGCCGTGACACTGGTCGGGCCGGGTTGACTGGCCAGGCAGGCCGGGCAAAGCCCGAACAGCTCGAGGCGGTGTTCGTCCACGCGGTAGCCGGTCCGCCGGGCCACCTCACGAACGACCAGTCGAAGGCCGGCGTCGTCGATCTCGCTCGTCCGGCCGCAGCGTGAGCAGACCACGTGGTGATGGTGCGCAGGCTCACAGACCACGTAGGCGTGCTCGCCGGACGGAAGGTCCAGGCGCTCGATGGCGCCCAGCTCCTCGAGAACCTCGAGCGTCCGGAAGACCGTCGCCCGGCCGACCCCGAGGCGCCGCGCCCGGGCGCCCTCGACGAGCTCGGCGGCCGTGAAGTGACCCTGCTGGTCGGCGATGAGGACGGCCAGCGACCGCCGAGGCCCGGTCAGACGGTAGCCGGCGCGATCGAGCGCGGTGACGATCGGGGTCGGGTTTCCCACTCCCGGAGGCTACCACGAATTGAGATGGAGTCTCAACATGGGGATCGCCTGCGCCCCTGGTCCAAAGGTCCCGGAACGTTCGGGCCGGTCGGCACTGCCGTGCCTCCTGCGCAGGACGCGATCCTAGGCTGGTGCGCGTCGCCTCGTGCGATTGCCGCGCGATGCTCGTGTCCGATCACCAGCCAAGGAGAACTCAACTGGCCAGCAGGACGGATGCCCCGACCCCAACCAGGCGCGAGCGACGCCTGGCAGATCGGGCGGCCCGCGCAGGCAGCCCCGATCGCCGCACCCTCGGCCGCGAGCGTCGACGGGTCTCACCGCTGATCTGGGTCACCGCCGCGGTCGGCCTCGTAGGGGTCCTCATGATCGGCGCGCTGCTGGTGCTCCAGGGCTCCACCCCGAAGTCGGTGGACGTCGCGAGCCTGCAGGCGCCGATCTCCCAGGTGCCGAGCGATTTCGCGGACGGCCGTACGCTCGGGAAGGCCGATGCCCCGGTGACCCTCGAGGTCTGGTCGGACTACCAGTGCCCGGTCTGCGGACAATTCGCAGAGTTGGTCGAGCCGGTCCTCATCAAGACGTACGTCGCGAACGGGACCCTGCGGATCGTCGATCACGACGCCGCGTTCCAGGGGGCCCGCTCAGCGGCCGCCTATGACGAATCCGTCGAGGCCGGAGCCGGAGCGCGCTGTGCCGCGGAGCAGAACCTCTATTGGCCGTTCCACAACTGGCTGTTCGCCAATCAGGTCGGCGAGAACCAGGGCGCCTTCCGAGACGAGCGAATCCGGGCCATCGCTACCGCGGCCCGCCTGAACGTCGACGCCTGGGATGCCTGCCGGGCGACGGGCGAGCAGCAGGCCGCGGTCCGCGCGGAGACCCAACAGGCCGTCGCCCAGGGCGTCAATGCCACGCCGACGATGCACCTCAACGGCCAGGTCATCGTCGGCCTGCGAAGTGCTGCTGAGCTGGGTGGCCTGATCGAAGCGGCAGCCGCGGCGCCGTCGCCCTCGTGAGCGTCCTGACCCAGCGTTCGCCGGCGCGCCGCCTGTTCGGCGTCCACCCCGGGCTCGTCCTGGCCGTGCTGGACGTTGTCGGGCTCGTCATCGCGAGCTACCTGTCGGTCGTGGAGCTGGGCGGAGGCACACCAGTCTGCGGGCCGATCAAGGGCTGCGAGGAGGTCGCGCTCAGCGAGTACAGCCGGATCGGCGGGGTGCCCGTTGCGGTCTTCGGCGTTGGACTCTCCCTGATCCTGTTGACGTGCGCCGTGGCATGGTGGAAGACGGACCTGTACGGGTTGCTTCTGGCCCATTACGGCCTGTCGCTGGCCGGAGTGATCTTCGAGGCGTACTTCCTCTACCTCCAGCTGTTCGTGATCCATGCCGTGTGCATCTGGTGCACGTCGTACGGCCTGTCGCTGGTCCTGCGCTTCGTCGTGGCGTTCGTCGTCTGGCTGCGCCAACCGCCGCCGGAGCACGCTTCCGGCTAGCCGGCCTGCCGCCTGGGGTTGGCTGGCCCAGAACGACGGCTTGGAACACCAGCGCGCCAATCGACGAACCTTGGCGCGTTCCGTCGTCGCTTGGCGCGCCGATGGTCCACTCGGTCCGCAAACAACCAATTCGCCGCGAATCGACGAGCCTTCTTCGTCGATTGGCCCACCGCTGGTCCGCGGCCGTTTCACACGGGTCCGCGGGACGTCGATTCTCGATGGGTTCTGGCGGTTGCGTCAGCGAAGGCCGTTCCGAACGACCTCGCTCAACGCCGTGTCACCCAGCCGCTGGAGCATCGCGTTCCGGGCGCCACTGAACGCATCGTGGACGGCACAGCGCCCGTCCAGCCCGCACGGACCGCCGCGAAGGATGCAGGTCCGGTCATCGGGGGCTGGCTCGGCGGCGCCGATGATGTCGAGGAGGCTGATGGTCATAGCAGGCCGGGCCAGCCGATAGCCGCCGGTCCGGCCTCGGTGCCCGACCACCAGGCCGGCCTTCACGAGGTCGGCCATGACCCGAGGCAGGAAGCGCTCCGGGATCGACATCGCCGCGCTGACCGAAGGGACGCTGAGCGAGTCGTCCGATGGGTCGCTGGCGAGGGCCAGCATCGCCCGAACTGCATAGTCGCCGCGTCGAGTGAGCTCCAGCCGCACGGGCGGAGTATGGCTCGAACCGGCTCAGGGGGCCGGGATCGTTGCTGGCGCGTACCCGGTGAGCTCCACGTAGGCGTCGCCGCGTCCTTGAACGCCGGCCCGAATCGCCTGAACCCTCTGCGAGCCTTCCCAATAGACGACGCCCGTCGTGGACCGGGTATCGAGCTCTTGGCCTGCGACCGTTGGCGTGAGGCGAATCTCGAGATCGTCGCCGGGGATCACGATCGTCCAACCGGCCGGATAGTCGGCGCCGCTCATGGGGCTCGTCCAGCGATTCGTCACCTGGACGGTGAATGCTTCGCGGCCGAGGTGGCGGACGCTCCCATCGGCGGCAACCACGGTCCCGTAGATAAGCGGATAGCTGCCGTCGGCAGCGCGCACGAGCGAGAGCGTCAGGTCCGTCCCGTCCGCGAGATTGACCGCGAACCAGTCCCAACCGCTACCCCCGACGGAGATGAAGTCGCCCCACTGATGATCGAACCAGGCTTCGCCGTCCACGGTCAACGGCGTCCCGTCGAGGGTCATCGTGCCGGCCGCGGTCAGCGACGTCCGCGAATAGTAATACGACCCGCCGGCGGGTCCAAATTCGATCCAGCCGTCGTCGCCGTGCAACGCGGGCGGTTTCGTCGCGCGAAGGAGCAGATCCAGTCCGAGCCCGCCGCGGGAACCGGCACGCGTGGCCTCGTCTGGCGAGAAAGCCGCGGTCAGGCGGTCCGTGCCGTCGTCGCCGACCATCGTCCATCCCGGCGGTTCCGAGGCGAATGAAGCAGTTCCGTCGAGGGCCAGGTCGAAGCCGGAAGGCTCCCCGTCGGGGCCTCGCGGGGATCGGTCGACCTGGGGCCCGATCTCGAGCCGTTGGCCGTACAGGAATCGGTCGCTGGACTCATCGGTCACGGCGAGATGGGAGACCCAGGACGTCGGGAAGGCGCCCCGCTCGGCCCGGAAGATGACGTATTCGAATCCGAAGTGGGCGCCGCTGCTGGCGCGCAGGTGGCCTGTGTAGTACCACCATTCGGTCAGTCGATCGTGCGGGCCGTCGTCGCGCGGCAGGTCGATCGGGATGGGATCGGCAGCGGGGCTCGGGCGGAACGACGGAATCGCAATGGATGGTCGCGGGGCAGTCGGGTTGGCGAGGATCGGACCGCCGCCCGACGTGCACGCCCCGACGAGCACGATGACGCCCACCAGGGCCACGAGGGCGTTTCTCCGTTTCATCGGATGGCCGCCTCAACCTCGGCGTCCGAGGCCGGCAGCCGGGACGCCACGACGCGCTCGAGAACGGTCGGCATCCACCAGTTCCAACGGCCCAGAAGGCGCA
>CAYLSK010000031.1:0-19614 GCA_964385975.1 uncultured Anaerolineaceae bacterium | reverse complement strand
CGAGAACCTTCTGCTGGTGCCCGACGTACCCGACCCGGAGCGAGTCGATCCGGGCATTCAACGCCTCGGGCCGCATGTCCACGACCATCGGCCGCTAGCTCCAGACGATCGAGAGGCCCGGGCTGCTCATAGCTGGAACCCGTAGGCACCAGCGAGGGCCTGTGTGTTGCCGGCCCCAAACGTCGCGACGTTGACAACGATGGCCGTGTTGTCCGCCGATGCCGGGATGGGGCGAGGGAAGGCGAACCGCAGGGCCGTGAGCGCAACGGTGGCGCCGGCCGGGATGGACACGTTGAAGGAAAGGGTGTTTGCCAGTCCCGTGATCGTGACCGTGATTGTGGCGGCTGCCGTCGCCCCGAGTCCGTCCACGTAGAAGCCGCTGATGTAGGTCCGCTTGCCGGCTGCGCCGGCTAGGGTCTGGTTGTTCGCTGCGGCTGCGACAGACGCTCCGACTTCCAGCTCTACCGGAACGGTCCCGCCGCCTGCTCCTGGCGCAACTCCAACGGCGCCGCCCGCGGCCAGGATCGAGATACGTCCGGCCGAGTCCACTTCGAGCAGATACCCACCGGTCTTTCCGATGATGTGCTGGGCGCCCATCAGGAGGCTCCCTTCGCGGTCGTGCTCTTCGCCGGCGGGCGCGGCAGTCCGCGGCGTCGCCTCCCGGGCGGCCCCCCCACTCGCTTGAACGCGGCATTGGGGTTCGCCCGCTCTACGGCCCGGGCGTTCGGGGTCGGCCCGGCGCTCGCAGGAGCCAGCTTGCCCGGCGTCCGCTCTGTCGGCGGCTTCGGAATGGTCCCCCTCTCAACGAGGACCGGCATCTTGTCGTTGAGCTTGCCGCCTCCCGCGACCGGCGTCGTCGCCTCACCCTTGGGGACGGACGTTGGCGCTGCACCCGCGGCGCGGGCGACGTTGCGCCCGTAGGTGGCGCTGACGGCGGCGGAGGTCGGCTTGTAGCCGGCGGCCCGGCCCCGCGCGGCGATCGCGGCGGCTTCCTTCGGTGGCGGCTTCGGCATTGCCATTCAGCGTCCCCTTCCTGCGAACACGGTGAGTCGTTGGGTCTGGTTGGGCCGGGTCCGTGCCCGGCGATGGCGGTACGCCTCGGAGCAGAGCATCAGGACCACCATCGCGGCGTCCTTGCGCTGCTTCTCGTCGTCAGGCCGCAGGATGGAGAGCTGGTCGCGCGGCTTCGTCCAGGCTCGAGGCAGCCGCAGGACGCCGTAGTCTCGGGTGCGATCGAAGATCGGAACACCCTCGGCGTCAGTGGCAACCTCGCCCGCCTTGTCACGCTTTAGGTCCATTCCTTCCGTGAGGAGGAGCCTGGTGTGGTGAATCGCGGCGTCCTTGCGGATCACCCGCCGCTGGTCCCGCTCGTTGAACGTGAAGTCGTCGACCGGGTAGCCCGCCCGGCGCAGCTCTCGGTAGATGTTCTTGCCGTGAGCGTCGGTCGTGTCGAGCACGATCCGTCCGCCGTAGGGCAGAAACGTCTCCTCGATGGTGTGCTGGATTTCTGCCGATGTCAAGGTACGAGAGCCCGGGACCTCGACGTACTTGACCCCCTCGATGGGACGAAGCGTCCTGACCCCGGCGACATCCGACCAGCCGAAACGCCAGTCGCGCGGGATGCGCACCACGATCCCGATGTTGTCGGCGGCGGCGATCGCCAAGTCCCAAACGTGCAGGTAGACCCACGGCGACTCGCCCGGCTGGGTCCAGCGCGCGAACGGGGCGACCGGGGCGCGCTCCTCCTCAATGTACCGCCGGCGCGCCGCCACCATCGTCTGCGACCGTTCGACCGGCACGAATGAGCCGCCGTCACCCGGCACCGGCGGGGTGAAGCGTGGCAGCTCGTTTCGGAAGATCGGATCGACCAGGAACGAGGGGAACAGGCGGCCCTTGACGCCTCCGGGGGTGCCCCCGATCATCCGGTCGAAGTCCTCGACATCGAGGGTTCCGGCCTCAACCTGGCGCTGCGCGAGGGCGATCGCCTTGCGCGATGCCGCCGGGTTGTCGAGCCGGCTGGCCGTCGAGCCCCACCAGTCAGGGTCGTCGCGGTCCTCACATCGCTCGATCCACTCCTTCGCGATGTGCTCGGTGTCGGCCGTGATCGTGCCCGTGAGCAGGATCTTCGCGTCGAAGTCCGCGGCCCGGTTCTGGAGTCGGGTCAGGACGAGCCGAATGCCCTCGCCCTTGTCGGCGGCTTCCTGCTGCGGCCACTCGTCCCAACTGATCCGCCGCCAGGCGCGGCCCTCGAGGCGCCCGGCCGTGCCTTCGGTCGATCGGAAGTCGGTCGTGCCCCCGTTGAGGCTCTTGACGACCATGTGGTCGGCGCCGTGGGCGTCCCGCTCCTTCGATGCCCGAAAGTGCGCCCCGAGCGGGGCATCGCGCCGCCTGCCGGCGTCGTCGCGCTGGGCCGGGTCGGTGCCCTTGATGATCTCGGTGATGCGCTCGTGGGCCAGCGTCGCGAGCGTGCCCAGCGGCGCCGCGTGGAGGGTCCGGTAGTCCTCGGCGAGCCACTGGTTGAACTCGTGGTCGGTGACGGGCTCCGGCAGCTCCGGCTTGTAGAAGATGGCGTGCATGTGCCAGGCGATGACCGCGGTGGTCTTGCCGGCGCGGTTCGCCCACCAGAGCAGGTGAAACGTCGCCTCGCCGTGTTCGAGCTCCTCGAGGACCGCGAGCTGCTTGTCGTGGAGGAAGATCCCCAGGCCATTCGCCGTCCAGCGGCCAATGTCGTGCTTCCCGTCGGCGAGCCAGCGCTGGACGGCGGGGTCGACCTCGCCGATGGTCATTCGGGCGGCCGATCACGCCCCGCCGCGATGCGGGCGATCGACTCGCCGCGCTTGAGCAGGCCCTTGAGTTCGAGCTCGGCCCGCTTCGACGCGGCGGCGGAGCCCGACGCCTGGATGGCGACCAGGTCGCGGACCTCGATGAGATCCGGGTTACGGAGGCGCTGCGCGATGATCTCGCTCGCCTGCATCCCTGTGTTCATCACCGCCTGGTTCACGTCGACCCAACTGGCCTTCTCGATCGGGGCCGCGAGCCGGCTGACGCCCTCCTCGGCGATCTGAGCCGGCGCGATCGCTCCTTCGTGCGCGATGAACTTCTCGACATGGCGCCGGTGGGTCAGGGCGAAGGCGTTGAGCTGGCGCTCGGTGCCAGCAAAGCCGACTGCACGCAGATATTCAGTCGCGGCGGCCAGGGGGAGCGGGTTGAGGTCGGCGTCGAACAGCCGCAGCGTCACATCGCCTGGCACCGCGACGAGTTGGCAGACCCGGCAGGCAGACACCCGCGGGGCCAAGGTCGGGTTCGTCACCAGCCGAGCTTTCCGAGAGCTTCGGCGCGGAGCTTCGCTTTCATCGCCGGCCCCCAGTCGCCTCCGTGTGTCGTGCGCTGAGGGAACGCCACGAACGGCGGTTCGGGATCCGACGGGACCGGCCGCCGATCCACAGGCCGTTCGTGGCGTCCCTGCGGGGCCTCCGGCGCGTCAACGTCGGAGTGCCCGAGCCCCGCGACGAGAAGCTCAAGGCGTTGGTGGATTTGGCTCCGCTGGAGGGCGCTCGCCGACAGGAGCCGGTCGAGATCCGCCGCCGTTTCGTCCGCCGCGGAGGAGATCGAGGGCCAGATCGCGTTTCCCGTCACGCCAGCCTCCGACGTACACGGTGACAAGCACGGAGGCGCAGGCACAGGAGCGCATCCAGAGCTCCGGCGCGGAGACGGCCGCGATGACCAGGACAACGAGCAGGGCTATCCGCACCGGGGCCGTAGCTCCCCAGGGCAGAGCCGGCGTCGTCCGCCATCGCGGCCGTCTCAGGGCCGGAGCCGGAGCGGCCTCCCGCGGAACACGCGCCATCGTCAGGAGCCATCTGTCTGCCGCACAGCAGCATCGTACTGCACGGCGATCGTGTTGGCGAAGTCGTCGGCCTCGCGTGGCGTGGCGTGCCTCGGACCAACCGGCGTCGTGCGGCTACCCTCGCGGATGACGACCTGGTAGCTCGTCTTGCCGCCGATCCCCGAGAAGTCGCCCGATGGCAGGCGCTCGCCGAGCCGGTGATCGACGACTATCCCGGCCTCAGCCATCCCGGTCGCCCGGCAATGACCAGGGCCACGCCGCCCTGCGGAGGATCTCGCGAAGATGGCTGCGGCAGTACGCCTTCCCGTCCCGAGGAACGATCCAGGTCAGCGCCGTGTAGTGGTCGCCGACCGCGCACTGGCCGGGAACGGCAACACCCCCGGTCGGGTCAAAGGCGTCAGGGGCGCCCGCCCCTAGCGACTCGACGAGCACCCCGAGGATGCGCCCATCGTCGACGGCGCGATCCAGGTCTACGACCCTGACGCCGCGCGGAAGCTCCTGAGACGGCTGCCAGCCGCTGGGGTCGATTAGCACGGCTTGGCTTGACCGGACTCGGAGAGGGCGGCGCGCATCTCCTTGACCACACCTTCGAGCGAACCGGTGAGCGCGTATCGGGCCATTGCCCGCGTCCCAGCCGTGTCGTTCTCGCTCGTGGCGACCTTCTCTGCGAACGCTCGCAGCCGCTCTACCTCTGACGGCGGGGCGGGGCGGTCGAGGATGACGACAATGCGTTCGGCAAGGTCTGTCCGGTCTGTACTACCGATGTCAGGAGCGTAGTTGTGGAGCAGCGCCTCAACCTCGTGCCGTGGGTCAGTCATCGTCTCGCCAACGGTCGTGCTTGATGTGCGTCCGGTTGTCCCACACCAGCGCCGCCCAGGCGATGAGCCCGATCAGCCCCAGGATCAGGCCCAGGATCACGCTGTCATCCCCCAAACCGCCACCGGCGGAGCCCAGAGATTGAGCGCGATGTGCGCCATCGCCCGAGCGGCCTGCGGCAGCATCGCGATCTCCGCCCGGCGATAGTCGCGGACGGCGCGAGCCTCCTCGGGGCTCATCTGGAGAGGCATGGCGTTCGTTCGCCGGCGCCGGTAGCGGTGGTCCCGCTCGTCCCACAGGGCCAGCAGCACGTCCCAGGTCATCAGCGGATCCCCCAGCAGGGGGCGCAGCGCGCCTCGGTCTTGTCGCCGCCCGCCGCCGTCACGATCTGGAGGCGATAGAGCACGCGCCGCTGATGGCAGTTGGCACAGCGGTCGCGCGGCTCGCGAATGACGACGACCCGGGCAAAGGTCGGAAAGCTCAGATACTCCATCCACGGGAGCGCGGACTCCGGGAAGTGCTCGAGTTCCGTCACGACGGCCTCACGAACGGCACGATGATCCGTGGCCCCGGGTGGAGCATCGCCCGCAGCCCGCTCGGGTTCCCCATCCAGCTCACGATCTCGAGCAACTCCGCGTCAGTCAGGTCCGGCGGCACCGCCACCACGAACGGGCGCTGCGTCGAGTCGATCGTGATCGTGAGCTGCTTGAGCACGTACGGGGCGGTCGTCGTCGTTTCGTCAGTCATGCGCCCGCCACCCCTCGGCCTGACTGTCCTGGAGCTCGACCGGCATCGACATGATCTTGCCGCGCTCGGGAGTCGTGACCCACAGCGCTTGCTTCGCCGTCTCGGGCCGGAAGTTGTGAGCGAAGGCGAACTCGTCGTAGCCCTTCATCGAGCCGCCCATGATGACCCCCGGGAGATCGAGGTACTGGTGCATGTGCCCAAGCACCATCAGCTCCATCGGGACCTTCGCGACCTCCTGGCGGACGCCCTTGCGGTGCTGGCCGAGGAGCAGCGGAGCCATCGCGCCCGAGATGCCCGTCCCGCCGTGGAACTGGTCCCCGTGGGTGAGGAGATGGTTGCGGCCGTAGATTGGAACGTTGAGGTCCATCGCGTCGGAGACTTCGACCGCGACGCGCGACTTGCGATCCGCCAGCCGATCGCGGACAACCGACCAGTAGAGCCATTCCACGTTGTCGTGGGCCCGACCCTTGAAGATCGGCTTGTCGGTCAGGCGCCCGTGGTTGCCCACGACCGCGTGGACCGAGACGTGCCCGGCGTACTCGTGGTCGAGCATCTCGAGGGCGGCGATCATCGGCTCCATCCAGAACAGGAGGGTCGCCATGAGCTTGTCCTCGTTGGTCTGCTTGAGCTCGGCGTGGATGTCGCCGGTGAACACGTCGCCGGTTGCCGGGATCACGAGGCCGTCGAGGCGAACGCCGCGGAAGTAGCTGCGCGGGAGCGCGACGACCTTCTCGGCCCACGACCGGAAGCGCAGCAGCGCGATCTCGCGGTTGTAGGCGTTGAGGAACATGACCTCGTCGGGCTTGACGACCTCGTCGAAATGGAGGTCCGTGAGCTGGGCGACAACCAGGCCGGCGTGGGCGCTCCCCTTCGTCGGGCTGACCTTCCACGTCGGAGGCGCGATCGCCGCCTTGCGCGTGGCGCTGTAGAAGCCGAGGAGCTTCTGTAGCTCCTGTCGTTCGTTCGTCAGGGTTTGCACCTGCGAGCGCAGGTGGCGCGTCTGGCTGACGACCTCCGCCTCGATGCGCTCCTCCGCCGTGATGTCGTCTTGAAGCGAGGTCATGACACTTGGTGGCGCTTCTTGCGGTGGCCGGCAGGCGACCCGTCGGAGCCGGTGTACCCGCGCTTCTGCGCGGCCCTGTAGATGCTCGTGTCGGTGAACGAGCGGTCCAGCATCGCGGCGGCCCACTCGGCCTGCTCGCCCTTGGTCCGGGTTTCAAGCCAGACGCAGAACTTGCACTGGCTGCGTGGATCCTGGTCCGCCTTGAGCTCGTCGATCAGCGACACGGTCACAGCTAGACCCAGTGGACCCAGCACCAGCCGAACCAGCGCCGGAGCCAACGCCAGCCGTCAACGGGCGTGCAGCGCCGGAACCAGGCGTCAACGGGCGTGCAGCTCGGCGTCGGGGCCGGTGTTGCTGTTGGGCGCGGCGGCGTCGGAGCTGGGCTCGGCGAGGGACGGGCGCAGTGGTCGTCGTTGCCGTTCGGGTTGCCATTGCGGTGAGTGCAGTCGGTGCCGTGGCTGGGCTGTGGATCAGGGCGGCACGCCGTGCGATTGGCCCCGTGGCACGCACCGTCTCGACCCGGAGGGCTCCCGGCTGACACGGGGCCCGCCAGCGCGAGCGTCAGGGCGACGGCGGCGATGACGACGAGCCTGCGCATCAGGACTTGGCCGGCGGCTTGGGCAGGCCCTTCTTGCCGAGCACCTTGTTCGCCTTCGCCCGAACCTTCGCCTTCTGGCCCGGCGTCAGCGGCGGCTCGGCCTGGTTGATCCGCCCGAGGGCCGCCTTGGCGTGCCCCTTGTCGCCGATCGGGAACTTGTCCTTGCCCCCGGTCTTGACGACCGCCAGCTTCTTGCGTTGCGCCGCCTTGTAGACGCCCACGTCAGGCCCCCTGCCGGGCGATCGCCGCGTTGGACCAGAACATGACCTCCTCGAGCGCGGCGATCGCGAGCGACTTCTCTCGGCCCTCGGGGAGTTCATCGGCGAGAAGGAAGCCGAGGCTGCGACAGGTCGTCGTCACAGCCGTATGCAGGAGGGCCCGGTCGGCGTCGGGCGTGTAGTGCCTGAACCGGCGAGCGATCTCCTCGCGGTCGATGTTCTGTCCCATCAGTCCGTCCGTCCCTTCGCCACTCGTCCGAGCACCCGGTCCTTCTCGCGCTGGCTCATCCCCGTCATGGGCTTGAGCGCGTCGACGGCGCCCGACGGGGACGTTTGAGGCGCCTCGTGTACCGGGTGCGACCCGACTAGATCCGGCGCCTCGGGCCGACCAGGAACTACAGCGGGATCGGCCACCACTGCTTGCTCCTGACCGGGCCGGGGAACCGGGGTGTACCAGCCGATGACGCGCCCGAGCACGGTCACGGCGACCGGGTGATCGAGGGCCGCGTAGGTAACACGGAAAACGCTCGAGGCGAGACGAGGCGACTCAGCCATGCGCGATCTCCGCCTGGATGCCCTGCCAGATGCGCTCCGCCGCTTCGTCGGTCAGCAGGGGGATGATGTCGAAGCCGAGCTTTCGCAGCTCGTCACGGAACGCGATCCCGATCTGCGCCACGGCGTTGCTGACTCGCGGGTCGAGCAGGCCCACCGCCGCGGCGAACGCATCGATGACCGCCTCGCCCAGGCGCGCCGCGTCGATCGCGACCGGGTCCTTGTAGGCGAGGGGGTCATGGTTCTTCGCTCCTCGCGCGGTGATGCGTTCTGCCATGTGGGGGACTCTACGCTGCTGTGCAGCAGATGTCAACGCCCTTGTTGAGCGTGTTCTGTGTGCGCGTACGCTGGTGTACGAATGCTCCTGCTCACCGGGGGAGGGTTGGACACTCTTCGGGCGAGCGTGCCGCGATCTGGATGCTACCCGGCCCCGGGGGGTCCTCTGAAACCCGACGCGCCGCGGCTATCTATGAGCCCAGGCCGACCGACCAACGAGCACGACGGAGCCCAGCGAAGCAGCCTCGATGAGTCAGCGCCGAGCACGAGACGAGCACGACCCACGCTCAGCTTGTGTATGAGCGCGAGCCTAGACACTGACGCACGCTACACGCCCAGCTTGCGCGGGTGAGGCAGCGTTCAGAGTGAAAGGACCGCCCAAGCTGGACCCGATCGCGGCACCGTGGATCTCGCCCAGGCTGGCACCATCGCCGGCCCAACTGGCGTACTTGGTAGCGGATTGGCGCCATGAACACCACGAGCACGACCGCGCCTACCGGCGCCGACCATCCGTCCGCCTGGCAGGGTACGAATGACTTTCACCAAACGCTTGACATCTGCTGTGCAGCAGTTATGCTGTACTCAGCACGGCAGAAGGCCGGGCGACACGAGGAGCCGAAGCCATGACAACCCAGGCCCAGCTAGAGGCGATCCGCGCCAACCGAGACGCGGCCCGCGATCGAGCGGAACGCGCATTCAATCAAGGCGACCACAACGGCGCCGTCGTCGCCGGGAGTGACGCGATGCGACTCGACGCGGCCCTGCGCCGCGCAGTGGCCGCCAATGTCTACGAGCGGAGCGCCGTCCGATGACGACGGACCTCGAGCCCCACGCCTACCGCCACGCCACGAGCGACGACGGGCACGAAGCCCTCGCCGACTGCCCCTGCTACTACTGCCACCGGCCCATGACCGAGCACGCCGACTTCCTCCCAGACGGCGCGATGCCCGACGACGACCTGGACGCCCTGGCCGCCGAGCTCGCGACCGAATACGCCGCAGCAGTCGAGCGCGTCCGCGACCGCGCGATGGAGGCCCGCTACGGCGGCCGCCTTACCCGCCAACTCTCGACCGAGCCCAAGTACGAGCGCATGACCCGCGAGGCGATCGACGCCTACGCGCGGGACTTGGCGACCGAACCATGACCCCGTTGAATGCCTGCGGCTGCGCCCGCTGCGGAGGCGCCCAGGCCCGCACCGACACGCTCCTCGCCCGGCGCGTGGCAGCCTACGCGCCCTTTGTTCTCGCCCGGCGCGGAGCGACCGCGGCCGAGCTCGCCAACCGGACCGAGCCGCGCGGCCTGTACTCGCGCCTCGTCCTGGCCCTCGCATCCGCCACCTAAGCAGACAAGGAGCAACCACCATGACCAAGGCCGAAGCGAAGCGACAGGAGCGCGCCGCCGCCCGTGCGCGCCTGCTCGAATGGATCAAGCCCGGCGACTCCATCCATTGCATCCTGCGCCACCGCGCCGCGTCGGGCATGTTCCGAGTAATCCAGCTTGTGAAACTCGACTGCAACGGGCGGCAGCTCTACCTCGGATGGACCGCCGCAACCGCGATGGACGACCGCTACGACGACGACCGCGAGGGTATCGCCGTCAGCGGAGCCGGGATGGACATGGGCTTTCACCTTGTCTACAACCTCGGCCGGACCCTCTGGCCCGACGGCTACCGCTGCTCCGGCGCCCGATGTCACAGCAACGATCACAACAACGCGCCCTACCCGAAACGAGCCGGCCGCATGAAGCACCGCGACGGCGGCTACGCGCTGCAATCGGTCTGGCTATAGGCGCCACCCGGCCCTCGTCGGTCCGTCCGACCCTCCGCCACGGCCGCCGACTCGTCCGACGGCCCTACGGAGCGCCCGACAATCGAGCGCCGAACCGAGAGGAGCGCCACCTTGGCAAAGACCCCGGAGAACAAGTACCGCCCGCTCAAGGACCCGCACGCCGACTGCCCGACCGTCGAGGAATACGAGATCCGGCGCCGCGACCGGATGGCCGCCCTGCCGGTCAAGAAGGCCGCCAAGTGAGCCGGCCGCGCTACCACGTCAAAGCCTGGTACTCGTGGGCGGACGTGACCGCCGGCCGCTACGCGATCAACGCCGACTACGAGACGCGGGCCGCTGCACTGGCCGCCGCTCGTGCATCCGACTGCCCCCTGGTCGACGTGACCGGGGGGGAGTCAGCGCGAGATTGGGGAGTCATCGCCTCGCGATCGAACCTCATCCATCCCGCATCGTCGCCCCAGGTCCGGGCCGCCTGGTCGCCGCGCGACACGCTGGACGATCCCCGATGACCTCCGACGAACTGAGCGCCGCGACCGCGACGTTCGACACCTACGCCGCCGCCAGGACAGCCGCCGACGCAGCGATGCCCCGGCGGAAGCACAACCGGCCGCACCCGGTGGGCAGCGGCTACCACTCCGCCCTCGCAGGGCATGATGTCTGGATCGTTTGGACTGGCAACGTCACACTACTCCGCGATGGCTCGATGTACGACCATCAGCGAAGGGTCACGATCCGGCCATGATCGACCAACCCGAACGCTGCCCGGGCAGCTTGCAACAGACCATGACCGCCGACAGCCCGAGTCTCTGCCCGGTCTGCTCCACGCTCGTTGAAATGGTCACGATCGACGGCCGGCCCTACCTGGTCGAGCATCGTCGCCGCCAAACGGAGGCCCTACCGATGGCCCTCGACTTCTGGCCCGAGCCCGACGATGGCCTGGTACTCATCGCCGGAGTCCTTTACGACGCCGAGACGCTGGACGAGGCGTGACGCGCCGACGCCGCTGCTATCCGACTCGGATGGCCGTCGGGCCCTACCGCCTGGTCACGTTCCGCCACCGTCGAGGCTTCGCGATCCTCGACGACCGGAGCGGCCAGGTCGCCTACACCACGCCCCACCCGGTCAGCGGCCGGCCGATCGCGGCCTTGGAGCCCGACGCCCGCCGCGCCCTGAGCATCGCAGCGATGTTGGCTGACGACTAGCGCCAGCCCGTCCGCTCATCCTCAGCCGCCCGCGCCTTCCCGCCGGGCGGCTTTCGCTTGCGCTCCACCAGCTTGACCAGCAGGACGACGAGGACGATCGGCACGCCGAGGATGAGTAGCTCCAGCGGGCCTGGTGTCGGCATCCCCCGAGGGTACGCCCCCGGCGCAACCCCCCGTGTGCGATACACCCGACCTGGTGGACGGCCTGCCGCCTGGCCTAGTCCGTTGCCGAGCTACCGCCGAACGACTCCCTTTCGGTTGATGTGGCGCCGGCGATGATCGGCGTGACCCGAGTTCGGACAAGTGCCGACAGACTAGGGGAACTCGGATGGAAACCGCCGTCGACGATCTCAAACTCGAGGAACGCGGCCGCATCGTCGGGCAGCCAGTCAACCTCCACGACACTAAGCGAGTCCCGCAACATAAATCGCCTTCCTTTCAGCCCGCGGCTTTGCGGAGCGAGCATAACGGCTGCGCCTTGTGCCAACTCCTCCACGCCTGGCCGGCGAGGGTGAGCTGCTTGTCTGACAGCCCCGATGAGCCTAGCGAGATCGGAAGGATCCTGAGCCAGTGATCGAGGCCCGCTCGAAGATGGTCCTGAACCTCGGGCGACGGGCGATGGATGCCGACGGTGCACGACGAGCAGGCGGTCGCCGAGGCGGCGGCGCTCGAGGAGCAGGAGCATTCGCCGCACCCGCACCGGTGGCGATCGGCGCGCTTCACGGCTCGTCGGGCTTTTGTTGGAGCAGCGCCATCTCGGCCATGATTTCTCGGGTCGTCTGCGGAAGCCCCCGGGGGCGACGCGGCTGGGGCTTCGGCTTCTCTGCCGCCTGAGCTTGAGCGATGCGTTCGGCGCGATACGCCGTGTCGGCCTCAATGACGGCGCCTATAGGGTCGTCGGGGTGGCGGAACATCACATCGGCCGCCCAGGCGGGGCCGGTCAGGTCGTGGCGATCGAGCACATCGTCTAGGAGGCGACGTTGTCTAGGGGTCGGCGCCCGGCGCTTGATAACGAGGAAGGCTTCTAGGTCCGCTCGTCCGTCATCCGCGCGCGTCGTCTCGGCTCGGTGTGTCTCGTCTTGTCTCGTCTTAGGCCCCGGTCGCAAATCCCGTTCGGGTCCCGTTTGGTCCCCGTCAGGGGCCCGTTTGGGTGGCGTACGAGCAGCGTCCCGGCGGCGTCCGCGCTCCGCGTCCAATCCGTGAATGCGGAACCGACCGCCACTCACGAAATCGATCAAGCCGGCGTCGGCCAATGCTGTGACGCTGGCCTTGCGGGCGCTCGCTGGAACGGGGCAGGACGCCGGCCACTGGCCGTCTGCCTGCATCAGCAGGCGCAGCCAGGTGGCGAGATGGTCGTTGTTGTCGTAGATCGACGCGAACTTGGGGTCGTCCACGATGGCCCAATAGACGCGGGAGTACGGCGCTCGCTCGCTCATGCCCAACGCTCCTGCCATGAGGTCCAGCGGCCACCGCTGTAACAGCCGTAGAAGCTTCGTCCTTCCTCACAGGCAACGATCAGCAGGGCGTCGGGGTGGGTGCCCCAGATGACCGACATCTTGTCGGCGGCCGGTCGAACCTCAGCCTGCGTCGGCTTGACTTCGATGAAGGTCGGCCGGACAGCCCCCACGATCTCGAAGTCCGGCAAATACCGACCGTAGACGCGGGGCTTGTAGAGCCATCGTTCGTCCATCAGGTCCAAGTAGCAGGCGAAACGGACCTCCAGCCGCGACCGGAACTCGATGCCCTTGTATGTGGTCGGTCGCGCCTTGGGCGTGCCGGTGGCAAGGCGGTGCTGGATCTCGGCGAGCGACTCCATGTAGCGCCTCATCGCATCGCCCGCCGAGTCATGGCCGCGAGGTCAGCCGCCCGCTCCTCACCCCGCCACTCGATGAACTCAGGATCCGCGGCGAGCTGCGCCGCCATCGCCGCGACGCTGGACGGCAGGCATGAGCAATGGAGCTGGAGCCGGCCGCAGCCCGTACAGGTCGTCCGTTCGGGGTAGAGCACGGCCAGGTAGGCGCCGGTTGTCGGCTCAGCGGGACGACCGCACCACACGCAACGCTGGGCCCGGGGCCTGTATCGCCGTTGTCGCAGATCAGGGCCACGTCGGGCGATGCGAGGGACCGGCGCTCCGACGCGCTCCATGACACGCACCGTCGCCTGGATGCTCTGGACCGCCACGCCGAGCGCACGAGCGGCGCGACTCCGATTGCCGCGATAGCCGCGCAGAACCTCGAGGACGCGGTCTTGGTGGGCCGTCAGGCCGGCGTAGGGATCGCGTTCCTCGGTCCATTCACGCCCGACGATGACGCGGCTCACGTGTAGCTCGTCGTGGTTAGGTGCCACAGCTCGCAGTCCGGGCAGCGATACGCCCGCCAGGTGTCGGCACCGTCGGTCTTGGCCTGCGCGTGCTCCCGCGCCAGCGTCCGCGCGTTGCCGCCGCCGGCGATGGCCGCCTTGTCTCCGCACATCAGGGGATGGCGCTGGCAGCCGTTCGCGTGCGGTTCTCGGGCCTCTGTTCCGCAGCAGGCTCGGAGGGGGAACAGCGCGTGGCGCGACCAGCCGTGCTCGCGTGGCCGATGGGCGGGCCGGCGAGCCCACGTTCTGCTCATGCCGAGGCATAAGGCGGCGGACCGTAGAACTTCGCGAGCCACGCCCGCTCGAGGTCGCGGTGCATCTCCGACCAGGGCCGCGTGCCGCCCGAGTTCGCGCCGATGCACTCGGCGACCAGGTGATAGCGGTCGCTCCGCGGCTTCTTGCCGAGCGCGTTCTTGCCGAGCTCGGGGACGTGCGCCAGCGTCAGGCGACCGAAGCAGCGGTGCGTGTCGTCGAGGCGGAAGGCGACGCAACCCCTGTCGCGCTCGTAGACCTCCTGGGCGACCTCCTCGGCGATCACGGGGCCCGCCCGTCGTCGATGTCCCGGAGTCGGCGCCGGAGCTGGCGCCACGCAACGCGGACCTCGTGGACCACCGCCTCCTCCGACTCGCCCTGGAAGCTGTCGGCCAGCGACACCGCGAGGAGACGCCGCACCGACACATGGACCTCCTCGACCCCGCTCGGCACGTCGGTCGAGATCGAGACGACGTAGACGCGCTTCACGACGACGCCTCGTCGTAGGCGCGCAGCGCCGCCCGTAGCCCGGCCAGTGCCTCCTTGCGTTCCTGGTAAGGCGCGCCGTGGCAGTTCATCGCGGGCAGCCTCGCGACGCGGCGAACGGCGACCAGCAGGGGGAGCACGGGTGCGATCGCCGTACTGGCCGCCCGTTCGCGCACGCCAGCCATGTAGTCAGCGACCCAGGGGACCTCGGTCATCGCAACACCACGGAGACGATCTCGACGACATCGCCCTTGCGCCAGGCCGATCGCCGCGTGTGCGCCCATCCGCGCTCGACCCAGGTGAACGTCCCGCCCGCGTGCCTGACCGCGGCCAACTCTGCCGGCGGGGCGACGCGCCGGAGGAGCCAGTCAAGGACCGCCGGGCGCCTCGTGATCTTGAGCACGTCACCGTTGTGCACGATGTACGGCTTGGCGAGGACGATCGCCTCGAAGGCCGTCGTGTCGTAGCCGAGGGCGGCCGTGCGAGCAATGTCCTCGAACAGATGGGTCCGGGTCGTACGGAGCACGTCCTCGTGCCACTCGAAGGCGGTCATCGGGCCCGCAGCCTCGTCTTGCGTCGGACCTCGCGAGGCAGCGCGGCCTCGAGGCGCTCCTCGACGACGACGCAGCGCATCAGCCAGCGGAACATCGGCCCGGGCATCCAGCCGGGCTTGCGGACGACGACGCGGGTCGACGTGGTCCGGTAGGTCCGACCCAGCGCATCGCGGACGCGGGCGGATTGCCACTCGGCGATCACGCGGTGGACCTCGCCCTCCGGGGCGATGAGGCGCTCAGGCGGCATCGAGCCGGAGCCGCTCGAGGAGGTCGTCAATCGCCGTGAAGATGTCGGCCGCCATCGAGTACATGAGTTCGGTGACGTGATGGCCCGCGTCCCGCCCGAACTCGCCGGGGTCCAGCAGGATCCATAGCGGCTTGAGTTGCCCGACGAACCAGCCGGCCTCCAGGTGCGCCGACCGCCCGCAAGGAAGGACGAGGACGCAACCCTCCGCCCAAGCCATTGCCCCGAAATCGGAGTCGAAGCCGGCGACCGCGATCGGGTGGTCGAGCGCGGCGCGGTACTGCTCCGGCGTCCACGACGGCCATGCGGGGTCCACGTCGGACCACGAGAAGCCAAGGTGGTCGCCGCCGGGCGGATGGCGGAAGTCGTAGACCTCGTGACCCTGGGCCCGAAGATCGGCGACAATCGAGGGCTGGAGCGCGTTGCGCCAGCTCGACGCGACGTAGAGCTTCACGCCGGCCACACGCTTGCGGCCGCGCTCTGGTGGCTCTGGATGGCCCCCTCGACGGCCAAATGGCCGGGCGGCCGGACGCAGGTTTCGACCTCGCCGAGCTTCGGGTCGCTCAGGGCTCCGCAGACCACCTGCGCTACCGTGTCTGAGCCCTCCGTCTGCTGCCCAGCAGACTCGGCGGGCGCGCCGGTGGCATCAGGAGCCACTTCGGCCGTTTCTGGACCTCCTGGGGCAGATTTAGCCCAAGTAGGGCGCTCCGCAGTGGGGGCATCCTGGGCGGCCTCTTCGTCCGAAACGACCACCTTGCCCCGGTTGAGGAGCCGATCGCGGACCTCGGCGGTCCGAGAGACGGTCACGGTTGGCGCTGCCGACCCGTACTCCCGCTCGTCGTCACGCGCGATCGCCTCTTGGGCGCGGCTGGACAGCGGAACGTAGTTCGCGAGCCGGCGGATCGTCGTCTTGCGGGCCATCTGCGGCCAGCTCTGCGTCCAGGTTGGACCATTGCGCTGGCGCGACTTCGCGCGGATCGCTTCGATCTGTGCCCGGGACATGACCTCCGATTGATAGCCGCCGTCGCCGAACCACGCGATCGCGTACGCGTAGGTGATCTTGGACACGTCCTCGCTGGCAAACGCCGGCTCGTGCTCGATGCGCGGCGTCTCCGTCCCCTTGACGACCTTGAAGTAGTCGCCGTCGTAGACGACCTCGGTCGTGATCCGGGTGATCTTCCCGGAGTCGCGCATCAGGTCGGCGTACCCTTGGTAGCCGATCATCAGCGTGGCCTCAGGGCGCGGCTTGTCCTTGTCCTTGTAGCCGACCAGCCAGGCTCGGTTGAGCGATCCGGTCGGCTCCAGGCCGATCTCGGCCGCCTCGATGATGGCGCGGATGATCGAGCCCGGCGTGCAGGCCAGGATCTCGGGGTTCTTGGAGACGGCGAGCAGCGACACCCGAATGAACCGCTGGGCGTCCATGCCCGGCGGGAGCACCTTGAGCAGATCCTCCTCGCGCTTCTCGAGCTCGTCGCGGATGACGATGATCGCCTTGTCCGGTTCGCGGATGGCGACCGCCGTGGATGCGGGGCCCTCTGGTTTCGAGGCGGTTCGCGGGCTCACGGCTGGACTCCTTGGTGGGCGGACAGATAGGTAATCGCGAGCCGGAGGCGCGCGGGGCTGTCTCCGAACTTGCCCAGCGCGAAGTTGCACTCCGAACACAGCAGGCCGCGGACGCACTGGCCGCACGAGGTCCTACCCGGGCAGCATCGGTGGTCGTGGTCGACGGAAAGCTCGCATCTGACGCCCGAACGGTGGACCTTCATCTCGGCGCGGGCGCAGATCGCACAAACGCCGCCCTGCTTCTCGCTGAGTAGTTCGTACTCGGCGAGGGAGAGCCCGTGGATACGCTGCAAGTAGAGGTTCTTGACGCGGTCCGGGTGGTCGCGCCGATACCCAAGCAGGTAGATCCGCATCGCCTCGCGGTAGGTCGGGTCGGCACGGCGCCGGGCCCCTTCAGCCAGCATTCCCTCTCGGTTCTTGGCGTAATGCGCCCGAGCCCTCGCGCGGAAGTGGTCGAGTCGGCCAGCGTAGGCGGCGCGTCGATAGGCCCGGCGGTCCTTGGGCGGCTCGACCGCCGTCTCCTGGCGGACGGCGACCGCGGTGTCGGGCTTGGTGGGGGCTCGTGGACTCATGGGGCACCCTCGATCCACGGGTTCAGGCCGCGGCTCAGCGCCTTGAAGTCCCTGGCCGCTGCCTCCGGCAGCCGACTCGGCAACGGCAGGTGGACGTTATAGGCCGCCAGTACCGTGCGCCGAGCGCCGGGGAAGCTCAGGCCCGAGCCCTCGCCATCGCGGCTGGAACGTGCGCCGGGGTTGAACTCGCGCGCCTGCCGAAGAAAGCTCGAGACGGGCATTTCGGCTAACTTCGCGGCGATCCTAGCGAACCTATACAGGGGATGCTTCTCGTAGGTGTAAATGAAGCCCGCGACTCCGCCCAGCGGCGGAGCAGAGAGCGCACCGCGTTCGTCTGGCCACGCGGTCCGCAGGCTACGGAAGGTCTGATCGAGCAGCCCGTCGCCGCCCAAGATGTAGATTGACCTGAGGGTCCCCACGGCGCGGACTACGTCCGGGCTGCGGTGGGAACCTCCGGTATTCAAATCAATGAGGACGCCGGCGCGTCGCGCGCATGCCACGATGGCCAATGCGATGTGGTCGCCGGTGTCAAGCTCCGCTCGGAAGAAGTCCTTGAACCCGGGGCGAACCGTGCCATAGCCTATCGCCAGGAACGCGCGAGACTCCTTCGCCCGGATACCCGTCCAGACCTTCGCGGTGATGGTGCGCCGTCCCGCCTTACGAGCCGACAGGAACCTGGTGCCCCCGCTGATAACAAAGAGACCCTCGGCCCCGCGGTCTGACGCGGTGATAACCTCGGCCGCGATCTCGTCGTAGTTCGCGGCGTATGCCGCGATCCGCTTGAGCATGGCGGGCGTCTCGTGGCTGCGCTGGTAGTCCGGGTCCATCTTGAGCCGGGCGACATCGATTTCGCCTAGCCAGTAGTTCGCAGGTCGCCCCGCGGCCTGCTCCTCTTCGGCCCGCTCGTCGGCGAATGTTGCGGTTGCCATTACACGTCTCCCTTCATGGTCACGGTCAACGCCCGGGTGGGCGCCCCAACCGCGCTGAACTCCTCGACCACGGACTGCGGGATGTTCCGCGCCGCGACCAGCTCCGCCCACTTCGTCGTCGTGCGTCCCTTGACCGCGGAGTACACGACCCTGACCCCGAGGCCCTCGGCCCAGCGCGCATCGCCCATCAGGTCGCGGATCTGGTTGCCGACCTTCGTGATCTTCTCCTCACGCGCCTTCACGCTCTCTTTCAAGGCGGCGTACAGCGTCCCGAGCTGAGCCAGCCTGTCGTCCATCGGGCGCTCGATGCCGGTGTCGCGGTAGACGTACGCGAGGTACGCGGCCGAGCCCTCCGAGCCGTCGACCTCGGGCGGAATGCCCTGCTCCTTGTTCGACCAGAACTCGGCCGCAATCTCGGTCATGCGCTCGATGAGCGCCTCGTCGCGCTCGACGGTGTAGCGCCGGAACTTCTGCCCGCCGATCAGGACCCCGAGGTCGGCGACCGACGCCCCCGTGACGTTCAGGTAGTGCATGACCTGGATCAGGTAATCCGGCGGGATTTGGTCTGTCTCGGGCTCGCCGTAGTCCTTCTTGGTGAACTCGCCGCCCGTCTTGATCTCCAGGATCCGCTTGGCGGTGCCCCGCTTGAGGCTCCAGCGGTCAGGGTTCGCGAACAGGAACTCGTACCTTGGGTGGCGGATAAACGCTGCTGCGTGGCGGACATGCCGGCCAGTAAAACGGGCGTACTTCTGAGCGACCGGCTCCTCGAGGATCTTGCCCCACTCCATCGCCTCCGTCTCGATCAGCGGCGCGGTGAGGCCCTGCTTCTCCATCCACACGTCCATCGGCCCGCCGAAGCGGCTGACGCCGAGGATCTTCGGGAGGTCCGTGCCGCCGAGGCCGGTGCGGCGCTCGGCGATCCACTCGGGCGAGCCCGGGATGAGCGCGGTCACGACGGGACCGCCGACATGATCGCATCCACCATCGCGGCCTGAACCGCGGAGGCGAAGCGCCCGGTCATCGTGGCGGTGATGACCCAAAAGTCGCGGGGGAACCCCTCCTTGTGCTGTCTCGGCCACTTGAGGGACCAGTGCGTGCCGCTGCCGTCAGTCACGAGTTGGGCGTACACGCGACACACGCCGACGCGGCCAAGGTGGCGGACGAGAACGTCGACATCGGCCCTGTATTCGTCTGCCGACATGCGCTGCACGTTCGTCACGGTGGCGACGGGATCGAGTTCCTCCCGTTTGACGAGCAGATAGCCGGCCTCCCGGGCGACCTCCCGGACTCGGTCCAGAACTGCGGGGTCGCTGAGGGCGGTCATGAGTTGCTCGGGATCAGCATGACCAGCTCGGCGAGACGCTGGCTCAGGCGCTTGGCTGACTCAGGCTCGACGAGGACGGTCAGGATCGAGGATCCGCCCATCGGCCACGACAGCTCCACGGTGTTGTCCGGTTGCACGTCGACCTCGCAATCCTCCTCGACTCGGATCGTCAGGTCCATCCAGTTTCCCACGGCTATCTCCTTGTTGTGCTGCGCTCTCTCCAAGG
>CAYLSK010000030.1:15991-19672 GCA_964385975.1 uncultured Anaerolineaceae bacterium | reverse complement strand
CCCTGGTTGCGCTTCCGGGTCTCGCCGGTTCACGGGTCCCCAGCCCGCTCGAACCCCTCCCGGTCAGCGCATTCCAGCCGCTCTCGGTCTCGGCGAACCACGCGCGATCGGCGATCTCGATCGGACCGCTCGACGCTGCCCACGCCGCGGCCGGCTCGGTCGGGGAGGACACCTCGTTCATCGAGCCTGGGTCGGCTCCGGAGACGGGCCCAACCGGACGGGTCAAGCTGAACCAGCCCGACCCAGGCGCTGCGTTCGTGCGCAAGCCACCGCGCTACGCGCTCACCGGCGAGGCCACCTTCTACGACAACGGGACGACGGCGATGCGGCTGCCGCGTGGCACGACCGTGGTCGTCTGCGGCAACGGCGGCTGCGTGGAGCGCGTGGTGAATGACTACGGGCCGATCAAGGCTTCCCGGATCGTCGATCTCTACCGGGCGGACTTCTTCGACGTCTGCGGCTGTGCCTGGTGGTCCGGCACGACGAAGGTGACCGTCTCGGTCTACTGACCCGGGCCGATCCGGCGCGGTATCCTTGGCTAGACCCTTCAGCCACGGTCCCGTGAGGCCGCCAGGATGGCCCCGAGAGGCCGGGAAGGAGCGATGGGCGGCCGCCAGATCATGACCGCGGACGAGATCCGCCGGGCGACGATCCGCCTTTCCCACGAGATCGTCGAGAAGCAGGCCGGAACTGACGGCCTCGTGCTCATCGGGATCCAGCGCCGTGGTGTGCCACTGGCCCGACGGATTGCCGATTCGATCGCCGAGCATGAAGGCGTGAAGATTCCGGTCGGAGCCCTGGACATCACCTTTTACCGCGACGACCTCTCGATGGTCGCCCAGCAACCCGTGGTCAAGGGAACGGAGCTGCCGACCGGGATCGACGGCAAGACGATCGTCCTGGTTGACGATGTCCTCTATACCGGCCGGACGATTCGGGCGGCGATGGATGCGCTCGTGGATTTCGGGCGGCCGCAGGCCATCCGACTGGCCGTCCTCGTCGACCGAGGTCACCGCGAGCTGCCAATCCGGGCCGACCACGTCGGCAAGAACGTCCCGACCTCGCGCGAAGAGCTCGTCCGGGTGCACCTCGAGGAGATCGACGCGGAAGACGGTGTCGAGATCGAGCGGATCGTCGTCGCGCCTATGGCCGAGCCGGTCGGATGAACCTCATGGTCGATCCCGCAGGCGGATCGACCGCCGTGGCCGTGCCGTCCGTGGATGCCGCGCCCGAGAGCCAGCCCGTCGCCTGGCGACATCGCCACCTGCTCGACGTCGACCATCTGACAGCGGCCGAGCTCGAGCTGATCATGCGCACGACTGACGCGATGCGCGAGGTCCTCGCTCGACCGATCGCCAAGGTGCCGGCCCTGCGTGGCCGCCAGGTGACGATCCTGTTCTACGAGGCATCCACCCGGACGCGCGTCTCGTTCGAGGTCGCCGCCAAGAACCTCTCGGCCGACGTCGTGAACATCGCGGCGGCGAGCTCGTCCGTGTCGAAGGGCGAGTCGCTGGTCGATACCGTTCGGACGGTCGAGGCGCTGGGCGCCCAGATGCTGGTCATCCGCCACTCGGCCTCGGGGGCGCCCTATCTGGCGGCCGAGATCTTCGGCGGATCCGTGCTCAATGGCGGCGACGGATGGCACGCCCACCCAACCCAGGCGTTGCTCGACCTCTATACGATCCGCGAGCGGATGGCCGGCGGATCGCTGGCCGGCCGCAAGGTGGTCATCCTGGGCGACCTGCTCCACTCCCGGGTGGCTCGCTCGAACATCTGGACATTGACCGGAGCAGGGGCCGACCTCTGGCTGTGCGGGCCGGCCACCTTGGTGCGCGGCTTTGAGGCATGGGCGAGCCGAGGCGCCGCGAGCCGCCGGTTTCACGTGACGACGTCGGTCAACGAGGCCTTGCGCGACGCGGACGTCGTCATGGCCCTCCGGATCCAACGCGAGCGGATGGCGAGCGGCCTGCTCCCATCACTGCGCGAATACGCAGCGCGCTACGGGCTGACCCGCGAGCGCCTGGCGCTCGCCCGGCCTGGTGCGCTGGTGATGCATCCGGGCCCGATGAACGAGGGCGTGGAGATCGCCGCCGACGTGGCGGCCGGCGCCCAGTCCGTGATCTCCGACCAGGTCACCAATGGCGTCGCGGTCCGGATGGCCGTCCTCTACCTGCTTGCCGGGACTCAGGTCCCAGGGTGACCGGCCCGGCGATCGACCTCGAGATCAGCCGCGCCTGGCTGGTCGATCCGGCGGCCGGCCGGGAGGGTCCCGGAGAGATCGTGGTGCGAGGTGGCGTGCTCGAAGCCGTAACCTGGCTGTCCGGTGCCGAGGCGGACGGAATCGAGCCGGGCGGGGTGGTCGTCGCCCCCGGCTTGATCGACCTCCACGTCCACCTGCGCGAACCAGGCAACGAGGACGCCGAGACGGTGGCGTCGGGCCTGGCGGCCGCGGGGCACGGTGGATTCACGACGGTCTGCGCGATGCCGAACACCGAACCCGCACTGGACGAGCCGAGCGTGCTGGCAAGGATCCGCGCGGCCGCCGTCGCGTCCGGCTCGCCGGTGGAGCTGCTGGCGCACGGCGCCGTGACGGTCGGTCGGGCGGGGGAGCAGCTGGCGGCGATCGGCGAGCTGGCCGATGCCCGCGTGGTCGGCTTCTCCGACGATGGGTCGCCTGTTCGCTCGGCAGCGATCCTGCGGGCGGCGCTGGCCTATGCCGGGGCCCTCGGCTTGCCGGTCGTGGATCACGCCGAGGACTCTTCGCTCACCGTGGGAGCCGAGGCGCACGACGGGTACGTGGCGACCGTGTTGGGCCTGCGCGGCTGGCCGGCGGCTGCCGAGGAATCGGCCGTGGCGCGCGACCTGGCCGTGCTGGCCGATGTCGTCCGCGACGTGCCGGGCGCCCGGCTGCACCTCACCCATCTCTCCACGGTTGGTGCGTTGGATCTGGTCCGGCGGGCGAAGGCCAACGGTCTGCCGGTCACCTGCGACATCACGCCCCACCACCTGGCGCTCAGCGACGAATGGGTCGCCGGCGCTCGACGGTGGGCGTGGGAGGCGAGCGATGACCCCTGGGCGGATAGGGCGCTCGTTGGACCGCCGTACGCTTCGTCGCTCCGGGTCAATCCTCCGTTGCGGACGCCCGGGGATGCCGCCGCCTGCCTCGCCGCGCTCCTCGATGGCACGGCGGACGCCATCGCCACCGACCACGCCCCACATACCGATGTGGACAAGGCGGTCGAATTCGGCCTGGCGGCCAACGGGATCAGCGGGCTCGAGACCGCCCTCGGTGTCCTGCTGGCGGCGGTCGACGCCGGCCGCCTGCCGCTGGTGCGGGCCATCGAGGCCCTGACGGTTGGGCCGCTGGCTTTCCTGGCCGGCCGATCGAGGCGAGCGACTGCGGGCCTGGCTGAAGGTTCGAGCGCGGATCTCGTCGTCTTCGATCGGTCGGAGACATGGACGGTGACGCCCGAGGCCCTCTCCTCCCGTGGCAAGAACTCGCCACTGATCGGGATGGAGCTGAAAGGTCGCGTCCTGCTCACGATCGCGGATGGTCGTCTGGCGTACGAGGCCCCGGAGGTCTGAGGCGCCAAGGCCGCGGCGTGATGTCTGAGGCGCCAAGGCCGCGCCCGTCACGCGACCGGGCCGTTCCGTCACGCGACCGGGCCGTTCCGTCACGCG
>CAYLSK010000030.1:0-15891 GCA_964385975.1 uncultured Anaerolineaceae bacterium | reverse complement strand
CGCCCGTCACGCGACCGGGCCGTTCCGTCACGCGACCGGGCCGTTCCGTCACGCGGATTCCAGCGACACTGGTCCACGCGACCGCGAAGGGATCGATTGTCCAATCACGCTGGAACCAATGGTCAAATCGCGCCGGATTTGGCCGCAAACGGCAGGCCGGCTGGAATCCATGACATCTTGTCGCCCTGATCGGTCGGTTACGCCAACGTCGCAGGAACCGCGACGCACCACAGGCGATATGCCTGTGCGACCTGCGGGACGCCGAGCGGGATTCCTCGGTGCTCGGCTACGCTCCACCGACATGACTGCAGCGATGGCCGGCACGACCCTCAATGCCGATTTCGAGCGCCGCTCGTTCTGGCAGGCCACCATGCCGGCCCTTCCCGACCGATCGGGCCGGCTATTGCCCGACGTCGCGGACGTCGTTGTCATCGGCGGTGGCTACACGGGGATCAACGCTGCCCGCGAGCTCGCGCGTCGCGGCGTGGCCGTCACCCTCCTGGAGGCCGTGAACCTTGGCTTCGGCGCCTCGACGCGGAACGGCGGGATCGTCCACGCCGGCTACAAGTGGGGCCCGCGCCAGCTGATCCGGCGCTACGGCGACGAGACGGGGCGAGCCCTCTACCGCGAAACGCTCGACGGGTACGAGACCGTGAAACGGCTGATCGCAGACGAGGCGATCGACTGCGATTTCCGAGAAGTCGGCCACCTGGAGCTTGCCTACGCACCGTCGCACGTCAAGGAGCTCCACCACGCGCAGCAGAACCTGGCGTTCATGGGCGTCGAGACAACCGTGGTTCCGCGCGAGGCGATCCGCGAGGAGATCGGTTCCGACGCCTACTACGGGGCCCTGGTCGTCCCGGACAGCGGTCTGCTCCATCCAGGTCGCTACTTCGCCGGCCTCGCCGCCGCCGCGGATCGTGCCGGAGCCGACCTCCATGAGGGTGTTCGAGCCCGTGCCATTCGTCGCCAGGCCGACGGGCGCTTCGTGGTCGAGACCGAGCGGGGCGCGATCCTCGCGCGCGACGTGGTCGTCGCCACGAACGGCTACACGGACGGCGTGGCGCCAACACTCCGTCGCCGGATCATCCCGATCGGGAGCTACATCATCGCCAGCGAACCGCTCCCCGAGGAGCTTGCCCGCGAGATCTCGCCGAAGGGTCGCTCGTTCTTTGACACCAAGAACTTCCTCTATTACTGGCACATCTCGGCGGACCGCCGGATGGTCTTCGGCGGGCGCGCGAGCTTCATGCCCACCTCCATCGACCATATGGCCGCGATCCTCCACCGCGGTCTGCTCGAGGTCCATCCGCAGCTGGCCGGCTACCGGATCGACTACGCCTGGGGCGGCAACGTCGGCTTCACCTTCGACCGCATGCCGCACGTCGGTCGGACCTCCGACGGCGTGGCGTACGCCATGGGCTGCTGCGGCACCGGTGTCGCCATCATGACCCACCTCGGCACGAAGGTCGGGGAGTGGCTGGCTGGCGGGGAGCCCCCAGTGCTGAGCCGGCTCACCTTTCCGCTGGTGCCGGTGCCGTATGAGGGCCGACCCTGGTTCCTGCCGTTCGTCGGCGAGTGGTTCCGGCTTCAGGATCGGCTGGCGGCGAGGGCGCACGCCGAGCGATAGTGTCCGGAACGGGACGGCGCCGATCCGTTCGGCCTCGACCAACAGGTCTCAAAGGAAGGAGCACGTCCACATGTCGAATCCCATCGCGGATATCCTGGCCACAGTTCCGCTGCTGTCCGGGCTGGACCGTCGGCAGCGTGAGCGACTCGCTCGGGACTTCACGGAGCGGACGATCCCCGCCGGCACGGTCGTGGTCCGCGAGGGGGACGACCATGGGATGGGCTTCTTCGTCATCGCCGAGGGCGAGGTGATCGTGTCCGCTGGCGGAAATGAGCTCAACCGACTCGGTCCAGGAAGCTATTTCGGCGAGATCGCCCTGATGAGCGATCGCGTCCGGACGGCGACCGTGACGGCGTCCACCGACATGCGCTGTCTGGTCATGATGCTGACGGACTTCCGAGCGTTCGTGCAAAGCGACGCCGATGTGGCGTGGAAGCTCCTGGAGCACGTCGGCGAGCTCCTCCACGATAAAGGCTGACGCCCGCGGCTGCGTCCTGATCAGTCGCCCAGTCGCCGCAGCGTCGCCATCAGTCGGTCGATGTCCTCCTCGGTGGACAGATAGTTGACGATCCCGGCCCGCAGATAGGTCGACCCGCGAAGGCGGGTCGTCGTCAGCCACCCATCGCCCGAGGCCTCGAGGGCCGCCTGAAGTCGGTCCTGGTGGGCGTCCAGGGCCTCGCGGGTCAAACCGGGCGGGAGGTGGCGGAAGCACACCACGGAGAGCTCCGGGGCCGCGGGGATGGCCTCGAAGTCGTCCGACTCGGCGCACCGCGCGGCCAGGTAGGCGGCCAGGTCGTCGTTGGCCTCGATGAGCCGCCCGAAGCCGCTCGTGCCCAGATGCTTCCACGACATCCAGAGCTTCAGCGCACGCCAGCGGCGGGTTCCTTCGAAGCTCAGCTTGTAGAAGTTCAGCTGTCCGCCGTGGTCGTCGTGGTCGTCGTCGGCTGGCGGGCCGGTGGTCTCGCCGCCGCGGTAGTACTCGGGGGCCCGCCCACCGAAGCCGACGGCCAGCGCATTCCCATCGCGGACCAACAGGCCTCCGATGTCGTAGGCCTGGAAGAACCACTTGTGCGGGTCCACGGTCACCGAGTCCGCGCGATCCAGGTCGAGGACGCGCCCGCCATCGCGCGCCGACAGCCGGACCGCGCCGCCGTATGCCGCGTCCACGTGCAGCCACAGGTCCTCGGCCGCGGCGACGTCGCCCAGCTCCCCGATCAGATCCACGGATCCTGTGTTGGTGGAGCCTGCCACCGCGGCGATCGCGAATGGCGTCAGGCCGGCGGCTCGATCCCGCGCGATCGCGGCAGCGACGCGTGCGCCGTGGAGCCGGAAGCGATCGTCGGATGGCAGCACCACGAGCGTCTCGGCCGGGAACCCCAGCTCGTCCAGTGCCCGGCCGATCGAGAAGTGCGTCTGGTCGCTGGTGTAGACCCGGACGCCGTCCAAGTTGCGGCCGCGTGGCGGGCGGCCGAACCCCAGGAGACGCCCCAGCTGGACATCGCGAGCCAGCAGCATCGCCATGAAGTTCGCCATCACGCCACCGGATGTCAGCAGGCCGAACGACCCGGGCCCATATCCCACGAGGTCGCACAGCCAGCGGACGACCTCTTCCTCGACGAATGCCGCCAGGGGGCCCGCATGCCAGACGTCCACCCCCTGGTTGGCCATCTGGGCCAGCAGCTCGCCCATGATCGAGATCGGCAACGGAGGCGGTGTGAAGTAGCCGAACTGGCGAGGGTGCTGCGAGTTCATCTGACCGCCCGCGAGGCGCGACCGGAACTCCTCCAGGATTGCCGCCGAGGACGTGGGGTCGGCCGGGGCGGCGGACGGCCCCGGGTCGGTGCCGTAGAACGAGCGGCGAGCGGCCTCATAACCGGACGGTGCGCCCATCGCTCGATCCATGGCGTGGTCGTACAGGAAGTCGAGCGCGGCTGCCCAGGTCTCCGCACCGAGGCGCTCGAGCGCCTCGCGCGACGCTCCCGCATCGCGGTAGCCGATCAGCTCGGGCTCCGGGTGCCAGGCGAAGCGGGCGAGATACGCCTCGCGATCGGCCGGCGCGGCCGGGTGGGCGGTCTCGTGTGGGTCGGAGGAGGCGGACTGGTCGGCCATTGGACCCGGATGGTAGCGGCTCGGCGGTCGAGTGAGGCGAGTCGGTCGGGTGAGGCGGGTCGTTCGTGACAGATGTCCCCCAGGAGGGCGCTCGTCAACGATCGACGAGGGGAAGCGGCTAACTCCAAGCACGTGGTCGGCATTGACCCGCGCGGATTCGTGTCAGATGTTCCCGCTGAGCACGGTTGACCGGGTTCGGTGACCAACGTCCGCCTGAGGAGCATTTGACGGTATCGCGCCTCGTCCGCCTGGCCATCCGGACCGTCCTGGCCACCCGGACGGTCCGGACTGTCCGGTCCGTCCGCGTGCCGCGCGACGGCAACTGCGCCGCCTGGCACGTTCCCGTATGGTTTCCGCCAGTGACTGACGACGACGGTCGAGCCTGGCTCGACGCCCAGCTCCGCGATCTCGGCGTGGCCTACGAGCTTTTCCCCTGCGATCCGGACCTGGCAGACACGGCCGCGTTCTGCGCCGCGTACGGCTTCGACCCCGAGGATTCGGCCAACACCATCGTGGTGATCGGCAAGTCGGATCCACCTCGCTTCGCTGCCTGCGTCACGCTGGCACCGTATCGGCTGGACGTGAACCGGACAGTCCGGGACCGGCTGGGGACGCGCAAGGCATCGTTCGCGCCGGCCGAGGAGACGGCCAGGTTGACCGGAATGTTGATCGGGGGCGTCACCGTCTTTGGCCTGCCGCCGGAGCTCCCGATCTGGGTCGATGCCCGGGTGATGGAGCGTAAGCGGATCATCCTGGGTGGCGGATCGCGCTCCTGGAAGGTGATTTCGACGCCGGCCATCCTGCGTGCCCTTCAGGGAGTGGAGATCGTCGAGGGGCTCGCCACCGACCCGCGCGCGCACTGAAGCCGACTCCCGTATCGTTCCGCTCCGTGACCGACCCCACCGTGGACCCCAGCGCCGCCCCGAACCCCGACCTCGGGAGCCCCGACCCCACCCAGGACCCCAACGCCGACCCGACACCGCCGCGCCGGCCGCGCGCAACCGGCCCCGTGCAGTACCGCGGTGAGGAGCTCCAGCCGGCGCGCGGCCCAGGCCTCGGCTGCTTTCGCTTCCAGCTCGTCGTCCTGGCGGTGTTCGTGGTCCTGACGCCGCTGAGCGTCACCTGGGGATGGCCGCAGGCCGTGAGCGCCGGGTTGCTGTTCGCGGTGATCGCCCTGCTGCTGGTGACCGGCCAGACGATCATCTTCCTGCTGCGCCTCGTTGCCGCCGATCGACGCGGCCGTCGCCGTCCGTTGGCCAGCGAGACCAGGACGGTGGGCGAGCTCGAAGATGCGGCCTCAACGCCGGCCGAGCCCGGAGGCCCCGTGCAACAATAGGCACGGGTCGCCCTGTGGCGCCCCTCGTCGAGGGAGGACCGCAGAAACGTGCCCGTGCTCGCGACCTACTTCAGCGTCCGCCGCGGCCGCGACCCGTTCTTCAAGTTCTTCATGCGCACGATCTTCCCGAGGCAGGTGAAGGAGTACGAGCAGCGCTTCGGCATCCGCTTCATTGGCTGGTTCAATGTTGCCCACGGCTGGGACTTCGACAACGTGATCCTGCTCGATCTTCCCGATTACGCGACGCTCGACCGACTGGAGGCGGACGAAGGCACGCGAGTCCTCGGCCACCGCGCCGGTGAGTGGATCTTCGAACGCCATCACTCGATGTTCCTGCGCGAGCGGATGGGCCCAGACCTCGAGTACCACCCGTAGACTTCCCGACAGCACGGAGGCGACCACATGGACAGCCACAACGACCTGCTCGGGGAGCTCGCGTCAGACGCTGCCCTCGAACGGGCTGACTTCATCCGCCAATCCGCCGAGCAACTGCACCGTTTCCTCGATCATCATCGCGACCGGATCTCGGCACTGGGCGGTCTCACCCTGATCGATGAGGAGCCCGACTACCTGTCGATCGCGCCAGACCTGACCTTCCGCAGTCGAAGCCGCTATCTCGACGACGACACCGGCCAGTGGGTCAGCGAGACCGAGGTGATCGAATCCTCGTCCGAGCTGGTCGAGCTGTACAACCCGGCCGACATCTATGCCGCGTTCAGCGAGGCCGCTCGAGAGGCGGCAGGGCTGCCGCCCGAGCCCACGGCCGAGGGCGAGCTGCTCGAGAGCGCAGGAATCTCGCCCGAAGAGACGATCACCCTCGGTGAGGACCCCTACGCCGCGGCTGCCGACTCGTGGGCGGCGGGCCAGCCGATCTCGCTGACCGAAGACGACGACGAGTCCGCAGCGCGCCGGCTCTACGACCTTGCCCTCGAGTACCAGGAGCGCAGCCAACGCAACGAATCGCGCCTGCTCGAAGACTTCGAGTCGGCGTCGGCTGGTCTGATCTCGGTGATCGGGGACCTGATCATCGTGGACGACGACGACGAGCGGCTGACCCTGACAGCCGGCGGGACGTTCCGTGCGGAAGTTATCCCGGAGGACTCCGAGGAGACCTGGCGGACGCTCGATGGCGCCGAAGAGCTGGTGGAGTTCTACGATCCGACGGACGTCTTCGGCGATCTCGCCGACGCGCTGGCCGAAGCCTTCCCGAACGTCGCGCCGGATCTTGAGCGAGCGGCCGTCGGCGGAACCGGTGAGGGAGCCGCCACCACGAACGGTGAGACCGCCGCCGAAGCTGACGTCGAGGACGAGCCCAGCGCGTGACGATGCGACTGGCGGCGGCGGAGCTGGTCGACAGTCGCGAGATTCTGCCGGGCCAGTGGCTTCAGGCCTACCACGCCCCGGACCTGGCGATCGGTTCGCGGGCCGGTCAGTTCGCGCACGTGCGGACCGGGGATTTCTCCGGGATGGTCCTGCGCCGGCCGTTCTCGCTGAACACGACGGATCCGGCGACCGGCATCGTCACGATCCACTTCCGGGTCATCGGACGTGGCACGGAATGGTTCACGAGACTGCGGCCCGGTGACGAGATCGACTTGCTCGGGCCGCTCGGGCGGCCGTTCGAGGTGGATTCGCGAAGCCAGCATCTCCTGCTGGTCGCGGGCGGGCTCGGGATCGCCGGGGTCCGGATGCTGGCCGACGAGGCGATCCGAGCCGGCCGCCAGGTGACGCTCCTGTTTGGAGCAGCGTCAGCCCGCGAGGTCTACCCGTCCAGCCTCCTGCCCGACGAGGTCGAATACGTGGTGGCGACCGACGATGGCTCGTTGGGCCACCACGGCTACGTCACCGAGCTCATGGCCGATTACGAGGCCTGGGCAGACCAGGCGTTTGCCTGCGGGCCGGCCTCGATGCTGGCCGCCCTGGCCCGCCTGGCGATCGGTCGGCGGGACCGGCTCGGCGTGGCGAAGCTCGGTCGCAAGCGAGGCGCCGGCAAGGCGGATCCGGTCGGCTCGCCGGCCGCGCGCCGCAAGGCGTTCCTGCAGGTCTCGATGGAGCAGAACATGGGTTGTGCCGTTGGTGCCTGTCTCGGCTGTGTCGTGATGAGCGCATCGGGGACGCCCCAGCGCGTCTGCCGCGAGGGGCCGGTCTTCGCATCAGACGAGATCGCCTGGGACGGCGGCTGGTGACGGGCAGGCCGCCAGCTTGAAGCAGAAGCGACGGGCCGTGATCTCAACGGGGCGCCCGACGGTCGTGATTCGCCCGGCGGCCTCCGCCCGCATTCGCCTGGCGGCCTCCGACCGCATTCGCCCGGCGGCCTCCGACCGTCCGCCAGCCGTGGAGATCCCGCCCAGCGAGGTGGACCTCTCAGTCGACCTCGGGCGCGGGCTCGTCCTGCCCAACCCGATCATGGTCGCGTCGGGGACGTTCGGCTACGGGATCGAGTACGGGGACGTGGTCGACATCGATCGGCTCGGTGGCATCTGCTGCAAGGGCACCACCTTGAAGGCGCGCATTGGCAACCCGACCCCGCGCGTGACGGAGACGCCGGGCGGAATGCTCAACTCGATCGGTCTCCAGAACCCAGGCGTGGATGCGGTCACCGAGAGGTACGCCCAGGTCTGGGCGACCTGGCGAGTGCCGGTCCTGGTCAACGTCGCCGGCGAGTCCGTCCGCGACTATGTCGAAGTCGCGCGCCGGCTCGATGGCGTCCCGGGTGTCGCCGGCATCGAGCTCAACATCAGCTGCCCGAACGTCGGCCAAGGCGGTCTCCAGTTCGCCATCGATGCCGGCGCCGCGGGCGAGGTGACCGCCGCGGTGCGCCGGGCGACGGACCTGCCACTGCTGGTCAAGCTGTCACCGAACGTCGCCGACATTCGCCCGATCGCCCGGGCGATCGCCGACGCCGGCGCCGATGCCCTGACCGCGATCAACACGCTGTCGGGGATCGGCGTCGCGCCGCGCCGAGATCGCCCGCTGCTCGGCAACATCTACGGGGGGTTGAGCGGACCAGCCATCAGGCCGGTCGCCTTGCGAATCGTCTACGAGGCCGTCCAGGCCGTGAAGATTCCGGTGGTCGCGATCGGCGGCATCACCGAACTGGCCGACGTGCTCGACTTCCTCGCAGTCGGCGCCGTGGCGGTCCAGGTGGGCACCGCGATCTTCGCCGACCCGACGCTGCCGGTCCGGCTCGTCGACGAGCTCGCGGCGGAGTGCGGCCATCGTCGGATCGCGTCCTATCGCGAGTTGATCGGGACCGCGCTGCCAGCAAAGGCTGGCCGGCCCTCATCGAAGGGCGTTGAGTACCGCCCGTAACGGGCATTCCGGACCGAGCTCCGTCGTTCGACCCCCTTGGCGGTGACCCCCGGTCAACGATTCTGGGTCGAAGGGCCCAAAACGGGCCGGATCACGGGTTCGAGACCCTCGTTCCGATCATTTCGGTGACCACGGGACACTGATCGGCCAGGTTGGCGCTCGTGGCGCCGACTTCGGACCGGATTCGTTGACCACGGGTCATCAGCACGGTGCGGTCGCCGCGCCCTCACCGGCGCCTCGCGCCAATATGTGCATGGTATGATATGCGTATGTTTACCGAGCGGACCCAGGTTCTCCTCTCCCCGGAGCAGGTCGCCCGGCTGAAGCGGATCGCGACTCGTGAGGGGCGCTCGGTCGGCTCGGTCATCCGGGAAGCCGTCGATTCGTTCGTGGATCCAGGTCTCGATGCGCGTCAGCGCGCCCTGCAATCGTTGATGTCATTGGAGGCCCCGGTCGACGACTGGGAGGTGATGAAGGCCCAGATCCTTCGCAGTCAACTCGGAAACTGGTGACCGTTTTCGTCGATTCGGCCGTGATGATGTATGCGGCCGGACGTCATCATCCGCTGCGCGCTCCATCCCTGCGATTCCTCGGCCAAGTGGCCAATGGATCAGTTCAGGCGGCAACGTCCGTCGAGGTCGTCCAGGAGATCCTCCATCGGTACCTCTCGATCCGTAAGCCAGGTTTGGCCGCGAGGGTGGCGCAGGACACCCTGGACATGTTCGCGCCGGTGATCCCGATCACCCATGCACTGATACGGCGCGTTCCAGACCTGGCCAGCCGATACCCGGGTCTCGATGCCCGCGACCTCGTCCACGTCGCGACCTGCCTGCACGAAGGGATTACGGAGATCGTCAGTCCAGATCGCGGGTTCGATCAGGTAGCCGAGCTGCACCGGATCGATCCGGCCGAGTTCACGGCCGACCCCGCGGGCGACCCCGCGTAGACTTCGCAAGTGACCACGGTTCGCCCCGCCCTGGAGGCCGCCGCGCGGCTGGCGATCGCCGCCCGGACTGAATCGCTCTTCCGGAGCTCGGGGGCATTTCGGGAGGGCCACTTTCTGCTGAAGAGCGGCCGCCACGGCGACGCCTACATCGAGAAGTTCCAGGTCCTCCAGGATCCGGCCGCGACCAGCGAGCTATGCGGGTTCATCGCCCAGCACGGACGAGGACGGGACGGCAGTCCGCTCGTTGGCCTCGTCGCGGGACCCACGACCGGCGGCGTCATCCTGGCATTCGAAACCGGACGCCAGCTCGGCGTTCGAGCGATCTTCGCCGAGGAGGTTCGGACGGACTCGGGATCCACGCGGCGCGAGTTCCGTCGAGGCTTCCGCGTCGAGCCGGGCGAGCGAGTCCTCCTGGTCGACGACATCCTGACCACCGGCGGCTCGTTGCTGGCGATGCTGCCCGCAGTGGAGGCGATGGGCGGCGACGTCGTCGAATGCGTCGTCCTGGTCGACCGTAGCGGCGGGCGAGCCACGTTGACGTCTCCCGCCAGCGGCCGGACCTACCCGCTCCGCGCGCTCTGGCAGCTCGACCTGCCGACCTACGAGCCGGGCGCGGCGACCTGCCCTCGTTGCGCCGATGGAACGCCGCTGCAAGCGCCGGGCAGCGCGGGCGCGGGAGCGTGACCGCCCGACGCACCGGCGTCGTCTGGCTCGGCCTGCTGATCGCCGCCCTTGCCCTCGGCTTCGTCGTCGTGTCGGCCTTCGGCCAGGCGCCCCGCCAGACCGAGACCGGCCTTGTTATCGCGGTCAACTCGTCCGGCCTGACGGACGTTCGCGGCTTCTCGATCCGGACGGACGAGGGCCGAACCGTGGCGTTCCGGATCGGGGTCCTCGAGAACGGCGCCGAGTTCCCGCCGGGTCACCTCTTCGAGCACAGGGCGACCGGCGTCAAGGTCGTCGTGACCTATCGCCGTGAGAACAGCGACCTGGTCGCCATCCGGATCGAGGATGTCCCGGGAGCCTCGCCTACGTGAGGTCCGCCAGCGCCACCTCGATCTCGTCGGGCGTGAAGATGAGCTCGAACGAGGCCTTGACGATCCCGTCGCCACCGACAACGAAGACGTACGGCTCCGAGATCAGCCCGTAGGCGTCCGACGCGGGCACCGTCTGGAGCTGGCTATTGGCATCGAGGACGGGCTGGAGCTGGCCCTGGTCGTCGGCCAGCTTGTATGGCTCGACGTTGATGAAGATCAGGTTCGGATGCGCGGCGGCAACGGGCTTGAGCTTGTCGAGGGTCGGCCCGCAGGTCTGCGTCTGGCAGAACTTCGGTGTCGCGAAGACGAGGACGAAAGGCTTGTGGGCGGCAAGCGCGGTGGCGACCGACGTCTCGTAGAAGGCCTTGTCCGGCTTCGGGTCGGTCGAGATCTTCGAGACGTCGCCACCGACCGAGGCGAGCGCCGGCGTTTCGACGGACGGCGCCTTGTCGCCCGGCACGATCACGTGCTTCTTGTCGAGGACCTGGAACTGGAACGCAATCCGCTCCTCGGGCTTGCCGGCTGCGGCGGTCGTGAACTGCGCGACCCAGTCGCCTGGCGCCGGGAAGTCGACGGTCGCGACGTAGATGCCAGTCACTCCCTCGATCGCCCAGATGAAGGTGCCCGGAGTCGCGGGGATCGTCTGGTTCGCAGGCCCCGTAAACCCGACGCTCGCCGTCCGGTCGGGGGCGCCGACCGGCGTGTCGCCCTTCGCGTCGAGGAACGAGAAGAGGTAGCGGTTCGACCCCACGGCCAGCTCGGACGAGATGATGACCGGCAGGACGGACGGTTGCGGACGGCTCGAGGGGGAGGGGGCCGAGGACGGTGCGGGCGCGGCGCAACCCGCGATCACGAAAAGGGCACCCACGATCGCGGTCACGGAGCGGGGTCGGAGGGTCATGACCGATAGGGTAGCCGGCTCGGCCGAAGCGAGCTGTCGCGCTGGGCAGGCAGGTGCTCGCGCTAGAATGGGCGCCGCAGCTCACATCCCCGTCGTTCCTGCCGGCGATCGCCGAGAGGGCCCGTGAACCGCTTCCAGCAGCTCGCCGCGCTTACCCTTGCGACCGCCCTTGGGCTGGTCACGATCGGGGTGATCGTGCGGGCCACGAATTCGGGCCTGGGCTGCCCGGACTGGCCGTTCTGTTACGGCCAGATCCTGCCGCCGGTCGATGACCTGAAGGCCTGGATCGAGTGGGTCCACCGAACGGTCGCGGCGGTCATCGGGTTCGAGATCCTGGGGCTGGCCGTGCTCGCCGTTCGGGACTATCGCACCCGCCGCTCGATCCTCTGGCCGACCATCGGCGCGGTGCTCCTCGTCGCCTTCCAGGCCTGGCTCGGGCGAGAGACCGTTCGACTCGGCAACACCGGCGAATCCGTCACGGCCCACCTCGCCAGCGCCATGGCCCTGGTTGGGCTGCTGGTCTTCCTGACGGTGCGGGCCGGCTACCCGGCCCATCTGCCGAGGCGCGGTGCGAGCCAGCGGTTTACCCTGCTCGCGGCCTTCGCGGCGGCTGCGACCTTCGCGCTGCTGCTCTTTGGCTCACAGGTCACCGCGACCGACTCGGCCCTCGTCTTCCCGGACTGGCCGCTGATGGGCGGCTCCCTGGTCCCGCCCCTGACCGACGTGACCGGCGCCCACGTTCTGCATCGCTGGGTCGCGGCCGTTGTGGGGCTGATCGTGCTCGCCGTGGCCCTCGCCGCGTGGCGAACACAGCGTGAGCGGCGGACCTTCGTCCGGCTCGCGGTCGGCGCAGGGGGCCTGTTCACGATCCAGATCGTCATCGGCGGAGCGCAGGTGCTGACCCGTCTGGCCGAATGGACCCAGACCTTGCATCTCGCGCTGGGGGCGGTCATCTGGGCCACCCTGGCCGGGCTGACGGTCACCTGCTTCTATACGGCGCGCTCCGCCGCGGGCGTCATTGCCGGCCCCGACCCCGAGGGCGCGTCGGAGCTCGCCCCCAGCGCCCACACGACCGCTGACACGATCCGCGCCTACGTCGCCCTGACCAAGCCCCGAATCATCGAGCTCCTGCTCGTCACCACCGTCCCGGCAATGGTCCTGGCCACGCGCGACCTGCCGGGCGCCGCGGGCGGCACCGACTGGGCCGACTGGGGCGGCCTGGTCTTCTGGACCATGCTCGGCGGCACACTTGCGGCGGGCAGTGCCAACGCGATCAACTGCTACCTCGATCGCGACATCGACCTGCTGATGGCCCGGACCCGTCGTCGCCCGTTGCCGGCTCACCAGGTCGAGCCGGAGCGAGCGATCGTCTTCGGGCTCGTCCTCGGCGTCATCTCGATCGTGCTGATGGCCTGGTTCGTGAACCTCGTGGCGGCCTTCCTGACGCTCCTCGCGATCGGGTTCTACGTCGTCGTCTATACCCTCCTGCTCAAGCGCTCGACCGTGCAGAACATCGTGATCGGAGGCGCTGCCGGCGCCCTGCCGCCGGTCATCGGCTGGGCAGCGGTGACGGGGAGCGTCGGGATCCCGGCCCTGCTCCTCTTCGCCCTGGTCTTCTACTGGACGCCGCCCCACTTCTGGGCGCTGTCGCTGCGGATCCGCAAGGACTACGCCGCTGCCGGCGTGCCGATGCTTCCGGTGGTCAAGGGGGTTCCCGAGACGACGCGACAGATCGGCCTCTACACGGTCCTGATGGTGGCGATCTCGCTGGTCCTCTGGGCCGTCGCCCGGATGGGTGTGATCTATCTCGCAGCGGCGGTGATCCTCGGCGCCATCTTCCTGTGGCACGCCTACGGCCTGTGGCGCCGCGGGGCTTCGGAGGAAGCGTCAACAGCCGGTGCCATCCGCCTCTACAAGTACTCGATCAGCTACCTGAGCCTGCTCTTCCTGGCGGTCGCCATCGACGCCCTGGTGGTCATCCCGGTCTGATGTCGGCGATGGAGATCCATTTTCTCGGCGGCGCGACGACCGTCACCGGTTCCCAGTTTCTCCTCGTCACCGAGCAGGCCCGCATCCTGATCGACTGCGGCATGTTCCAGGGCAGCCCGAACGAGTCGATTCGCAATCGGATCCCGTTCGCGTTCGACCCGACGACGCTGGACGCCGTGTTGCTGACCCACGCGCACCTCGACCATTGCGGCCTGCTCCCCCTCCTGGTCAAGGACGGCTACCGCGGTCCGATCCACGCGACGGCTGGGACGATCGAGCTCGCGACCCTGGTCCTCCTCGACTCTGGCAAGCTCCACGAGGAGTTCGCCAAGCGCGAGGCGCGCTGGGAGAAGCGGCATCCAGATCGGGTGGAGGCCGACGAGCGCAAGGACGAAGACGAGTACCGCGCAGCGCTCGACCTGGCCGAGGCTGGTGAGCACGTGGCGACCAGCGTCGAGCCACTTCCACGTGCGGCGGCGTCGGGGTCGGTGGCACCGCGGCCGGCGGCCTCGAGCTGGCCACGCGACCCGGAAGCCGACCTGCGCGCGCAGCCGCCGCACCTCGCCATCGATCTCGATCAGCCGCTCTACACAGCCAAGGACGCTGAGCGGTCGCTCGCCCAGTTTCGGCCGCATCGCTACGGCGAGGAGGTCGGGGTTGCGCCGGGGATTCACGCCACGTTCGTGGACGCCGGCCACATCCTCGGCTCGGCCATCATCCGGCTGCGGGTCACCGACCAGGGCGGCGACGAGCGGGTCATCGTCTGCTCGGGTGATCTCGGCCGGCCGGGCACGCCGATCCTGCGCGATCCGACTCCGATGGCGGATGCCGACTTCGTCCTGGTGGAATCGACCTATGGCGGGCGTGAGCACGAGCCCGAGGGTGAGGCGATCCGGGTCCTGGCAGAGACGATCCGGATGGTCGCCGACGCAGGCGGCGTGCTGCTCGTCCCCTCGTTCGCGATCGGGCGAACCCAGGAGGTCGTCTGGGAGCTCGATCGGTTGATCGAGCGGGGCGAGATTCCGTTGCTCCCGCTCTACCTCGATTCACCGATGGCGTCCAAGGCGTCCGACATCTACCGCCGGCACCCCGACGACTACGACGAGGAGACCGCCAGGCTGCTGCGCGCGGGCGCCAGCCCGCTCGATTATCCGAACCAGATCATCACGAACGACGTGAAGCAGTCGCAGGCGATCGAGCGGGCGCCCCGCCCGTACATGATCGTCGCCTCGAACGGCATGCTGACGGGTGGCCGGGTCGTGGGCCACCTGCGCGCCCTGATCGATGACCCGAAGGCGACGATCCTGTTCGTCGGCTACCAGGGTGAGGGGACCCTTGGCGCACACCTCCAGGCCGGTGCCACGGAGGTGAAGCTGGACGGGCAGGTCCGCCGGGTTCGTTGCCAGACTCGTTCGATCAGCGGCTTTTCCGCCCATGCCGACGAGAGCGAGCTGCTCGACTGGCTCGGCCATTTCGCTGCGGGCAAGCGACCGGGCGATCCGGGCTATCCGCGCCGCGTCTTCCTGGTCCATGGCGACCCCGAGGCGCAGATCGCCCTGGAGCCGAAGGTGCGCGACCTGGGCTTTGCGACGCACGTCCCGCACTGGCATGAGCGGGTCACCCTCGAATAGGCGATGGGCCCCGCGACGGTGCCGCGCGGCACCACCTATCCGAGCACCTCGTCTTGCGCCGGTACCATGACTTTGGTACGGTTCGACGTGGCCTCATTCCGGGGGATTCGGCCTGATGCCCGGTGGCGGAGACATCCGTCATCGGGCATCACCCATTTCGCCGCCCAGACGCGTGAGCTCGGCGCCATCCAGCCCGATGGAACCCCGGAGCGCATCAGGCGCAACGCGGAAGGCATTGGGAAGCCCATGCCGGACCATCGACCGACGGCCGGCCTCGAGGAGGGTGGATGCGTCCCAGCCTGAATATCCTGAGCGTGGAGCTCACCGCCAGGATCGTCGACGAGGCCAAGCGAGTGCTGGCCGAGGTCGGCATGGAGATCCGTGGCAAGGTCATGCGCCAGCGACTCCTCGACCATGGCCTGCCGCTCGACGCCAAGGGCGAACGGGTGCTCTTCCCCCGCGAGGTCGTCGAACGGGCGATCGCTGACGCACCGAGCTCGTTCATCCTGTACGACCGCGCCGGCGAGCCGCACGCCGACCTGGGCGGCGATCGTGTGCATTTCGTGCCAGGCTCGTCGGGCCTGAAGGTCCTCGACCACCGGACCGGTGGGACCCGTCTCGCGAATTCGACCGACTTCGTCGAGTACGTTCGGCTCGCGGACGGCCTGCCCAACATCCCGTACCTGGCCACGGCGTTCTCGACCAACGACGACATCGAGGCCCAGGTCTCGGACGCCTGGCGGCTCTACATGACCCTGACCAACTCGAACAAGCCGGTCGTCTCCGGCGCCTTCACCGAGCATGGCGTCCTGCGAATGGTCGAGATGATGCAGCTGTTCCGGCGCGATCGAGCCGATCTCATCGCCCGGCCGATGTCGATCTTCACGATCACCGCCACCGGCAACTTCCGCTACAGCGAGGACTCCTGCCAGAACCTGATCGACTGCGTCGAGGCGGGCGTGGCCGTCGAGATCGTGCCCGTCACCCTGATGGGCCTGATCGC
>CAYLSK010000029.1:0-19923 GCA_964385975.1 uncultured Anaerolineaceae bacterium | reverse complement strand
ATGATGACGGTGATGACGGAATGAGAAGATAGGGAGAAGATACCCACGACCCTACGGACGATCCGGTCGGGGACCGTCTGCACCGCGATGATCCGAAGCCGAACCGACCACGGTCCCTCGCCGCGACTCCGCGGCGCCCGATACAGCGTGGAGTGAGCCCGACGTGAAACTCTCGGTCATGCAGGAGAACCTGGCACGTGGCCTGTCCGTCGTCAGTCGCGCTGTCTCCAACCGGAGCACGCTGCCGGTGCTCGCCAACGTCCTGCTCAAGACCGAGGACGCCGGACTCAAGCTAACGGCCACAAACCTCGAGATCGGGATCACGTACTGGGTCCCGGGCAAGATCGAGGCCGATGGTGCCACGACCGTCCCGGCCAAGCTCCTGACGGACCTGGTCAATTCGCTACCAGCCGGCGATCGAGTCGACCTCGCGCTGCAGGCAGGCGATACCCTGCACCTGCGCTGCGGACGGTTCGAGACCCATATCAAGGGGATCGACGCCGACGAGTTCCCGGCGATCGGGGCGGCCGGCGAGCGACCCACCACCCGGATTGCCCAGAACACCTTGCGGCGGGCCTTGGCCGAGACCGCGTTCGCGGCCGCAAGCGACGAGGCTCGGCCGATCCTGACCGGCGTCCTGGCTCGGTTCGAAGGGGACCAGCTCACCTTGGCGGCAGCCGACAACTACCGGATCGCAGTCAAGACCATCCCGATTCTCGACGCGGTTCCAGAGACGAGCGTCGTGATCCCGGCCCGCGCGCTCAATGAGCTGGCGCGGGTTCTGGCCGACGTCGACGACCCGGTCGAGGTCGTGCTCGCCGCCGGCAAGAACCAGGTTCTCTTCCATCTCGACGGCATCGACCTGATCAGCCGCCTGATCGACGGCCAGTTCCCAAACTACCAGCAGGTGGTGCCCCAGAGTCACACGACGCGGGCCGTCCTCGATCGAGAGGAGCTCCTTCGGGCGGTCCGTCCGGCAGCGCTGATCGCGCACGAATCGGCCAACATCGTGAAGCTGCAGATCGGGGCCGACGGCGAGCCCGGGATCACGGTCAGTGCCAGCGCCGAGGTCGGCGACCATGTCGGGCAGGTCGAGGCAACCGTCGAGGGTGACGGCACGACGATCGCATTCAACGCACGCTACCTGGCCGACGTCCTGACCAACGTGACCGCCGAGCAGTTCGCGCTCGAGCTCAATGGTCCGCTCTCGCCGGGCGTCTTCAAGCCGATCGGGGACGATCGCTACATCCACGTGGTCATGCCCGTCCGGACCACCTCCTAGCACCGCGTAACCGGAGGCCGGCCCGGCCTCGCCCGGGTCGGACGAACCTGCTCGAGAAGATCAGCCTGCTCGATCTGCGGGGCTACGCGTCCCTCGACGTTGCCTTCGGCCCGGGACCGCACCTCGTCTGGGGCCCGAACGCCGCCGGCAAGACGAGCCTGCTCGAGGCGATGGTCTTGCTGGCCTGGGGCCACTCACATCGGACCGGGGCCGATGGCGAGCTCGTGCGCTGGGGGACAGATCTCGCCCGGATCGAGGGCCAGGTGGGATCCGAAGTGATTGAAGTCGCGATCGTACGGGCCGGCGCCTCTGGCAAGGCTGGACGCAAGCGCATCCGGGTGAATGGCCTGGCTCGCCGAGCGGCCGGCCTGGCCGGCCTGCTGCGGGTCGTCGTCTTCGCTCCGGAGGAGATGCTGCTGATCGCCGGCTCTCCGTCCTTGCGACGGGCCGCCATCGACCAGCTCGCGTCATCCAGCTCGCCGGCCTACGCCGACGCGTTGGCGACCTACGGCCGGACGCTCCAGCAGCGCAACAGCCTGCTCCGGGCGATCCGTGAGGAGGGCGTTTCGCGGGGCGAGCTCCGCTTCTGGGACAGCGCCTTTCTTGATTCGGGTGCGAGCATCGTGGCCGAACGCCGGCGGCTGCTGGAAGTGCTTGCGGGGCCGCTTGCCGCGGCGCACGCGGAGATCGCTCCCGACGAAGGGGCGGACGCGCGGCTCACGCTGAGCTACGCGACCAATGCCCCGGCGCAAGCCGGGGAGTCGGCGCGCGACACACTGGCGCGCCGCCTGGCTGAAACCGCGGAGAAGGAGGTGTGGAACGGCTCCACCCTGATCGGTCCACACCGCGACGACCTCGTCTTCGGGCTCGCCGGCCGCGACCTGGCGAGCTTCGCCTCGCGCGGCCAGCAACGAACCGCGATCCTCGCGCTCAAGCTCGCCGAGCTCGATGTCCTGACCGAGCTCGACGGACGGCCGCCCCTCCTGTTGCTCGATGACGTGTTCTCGGAGCTTGATCCTGACCGCCGATCGCACCTGGTCCGGCGGATCGCCGCGCTGCCCCAGGCGTTCGTCACCACGACCACACTCGACGATCTCGACCCGGCGCTCCGGGCCATCGCCCAGGCCTGGGAGGTTCGGGGTGGACCCGACGGGGCGCGCCTCGTGGGGGCGGCCGCGCCGAGCGGGTCGTCCGGCGGCGTGGCCCGGTGACGCCTCGGCGCCGACCGATGGTCCGGCTCGGCGACCTGATCCCGGACGCGGCCCGAGCGCTCGGCCTGGAGGACGAGCTGCGGCTATCGCGGGCGATCGCCACGTTCGAGGCGCTCGTTGCCGAACGGGTCCCCGCGGCCGCCGGCGCGTGCCGAGTCGTTCGCCTGGAGGGCTTCGCCCTCGTCGTGGAAGCGGACGCCCCGATCGTCGCCCAGGAGCTGCGGATGCGCGGCCCGGAGCTCCTGTCGGCCTTCGCGGCGGCGCCCGGCGGCGTCGGTGCGCGCGAGCTGCGCGTCCGCGTCCGGCCCGGGGGTCGCCGCGTATAATCCGCCTCCCGCCTGATCACGAGAGGCTCGGATGGCCGTTCGACTCCAGCTCAAGCTCGGCGTCGTCACCGAGCACGATCGACTCGCCGACTCACCCGACACGCTGGTCGTGGTCGAGCCGAGCGTCGGTTCCGTGGCGCGCTCGAAGGGTCACCTCTATCTCCTGGTGACCTCCCGGGTCGTCACACGGCACGCCCTGGAAGCGACCCGCCTGGCGGCCGAGACGATCCGCAACGAGTATTACTACGACGAGTCGGCCGGGATCCGGGTCTGCCTCCAGAAGGCAATCGCCACAGCCAACAAGCGGCTGGCCCACCAGGCCGATCGACTGGGCCTCAAGTCGGTGGATGGGGGCGGGCCGATTGGGGTGGGCGTTGCGGTCGTGCGCGGCAATGAGATGTACGTCGCAACGGTCGGGCCCGCCGAGGCCTACCTGATCCGCCAGGCCCGCCTGTCGACGCTCCCCGATCCGCATCGCGAGCGCGGTCTCCCGTCGGCCGACCTGGAGCCTGACGTCTGGCGCGGCGAGGTCTCGGTCGGCGACTCGCTCGTGCTCATCTCGCCCAACGTCATCGCCAAGCTCGGCGCCGACGAGCTCAAGGATGCGATGCTGACGCTTCATCCGCAGTCCGCCATGGAGCACCTGCACCATCGCTTCGTGACCGCCGATGGCTCGGGCAGCGATGGCGCGATCGCGTTCGAGGCGACGGAAGTGTCGTCGACGGCGAAGGGCCGGACACTCGTCCCGGTCCGTCCGGCGGCGCCGCTCGCCGGGGCACCCGACCGATCGCCGATCCCGCTGGCGGACAATGTCCAGGCGGCCGGCCTCGCGGTCAGCGCGGCGGCGGGCAACGCGCGACTGGCCGCCGGCGGAGCCCTGGCCCGGGCGGTTGCCTGGATGCAGAGCCTCATGCCACGGCGCAAGCCGACCTACCGGCGCGTCACGCCGCTCGCATCGCGCCGCGAGACGCAGCGCCGCGCCGCCCTGGCGGTCCTGGCCCTGATCGTGGTCGTCGGCGGGCTCGGGCTCGGGGTCTACGCCTTCGGGGGCAACGGCTCGCCGCAGGAAGCGATCAGCTCGGTGAATGCGGGTCAGCGGGCGATCGACGCCGCGACCTCCGACCTCGCCAAGGTGGCTGGTCCCGGGATCGATCTCGTCACCGACGATCCCCGGCAGGCGCTCCAACTGCTGACCGACGCGTACCGCCAGCTCGACGCCGCCGAGGCGGCCAGGGTCGGGGCGTCGGTCGTCGCTCCGCTGCGCAAGAAGACGCTCGCCGGGCTCGACCGCCTGTATGGGGTGGTCCCGGTCAAGTCGACCACGCTCTTCACGTTCACGCCAGCCGATGGTGCGGACGCCATCGACCTGCGCGCGATGGTCCGGGGTCCCGATGGCGCCCCGTATGTGATCGATCGCTCCACGCGCGCGGTCTACCGCGTCGATCTCAAGACCAGGAAGGCGACCGTGGTGGCGCGGTACGGTCAGAAGGCGAGCGGCGCGACCGTCTCGACGCCCCGCTACCTCGCCGTCGGGGGGCCGGACCTCCTGATCCTCGACGCCAAAAACGTGCTGTGGCGCTGGCGGCCCGCCGACACGAAGGGGAAGGGCACGCTCACCCGGGTCAACGTCAAGGGCTCGACCTCCTGGGGCGACGACATCATGGGCATTGCGACCTTCCTGCGCGACGAGTCGCGCGGGCTCTACAACCTCTACGTCGTGGACCCATCCGAACAGCAGATCGAGGCGTACTCGCCGGCCGCCGACGGCAGCGGCTTCCCCGCGGCACCCACGGTCTGGTTGGCGACGGCCCGCGACGTCTCGGGGATGACCTCCATCTATGTCGACGGCGACCTCTTCGCGGCCGACGGCGGGACGCTCGTCCGCTTCGTATCCGGCAAGAACGACGGCTGGGACGCCGCGGCCCCGGCCGACACGCTGCTGCGCGCGGCGCCGACCTACTCAATTGTGTCGGGTGGCAACGCCCGCCGGACGGGGGACCTCTTCGCCTTCGATCGGCCCAACGCCCGGGTCGTGGCGGTCGACAAGTCCGACGGCACATACCACGCCCAGTACCGACTGGCCGGCGGGATCAAGGAGTGGTCGGACATGCGGGCCATGTACATCATCCCGGGGATCGAGGACAGGCCGGCGACGGTCGTCTGGCTGTCGCCCGACGCCGTCCATCAAGCCGTCCTCGAGGCCGTCCCGGACGTCGCCCCGACGAGCTCTGCGCCTGCCTCGCAGGCGTCGCCGAGCGCATCCCCGAGCGCCGCCCCGAGCGCGGCCTCCGCGAAGCCGACCAAGAAGCCCTGATCCGCCCGGCGCCGTGATCCCGCTCCGCGACGCCAACCCAACTCGCCGGCCGGCGGTCGTCACGCTCGCCATCGTCATCGCCTGCTCCGTGGCGTTCGCCTTGGAGCTTGGGCTGGCCGCCGGTTCGGGCGACGCGGCGCTCGAGCGGACGATCACCGCCTGGGGCGTGGTCCCGGCGCGGCTCACCGCCGCCTGGGCGCGCGGCGACTTCCTGTCCTGGGAGATCGTCACCCTGGTGACGAGCCAGTTCCTGCATGGCGGCTGGCTGCACCTGCTCGGCAACATGCTCTACCTCTGGATCTTTGGGAACAACGTCGAGGACCGGCTCGGCCGAGTTGGCTTCCTGCTCTTCTACCTGGCCGGCGGCATCCTGGCCGGGCTGGCGCAGGTGGCGGTCGATCCGAGCTCATCCTCGCCGACGATCGGGGCGTCCGGCGCGATCGCCGCGACCCTGGGCGCGTACCTCGTCTTCTTCCCTGGGGCGCGGGTCACGTCGCTCGTCTTCCTAGGGTTCTTCTATCAGCTCATCAACATTCCAGCGGCCATCGTGCTGGGCTTCTGGTTCGTCCTCCAGCTCGTGGACGGATTCGCGTCGCTCGGCGTGGCCCAGTCGGGTGGGGTGGCGTTCTTTGCCCACATCGGCGGATTCATCGCCGGAGCGGCCGTGGCCTGGCTCGTGGCCGCCGCCCGGCGCGCCCGGCCGGCCGGTCCGCGAGGCGTGGGATAATCCGGCCATGGACGACGAGCTGGTCGAGATGGTCGTCGAGAGCGTCCGGGTCCACATGCTCTCCAGCCGCCACGTGGTCATCCTCAAGCAGGTCGATCGCGACCGCTACCTGCCGATCTGGATCGGACCGTGGGAAGCGAGCTCGATCGCGATGAAACTGCAGGGCCTGACACCCGAGCGGCCCCTGACCCACGATCTGTTCGCTACGACGCTCGAGGAGCTTGGCGCGAAGATCGATCGGGTGATCATCTCCGAGCTAGCCGAGGAGACGTTCCACGCCCGGATCCTGTTCGAGCGAGATGGTCACCCCATGGAGGTCGACGCTCGACCGTCCGACGCCCTGGCCCTGGCGGTCCGTACAACCGGCGTGCGCATCTTCGCCTCGATCGCTGTCCTGGACCAGGCGGCGTTGGGCGCCGATGGGGGACTGGGTGACGAGGGCGAGGAGGGCCCGACGCTCGAGGCGATCGGCGAGGGGATCGTTGACCCGCGATTGGATGTCTTCCGCGACTTCATCAACTCGCTCGACGTGGGCCCCGAAGGCGAGGGCCGGGGGAGCTAGCCGCCGAGGCTCACCTCAGGAGTGGGCGCCCACGGCGGAGCGCGGCACCCCGGTTCGCCCACATCCGAAACCGGAGCAGCCAGAAGTCGCGCACGGCCCGCAGGACGACCCGTGGCCTGGCTCCCGTGGCCGAACCGGCTGTCCGTGGATAGTGCGGGACGCCGACCTCGGCTACCGAGCGCTCGGCCGCCTGCAGCTTGATGAGCAGCTCGGCCGAGAAGAACGCGCCGCCGGATTCGACCCGGAGACCCTCGAGGGCGGCTCGCCGGAAGAGCTTGCAGGCGCTGTCGACATCGGTCACCCGCAGCCCGAAGAAGACGCGATTGGCCAGCCAGTAGGCCCGCGCGTAGAGGGTCCGAACCAGTGGATCGGCCCGCTTGACCCGGAAGCCAGCCACGATGTCCGGCGAGTCGGGTCCGGCCAATCGCGCCGTCAGCCGGCCGAGGTCGGCCACCTTGAACTGGCGATCGCCGTCGGTGAACGCGATCAGCTCGTAGCGGGCCGCAGCAAAGCCCGACCGGAGCGCTTCGCCGTAGCCGAGGTTGACCGGATGGCGGATCAGCCTGACGACGTCCGGGTAGCGCTCTGCGAGCGCCTCGGCGAGGCTGGCCGTGGCGTCGTGCGAGCCGTCGTCGACGACAATGATCTCGAACGTTTCAGCCAGCCTCGGCAAGGTGGCGAGCGCTTCCTCGACCAGGCCCTCGACGTTCGCTTCCTCGTTGTGCGCCGGAAAGAAGTAGGAGAGCCGTGCGACGCGACAGGGGCTGTTGGCGTCGCTCACGATCCGGGTTCGCGGCGGGCCACGACGCGGGTCAGGTCGCGGGCATCGACCCCATCGATCGGTTCGAGCTGATAGCGCGCGGCAAGCAGCACGATCTCTTCCGGGTCCACCCGGATCACGTAGACCGGTCGGACGCCGAGGTTCGCATCGATCACGTCGATGATGTCTCCAAGTCCCTCGTCGAGGCGCGTCCGGTCGTCGACGATGGTGAGGTCGGGGCGCCGACCTTCGACGCGCTGTGCGTACCATAGCGGCGTCGAGTAGCTCCACCAACTCACGATCACCGCGTCCGGCTCCATGGTCGCGAGCACGTGGTCCGTCCAGCTGGCGGCCGACCGATCCTGGCTCTCGTCCACGGCACGGAGTCGGGTTGGAATCGCCAGCAGGGTTGGGCTGAGGAGGGCCAGGGCGACCAGGAGGGCAAGCGGCACTCCCGCCCGGAGCGGGCCCGCGGTCTGGAGATCCCGCTCGCCGAGGGCGACGGCCAGCAGCTCGACGGCGACGCCGGCCAGGACGGCCAACCAGGTCCAGGCGATGAGGACCGGACCGAGGTAGTAGCGCCCGATGTCGGCGTTCTCGTACGACGCCGCGAAGAAGCAGGTCAGCGCGAGCGCCGTCAGCGTCAGCAGGGCGTAGCGCGGGCGACGGACAACGGTGGCCGCCAAGCCGATCGGGATGAGCGGTGCGAGCGGACCGAACTGGGCGACGGTCCGCTCGACGAGCTCGCCGAGCTTGCGAGGCAACTCCCCGAACGGATCCACCAGGCTGCCCCGGAACTGTTCGCCGAGGGTGACGTACCAGAAACCATCCCAGGTGTCGGGCCGCCCGTAGACGAGAGGCGCCCGGAAGAGTCCGGCCCGGAGCGGCAGCTCCAGGTAGACCAGGACGACGGTGACGCTGAGCGCGGCCGCGCAAGCGAGGACGAAGCGGCCGCGTCGCCAGGCCCGTGGACTCACGGCGAGCACGTAGAGCCCCACAGCCGGTGCCAGGAGCAGTGTCAGGGAGTGATTGCCCACGGCCAGCCCGAAGACGACGGCCGCGGCGACGAGATACCGATCGCCGCGGTCGGCCACGTAGTCGCCGCGGCCGTCGCCGCGCGGGTCATTGCCGGGGCCCTCCGCCCGAATCAGCGACTCCCAGGCAACGAGCAGGCGAAGGAGGAGGACGACGAGCGTGAGATGGAGCGCGTGCGCCTCGGCGTGCGTCCCGATCGCCCAGGCGACCGGGGCGAGGGCCAGCCCGAGGCCGGCCATGACGCCCACGATGGTCGAACGGGTCAGGACTCGGACCAGATCCACGGTGAGCCCCGCCGCCGCGGCCAGGCAGAGCGCCGACAGAAGATTCATCCGGAAGGCCGGCTCGCCGAACGGCTGCAGGACGACCGATGCAAGCCACCCGAGCAGGACGTAGGTCGGGAAGCCGGTCGGATGAGCCGTCCCGAGCACGGGCCCAACGGTCTGCAGCTCACCGGTGTCCCAGTAGGCAACACCCGGCAGCATCGCAATGCGCGCCGCGATGAACGCCACGAGAGCGACGGCCGTGGGCGGCCCGAGGCGAAGCCACGACAAGCTCGTCACCACCCGAGCAGCCGGCTCCAGATCACGCCCCACAGGTTGATGGCCACCGATAGGACGATCAGGCCCGTCGCGACAGCCACCCCCCAGGTCCGCCGGGCGATGAAGCGATCCGCCCCGATGGCGACGAGAAGGAGCGCCAACGGCGCCGCGTCCAGGCTGAACCGGTAGCCGAACTGGACCCAGCCCTGGCTGAAGTGCATCAGGTTCACGACCGAGATCAGGACCACGGCCACCGCCGCGCCGATGATTAGCCGGTTCCCCCGGTAGCGACGCAGTGCCGGGATCACCAGAAGGTAGCCCGGGCTGCTCAGGATCACGCTCATCCCGGTATCCCGCGGGACGGCCAGTGGGCATGTCAGGTCGAACAGGCCGCGGACCGCACCAGGATCGGTGCAGACGGGGGTCGGCTGGACCGCCAGGCTGTCAGGCAGGAACCTCGGCAGCAGGTCCGGCAGGCCGAACAGGGCAACGCCCACGTTCTGCGGGATGTAGCGCGGATCCTCCATCGACCAGGCGGGGTGGTAGCCGAGGGTCGGATAGCCGTTGGACTCAAGGTCGTACAGGTAGTCGTAGGCAGGGTGGAAGACGTGACCGGTCGTAACGAGGTTGTAGAGGACGAGGAGCCCGATCGGCAGCGCTGCACCCAGACCCGCCGACCAGGCGCGCACCCGCCAGCCGCCGCCCGACCCGACGAACACGAAGAACGGCGCCCCGAAGGCAACCGTCAGTCGCGCCGTGCAGGCGAGCCCGAACAGGAGCCCCGCCGCGAACTGGCGTCCATCCACCGCGAAGATGGGTCTGAGCCCTCGTGGTCGGCCACGCCGCTCGGGATGGGCCGCGTCGGGATCTCTGTCTCCTTGGAGCGCAACGCCGATCGCCAGGAGGCTCAGCCCCACGGCCACGATGTGTGCCTGGTACCAGGTGGTCGCGACCTGGGCCGTGTACCAGAAGACGGTGCCGATGGCGAAGAAGACGGTCGTGCCCAGTCGGACCGACGGTCGGATGCGAAGCCGCCCGAGGGCCCACCAGCAGATCGCCACGTCCACCGCCGCCAGGATCGTGAAGATCGCCTGGGCGTCCGTCGCGAGCCCCCAGAGCGCCACGAACGGCAACAGGACGACTGCCGGAAGCGGCGGGAAGGGCAGCAGGCCGCGGGGCGTGCCGTCCGTCGTGGGGATCGGAAGCACGTCCTGGAAGTACGCATTGCCAAGGAGATCGCCGCTCCGCTCGATCGGATAGCGGATGGCCGCGTGACCTTCGAGGAAGGCCGCAGCCTGCCAGACGAAATGGTCGTAGTAGCGATCCGTTCGCGTCGCCAGGTAGATCGCCAGGGCGGCGAGTGCCAGCAGCAGACCGACGAGGATCGAGATCCAGCGAGCGGTGCGCGGGTCCGGCCACGGGCCCGACCGGGGGTCCGGGGGGCCACCCTGTGCTACGCTCCGATCCACCTTCCACGCTCGTGCAGGAGCCGTTCCCGGTGACTGGCCCCGCGTTCGGTGGGACCGGGCGAGGCACAGGAGCGCCGTCGCGGGCGACCGGGACGCGGGAAACCGTTGGCGCGGTCCTCGTGGTCCTCGCAGCCGGGCTCGCCCTCCGCCTCATCATCGCACAACTGATCCCGGGCTCCGGGTTCGACGTCGACATCGGCGCCTTTCGCTTTTGGGCGTCGAACCTCGCTTCCGACGGGCCGTTCGGCTTCTACGGGCGCGACTTCTTCCACGACTACACACCCGGCTACCTGTACGTGCTGTGGGCCGTGGGCATCGTCGGGAACCTGGTCGGGGGCGTTGGCGACCTGATCAAGGTGCCGCCGATCCTTGCCGATCTCGCGATCGGCTGGCTCGCCTGGTCGATGGTTCTCGAGCTCGGTGGGCGGCGCAGGCTCGCCCTGGCCGCCGCCTTCGTCGCTGTGGTCAACCCGATCTCCTGGTTCGACAGCGTCGTCTGGGGTCAGGTCGACTCGTTCGGCGTTGTCTTCGTCCTGCTCGGGCTGCGCGAGGTGTGGCGAGACCGGCCTGAGCGGGCGGCGATCTGCACGGTCATCGCCGCGGTCATCAAGCCACAGCTCGGCATCCTCATCCCATTGGTGGCGGTCGTGACGATCCGGCGCGCCCTGTGGCCAGATGGCGGCTTCGGCGATGTTGACCGCACCGGTCGCCCCATCCGGATCCTGACCACCGCGGTCGCTGGCTTCATGACGGCATGGATCCTGTGCCTGCCGTTCGGCCTCTCCGTCATCGAGTTCAGCAGCCAGGCTCCGTTCATCCAGTCCGGCCTCTTGCAACAGATCGTGCGGACCGCCGGCGGTTACCCGTACCTCACGGTCAATGCCTACAACCTCTGGGCGATCGTCCCAGGCGACACGGGGAACAGCCTGGCCAGCGCCGGCACCTGGATCTGCGACTTCGCGGGCGACGCGCAGAAATGCGGGGCGGGGAGCGCGGTCTTCGGCGGCATCCCCGCCGTCCTGGTAGGGAGCACGCTCCTGCTGGCATCCATCGCCCTGATCCTGTGGGTCGTGGCGCGACGGCCGGACCGGCTCACGGTGCTGGTCGGGTTGGCCATTCTGGCGCTCGCCTTTTTTGTCGTCCCCACCCGAGTCCACGAGCGCTACAGCTACCCATTCTTCGCGCTCGGCGTGATCCTCGCCGCCGTCTCGTGGCGCTGGCGCTGGGCCTACGCGGCTCTCTCGGCGGCGACGTTCGCCAACATGTACGTGGTCTTGACCACGCTCTATCCGAACAACCCGTCGGTGATGGACTGGCTGGGTATCGGTGGGGCCATCCGATCCCAGGCTGGTGTGACGATCATCGCGATCGCTAACGCAGCTGCGTTCCTGTGGTCGTTCGCGCAGCTCCGCCGCGACGGCCGGGAGGCCTTGGCCGGTGAGCTGGCGACGTCGTCGGGCGCGGAGCCCGAGGATGCCTGGCTCGACGAGCCGGAGCTCGCGCCGCGGCTCGCGCTTGCACCCGAGTCCGCGCCCGATCCGGAGCCGGAGCCAAAGCCGGAGCCGGAGCCCAAGCCTGCTGTCGACCCGATCCCGCAGCCGCCCCCACGGACTGACTGGGTGCCTCCGCCGCACTCGGCTCGGGTGCAGTTCCCGACATGGACGGCACGCGCCAGCTTCGCCGAGGTCGGCCTGGTCGGCTGGTTCCGAGCGCGCCTCGGCGACGCTCCGATCCGGCCGGACCGGACCGCGCTGCTCGCCGGCGAGGGCGGCGGCAGGCTCGATCGTCTCGATCTGTGGCTGGTCGTCGTCCTGGTGGTCGGGAGCCTCCTGCTGCGCACCTTCCGTCTGGCCGAGCCCTACCAGATGCATTTCGACGAGGTCTATCACGCCCGGACCGCCACCGAGTTCCTGCAGGACTGGCGCTATGGCCTCTCACATGACATCTACGAGTGGACCCATCCGCACCTGGCCAAATACGCGATGGCTGCCGGCATCGTCCTGTGGGGCGAGGACCACGTCAGCGCGACGAGCGCCCTCGGCGTCCCGGTCCGGGCCGCGGTCATCGAGCCGCGTCGCGACGACCCGCAGGCGCCGGGTGGGCGCGCCGGCGACCGGCTGCACATCGCGACCGGCGGCGAGATCCGGACCTACGACCTGCGCACACGGGGTCTCCTCTCCGTGGTGGCGGCCGGCGGTGCCGGGGCGCTCGCCTTCGATTCGACCGGCGAGCGGTTGATCCTCGGCTACGACGACGGGCGGATCGCGACCCTCGGCGCGACTTCACCCGGGTCCATCGGCGTCGACCTCGGGCCGGGGCCCGTGGCCCTCGCGGACGTCGGCCACCCGGTCGAGCGGCTGCTGGTGACGAGTGCCGGCACCTCCGTCGTGGCGGCCTCGTCCGAGCGGCTGAGCGTCGTCGACCTGTCCGGCGGCACCGTGAGCGGCACACTGGACCTGCCGGCGATCGCCGACCTTGCGCCAGGTGGCTCGGGGTCTGCGCTCGTCGCGACCATCGCCGATGTCCCGGACCCGACAGCTGCCGCCGCGACTCTGGCCAGCATCCTGGCCGGCAAGGCCGCTGACTACGAGGCCAAGCTGACCGATCCGTCCGCCGGTCCCACCGTCGTGCCGGGCAGTCCTGGGAGCGGCGATGTCCGCAAGGCCCTCGACACCGCGATCGCCGATGGACGGTTGCCGGGGATCGGCGTCGAGGAGGTGCCAAGAATCGCGGTCGCCACGAGCGAGGGCGTCGCGTTCATCGACCCGGCTCGGGCGTCGCTGATCACGACCATGGCGCTGGACGGTGGCGCCCACGGCCTGGCGATGGTCACCGGTCTCGACGATCCCAGGCTGTACGCCACGACGGGCGGCTTTGACAATCCGGGTTATGAGGTCTTCGCGATCGGTGGCGATGCTGCCAAGGAGGGCCCCGTCGACCAGGGCCGCCACCCACTGCCCGCATCGGCCACCCGGATCGCCTACGACGATGCGACCCAGATGGTCCACATCCTCGGCCGGATCCCGGGTTGGACGGGGTCCGAGGTGGATCCCTGGACCGTCTATGTCGTCGAGCCGCACGCCAACGCGGTCTTCGCCGACGCCCGCCTGCCCGTTGACTTCACGCCATCTGCCTGGGCGTCCGACATCGCGTCCGACCACCCGTCCGACGATCGTCAGGAGCTGCTCGTCTTTGCGAGCTCCGGGTCGTCCGCCTCGATCGAGATCGGCTCGCACGCGTTCGCCTGGCGGTTGCCCGGCGTGATCGCCGGCGGGCTGACCGCCGGGCTCCTGTTCCTCCTGGCCCGGATCCTGTTCCGTCGCCGACTCGTGGCCGTGCTCGCGGGGTTTTTCGTGCTGATCGACGGGATGTTCTTCGTCCAGTCGCGGATCGGGATGAACGATGTCTACGTGGGGCTCTTCATCGTCGCCGCATACACCCTGTTCGCGGCCCTGTGGACGGGGTGGTTACACGGCCGGCTCGCCTTCTGGCTCGCCATGCCCGGGATCGGCCTGCTCCTGGGGCTGGCGCTCGCGAGCAAGTGGGTGTCGGCCTACGCGATCGGCGCGCTCTTGCTGCTGATCCTCTTGCGCAGCGCGCTTGGCCGGGTGCTCGCGATCCTGGGCCTGATCGGGCTGACCGCGGTGCTGGGCTACATCGCGATCAGCGTCCCCGAGGGAGCCGGCTTCGGGAACCTCACCTTCCTGTTGGTCATGGTGGCCCTGACTCTGGTGGCCGTGGTCGTTGCCGTCCTTCATCCAATCGCGTGGACGGACGATGAGCTCCGCCTGGCCGTGCTGGCGCCGGCGGCGCTCGGGATCATCGTCTTCTTCGGCGCCGTGGCCGTCGGGAAGCTGCAGACCCCGCTCGCCGTGGGTTCGTTGGCGTTCACGCCGCTGCAGGTGGCGATCGCGCTGGGCCTCGGCTCCCTCGCGGTCGTGGGCCTCTTCTGGCTCGCCGGTCGATGGGGTTTCGGGCCGCTCGCCATGCCGCCTGAACCTGACGATCCGATCCGCTTCCTGGAGCCGCCGGCACGACCGCCAAATGGCTGGCTTCGTCCCGGCACGGCGCTGGGACTGCCTGTGCTCTGGGCGGCCACCTGCCTGGTGGTCGTGCCGCTCGTCGTGTACGTGATCTCCTATCTCCCCTGGGCGATGGTGGAGGGTCATCAGATCGTGCCGGGCTGGCCGGCCGGACACACCGGCCAGATGCTGCTCGACCTGACCGGCCAGATGTACCGCTACCACAACGACTTGTCTCAGGCTCACCCGGCTTCATCGCCGTGGTGGGCATGGCCCCTCGACCTCAAGCCGGTCTGGTTCTACCAGGAAGGCCTGGCCGGAGCGACGTCCGCCTCGATCTACGACGCCGGCAACCTCGTCATCTGGTGGCTGGGCATCCCGGCGATGGCCTTCGCCGCGGTGATGGCCTACAAGCGGCGGAGCCTGGCGCTCGCCCTCATCGCGGTCGGGTTCGCCGCCCAGTGGATCTCATGGGCGCGGATCGATCGTGCCGCCTTCCAGTACCACTACTACACGGCGCTCCCGTTCGTGGTCCTGGCCCTCGCCTACTTCATCGCCGAGCTATGGCACGGCGCGTCGCGTTACGCCTGGCTCCTGGCACGAGTGGGGGCGGCAGTCGCAGTCGCCCTCCCGGCCCTGATGTGGATCCTGTCGCGGCCGCTCTGCGGGTTCGTCGGCGTGCTTTCGGTGAATCCCGGGTCACAGGCCTGCCCGGCGGTCATCCCGGACTTCGTGCTGACGGCACGGACCGCCGGCCTGACCGCGGTCGTGGCGATCGGCCTGGTCGCGCTCGTCATGCGCCTCCTGGAATTCGACGCCCGCGACCTGCGAGGCGGTGGCCGCGAGCTGACGGCGGCCTTCGGTTCGTTCGCCCGGGTGGGCGCGGCCGTGGTCGTCGGCCTGATCGTGGTGGCGTTCCTGCCCGACAACCCGATCCTGACCCTCGCCAACATCCCGGTCGAACCGATCGCCCTGATCGTGGGCACCCCGCTCGGCTATTTCGCGCTGCAGGTCCTTGGGGCGCGGGATTCGCGCCGCTTCGTCGCCGGGTACCTGGTGGCGGCTGTCGGCTGGTTCTCCATCCTCTACCCGAACATCGCAGCGCTCCCCCTGCCGGCCACGATCGTCAACGCCTACCAGGGGATCCTGCCGACCTACCTGTATGCCTTCCAGTTCCCGGTCAGCAAGGTCGATCGGAACGTGGCGACGCCGATCCTGACGCCGACCCTGGCGATCCTGCTGGCCGCCCTGGTCGTGACCTGCCTGGTGGTCGCCTATTCCGCCTGGGTCTGGAGACTGGCACTCGCAGAATCAAAGGAGCCGTCGCCGGTCGATGATGCGGACGTTCGGATCCGGAGCGGCGGGGCCTGAGGGACGGGCGCCCCGAAGTCGACCGGCAGCGAACCGGTCGAGGCCAGCCGGCGGATGACGAACCCGTAGTAGTCCTCCACCCTTTCGGCGACCCGTGGCCAGCTGAAGTCCTCGGCACGGATCCGGCCGGCGGCGCTCATCTGCGCCCGAAGCACGGGGTCGGCCAGGAGGCGAGCGATCGCGGCGGCCAGCTCCTTGGGTACGTGCGGCGGGACCAGCAGGCCCTCGCGACCGCGCCGGACCACGCCCTTGTAGCCGTGAATGTCAGAGGCGACGATGGGCGCGCCGGCGGCCATCGCCTCGAGCAGCACGACCCCGAACGATTCGCCGCCGGTGGCCGGCGAGGCGAAGACGTCGACCGTCCGGAAGAGCTGGGCCTTCTCGGCGTCCGAGACACGACCCAGGAACTCGACGGCCTTGAGCCCGCGCGTCGCGACGTAGCGCCGAGCCTCTCGCTCCTGTGGACCGGAGCCGACGATCAGCAGCCGGTTGCCCGACCCGGTCTTGCGCAGGATCCGGTGCGCCTTGAGCAGATCGAGCAGGCCCTTGCGTGGCTCGTGGCGACCCACGAACAGCACGTTCGGGACGCCGTCCTGCCAGCGAGCGATCGGGACGGCCGAAGCGAACCGGGGGACATCCACACCGTTGGGGATGACCTTGTAATCGCCGGGGAAGAATCGGTCGATGAAGTGCCTGGCCGCCGCACTGACCGCGATCCGGCCGTGGAGCCGGGCCGCATAGCCGCCCATCACCCGGCTGCCGAGCTCGTACGAGGGCGAGAAGCCGGCGTAGGCATGGAAGGTGGCCACATTGACGCTGCGCGACTCGCGGAGCAGGAAGAGCGACAGGAACGGCACGAACGGCTCGTGGAAGTGGAGCAGGTCAAAGCGCTCGCGCGCCAGCAGCTCGCGGACCTGGCCGATGTAGCGCGGCGAGAAGGTCAGGGTCCCGACCGAGCCGTTGGTCGGCATGCTGAAGCCCACCCCGATCCGCAGGATGTCGCCCTCGGATGCCCGCTGCGGGCCGTGGCTGGCGGTGATGATCCGGACGTCATGACCGCGCACGCGGAGGTTCTCGTAGAGGAACCGGACGTGCTGCGCGACGCCACCGGATTCGGGGTAGATGTATGGACAGACGAGCCCGATCTTCACGGCTGGCGCCCCCCCTCCGGATCGGGGAGCTCGAAGCGAGGCGGCCGGAGCCGGCCCCCAGGGTACCCGTGATCGCGACCGGTCCCATCGCGGCGGAGCCGTCCGCTGAGCTCGTCGCGGGCATCGCGGCCGCGCTTGCGCACCTGCTCCCCGAACGTTCCTAGCTGGCCGATGGTCGGGTGGAATGTGCCGCCGTGCGCGGTGGTCCGCGCCTCGATCGCCCGGCGCAGATCGGCGCCGTCACGGCCCGGGAACGTCGTCCAGCCGCTGCCGATGGCCTCGAGCGCGTGAGCGTCGCTGTTGCCGACGTGGGCGAGTCCGTGCTCATCCGCGAAGCGGGTCACCCGCGCGTGCCATGGCTTGCCGAGGGTCGTCGGGTTGAACGTCTCGATGGCATCGGGACGGACGGCTGCATCCGGATCGTCCAGCAGCCGGCGCAGCATCCAGCCCTGGGCGCACAGCGGATACGGGACGAGCGGATGTGCGGGGATCGCCAGGCCGCCAGCGTCGTGGACCGCGGCGATCGTGGCCCGGAGCGACCGGTATGGTCGGACCGGACGGTCGATGAAGAGGGCCAGAAGGTGGCCGCCGAGCGTCGTGACTTCCTCGCCGACGATCACCTCGGCGCGTAGACCACGGTCGATCGCCATGGCCCGGGCCGCCACGGCCGCGTCGATCCGCTCGTGGTCCGAGATCGCGATGACGTCCAGGTCGGTGTGCCGTTCGACGTGATCGAGGATGGCGGTCACAGTCGCCGTGCCGTCGCTGGCCACGGTGTGGATATGCAGGTCGGCCCGGCCACGTGCCGTGAGCTGATCAGTCATGCGCCGCCTCGAGGTCCGGCCAGATCGGGAAGAAGACGGCCCACCATTGTTCGGGTGCGACGGCGACGGCCCGTTCGAATGCGGCCGCGAGCGCCGCCATCGCCGCGGTGACCCGTACACGCCGGGTGCCGTCCGCCGGCACCGGGACGGCTTCGAGCCGGCCCCGATAGCGTGCGGTGCCGGTTCGACGGACGCTGACCACGTAGAGCGGCGCATCACTCTCGACCGCCAGCATCGCCGGTCCCAGGGGCAGATTGGCGGGAGCCCCGAACAAGGGGACCGGGAGGCCGCCGCCGGTCAGGTCGCGATCCCCGACCAGCCCGACCGAGATCCCCTGGCGGAGTGCGCCAAGGAGCTCGCGCCGCGCCTCGCGCAGGCCGACGATCCGGACTCCGGCGGCGCCACGGGTTCGGACGAAGAAGTCCTGGAGGTCGTCGTCGCCGACCGTCTCCATCGGAGCGACGGCGCTACCCACCCTCGCGGCGAGAAAGAGCGCCGGCAGCTCGATGGCGCCGAAGTGGAGGCCCACGAAGATCACCGCGCGGCCACTCCCGAACGCGTCGGCCACGACCTCTGGGGTCTCGACGACCAGCCGCCGATCCAGCTCGTCAGGGGACAGGCTCGGCGTCCGGGCCACCTCGAGGTAGTAGCGCGCACTGTGCCGGAAGGCGGCTCGCACGAGCCGCTCGAGCGCGCGCGGATCGCTCGCCGCCGCCCTCGTGGCCACCGAGCCGCGGCCGTCGCTGGCCAGCGCGCAACAGACGCGCTGCAGGTTGCGCCGTGCCTGGGCCGCGCGCCGCGGCGCGAAGCGGTACCAAGCGTCGCCGGCGAGGTCGGCCAGTCGAACGAGCGGGCCCTCGGGCAGATGGCAGGCCAGCCATGAGCCGGCGATCAGGCCTCGCGTCCGGATCGTCACCCAGCGACCTTCGGCGCGACCCCGTCCGCCTCGTCTCGTGGCAGGCCTCGGCCCGGTCCCGGATCCGGCAGTCCGGCCTGCATGCATGCTGCGCGTCTCGCCAGATCGGTCGCCTCGACTTCGCCTGCCGGCCAGATCGGCTTGAAGTTGTACCACTGCTCCGGCGCGAGTCGGATCGTCTCGCCAAGGGCATCCGCCATTGCCTGGGTGGCCCGCTGGAGCTCGGCCGGATCGGCGGATGGGACGTCGATCGGGTCGGTCCATGACACGTCGAAGCCACCGGCGGGATTGCGCTTGATCCGGATTGGCAGGATCCGCGAGCCGGTCTTGGCCGCCAGCGTGGCCGGGCCGGCCGGCAGCGTCGTCCAGCCGCCCAGCAGCTGGACCGGGATCCCGTCGCTCCGGTAGCCCCAATCGATCAGCAGGGCGAGCATCTCGCCCCGTTTGAGCACGCCAAAGATCTCGCGCAGGTTGCGCCACGCGATCATCCGGACGCCCCAGCTCTCGCGCTGGCGCCGGAGCAGCTCGTACATCTCCGGGAACGCCGAGTCGTCGGCGACCACGCTGATCGGCAGCCCGTGGTGGGCGATCCCGGCGGCGACCGCTTCGTTGTTGCCGACATGGCCGGCGGCAAGAATCAGCCCGCCACCGGGTGCGGCGGCCCAGATCGCGCGGATGCCGTCGGCATCGAGGTCGCCCGCCAGCCGGCTCACCTCGTCGGGCGGAAGGGTTGGCAGGCGCATCAGCTCGACCAGGTAACGACCGTACTCGCGGTACGCGCGCAGGGCGAGCCTGCGAACCCGCGGGTCGTCGGGCGGCAGCCCCAGGACATGCCCGAAGTTCTGGTTCGACCAGCGCCGTTTCGCCGGCCAAACGAGATACGAGGCCTGCGACAGGCGCCCGATCGCGGCCCGGCCGACGGCGGCCGGGAGCACGCCAAGGAGCCAGGTCGTGCCCCGGTAACCGGCGACGGCGGCCCGCTCGACGATGCGTGGGCCGGCCTTGCCGCGCCGGTGCGGCGCCTCGAGTTGACGCTCGCGTGAGGTCACTTGGCGGCGGCGGCCACCTTGGCCTTGCTGCCGGCCATCCGCTTGAGCGCGCGCTTCGCCGGCGCCTCCGTCCCGACCAATGTCTCGTTGTCGTCGCCGCGAATGAAGGCCTCCACCCGGTTGAACGCGATGTCGTCGTGGATCTGTTGTGGCGGGCTCTTCATGAAGTAGCTCGACGGGGCGACGAGCGTCCCGGTCAGGCCCCGGTCCAGGCCGAGCTTCAGGCAGCGGATCGCGTCGGTGATGACGCCGGCGCTGTTCGGGCTGTCCCAGACCTCGAGCTTGAGCTCCACGTTGAGCGGCACGTCGCCATAGGTCGTGCCCTCCATCCGGATGTAGCACCACTTGCGATCGAGCAGCCA
>CAYLSK010000028.1:0-20204 GCA_964385975.1 uncultured Anaerolineaceae bacterium | reverse complement strand
CTCCTCGCCATCCCCGAGGGTACCGCCAAGTGGCGGCTCTTCGCGGCTCGCCAGGCATTGGAGCGTGCGCTCGAGGTAGAACGACGATGAACGACCATCGAGCACCCCAGATCTCCGACAGGCTGGTCCGGGCAGCCATCAGGCAGGACCCGCCGGGCGGCACCGCGGAAGCGCTGTGGCACCGGCTGGTCGTTGCCCTCGGCGAGACCCCGCAGCGTCGACGGCGCGTGATCTCGTGGCCCTGGACCCCTGCCCTTCCGGGCCTCGCACCCTCGACCTCTTCGCGCCGGCTCAGGGGCGTCGCCCTCGTCGTGGCGCTTGCGCTCCTCGTGGCCTCGTCGATCGCCATCATCGGCATCATCGGCAGCCTTCACCGTCTGCCCGCGCCATTCGGGCTTGCCAAGCCGGGCCTCATCGCCTTCGATTCCGGCGGGGATATCGTCGTGGCGAATGCCGACGGGACCGGGCGACAGCAGCTCACGTCAGGGCCGGAGTCGGACATCCAGCCGACGTTCTCGCCCGATGGGACGAGGATCGCCTACCAGTCCCTGGCGGCCGGTGGGGCGACCGTGGAGTTGGTCGTCATGGGTGCCGACGGCGCCCATCGCATGACCATCGCCACCAAGCCCGCATCGATATCGGTCGGGAATGAGACATCGATCGATTGGCGGCGGCTTTCCTGGTCCCCCGACAATCGCTACCTGACCTATACCGGATTCTTCGAAGGTCGACCGCAGATCTTCGTTGCTCGGTCTGACGGAACGGGTTCGACGCTGATCGGGGACCGGACCCTGGAGGGGCAGGACCCGACCTGGTCGCCTGACGGGGCTCTCATCGCGTTCCGCGGGGGACGATACGACAAGGATCGGGGCATCTACCTCATGAACATCGACGGCTCCGGCGTTCGCCGCCTCACCAAGCCCGACGACGATTCCATCGGCAACACGTACTCGTACTTTGCACCGGTCTGGTCGCCCGACGGAAGGTGGATCGCCTACTCGAAATTACCCGCGGCATACGTCCAGCAGGTCTGGGTCGTCGGTGTGGACCCTGGAGTCGAACGAGCGATCTCGAATGCGACCGAGTGGAACGACTCCCCGGCCTGGTCGCCGGACGGTAGTCGGCTCGCCTATTTCAAGAGTCCGACTTGGACTTTGTCTTTTGGGCGATTCGTCGTCGTCAGACCCGACGGTTCGAGCGAGCTCGTGCTCTCGCCATCGGTCGGCGGTGCGCCCGCGGGCGAGCGGATGCTCGCGATATCGGTCGCCGGTGCGCCCGTGTGGTCGCCCGACGGGAGCAAACTGGTGGGGAGAACGTACAGCCCTAATTTCCCGTATCTGAGCTCCGTCACGATCATCGACATCGCGCAAGGGACGTCGATCGTCCTCCCGCCGAGCGGGTCGACCGAGGCGAGCGGCAGCGAACTCCAGGGAACGCCAAGCTGGCAGCGCCTCGCCGACTGACGCCCAGCTACGTGCGAATGCGGTGATTGGTCGGGGCGGCCGGATTTGAACCGACGACCACCAGTCCCCCAGACTGGTGCGCTACCAGGCTGCGCCACGCCCCGTCGAACCCGGAGTCTAGCAGAGGCCTGTATCAGTCCACGGTGGAACGACTGAGCCGCTGGACCCAGCGTTCGTAGTCGGCGAGCTCGTCCTTCGACTCGCGAGCCAGCAGGTCAATTAGGCAGCGCTGGACGCTCTTGCCCTCGAACAGGGCGTTGTGGACCTCCTGGGCGATCGGCATCTCGACTCCGTGCCCTCGAGCCAGAGCGAGGGCGGCGTCCACGGTATAGGCGCCCTCGGCCGTTCCGGCCAGGGTCGCCTCGATCTCGGGCCACGAGCGACCCCGCGCGAGCTCCTCGCCGACCCGATGGTTCCGCGACAGGCCGGAACCACACGTGGCGATCACGTCGCCGACGCCGGCCAGCCCGGCGAAGGTGAGTGGGTTCGCGCCCGCGGCGATCCCCACCCGGGTCATCTCGGCCAGGCCACGGGTCAGGAGGCCTGCCTTGCCGTTGTCGCCAAAGCCCAGGGCGTCGGCCGCGCCAGCAGCGATGGCCACGATGTTCTTGAGAGCGCCGCACAGCTCGACGCCCAGGATGTCGCGATTGACGTAGAGCCGGAACTCGCGCCGGGCCAGCCGGGCCACGATCCGGTCCGCGAGCGCGGGATCCTCGGCTGCAACGACCGCAGAAGCTGGCAGGCCGCGAGCGATCTCGAGGGCGAGGTTCGGCCCAGAGAGGGCGGCGATCCGTTGGGGCGGCACTCGAGCTGCGTCGGCGATCACCTCGCTCATCCGCAGCAGGCTCACCGGCTCGAGGCCTTTGACCACCGACAGCAGGTCAGCGCCCGGCGGGAGATACGGTGCGACCCTCGCCACGGTGGCGCGAAGATGGCGCGACGGGACGGCGAAGAGGACGAGATCGACGGCGTCGGCCAGGACCGCCGGGTCAACCGAGGCAGCGATCCGCTCCGGCAAGGCGATTCCGGGCAGGCGCCGCTCGTTGCGATGGGATGCCGAGATTTCCAGGGCGATCTCTGGCGCGTGGCAGACCAGGCTGACCGGCTCGCTCCCGGCAATGATCGCCGCGAGCGTCGTGCCCCACGCCCCGGCGCCGACGACCGCGATCCGCGGGCCGGCCATCAGTGCGGCTTGCGGACCCGTCCGGATCCGCCGCTCCCGCCGGCCCTTCGAGCGCCCCTGGCCATCGCCACGGGAGCGCTCCGGCTCTTGCGACGACGCGGCAGCTTGACCGATGTCCGGTCCCGGAAGACGAGGCGGATCGGTGTGCCATCGAAGCCGAAGGTCTCGCGCAGGCGATTCTCCAGGTAGCGCCGATAGCTGAAGTGGACGGCCGACGCATCGGAGGCGAAGAAGACGAAGGTCGGCGGCGCCACGGCCGCCTGGGTCGCATAGAAGAGCTTCGGCCGGTGGCCTCGAACCGGCGGCGGCGGTGTCCGGTCGGTCGCTGCGGCCAGGACGCGGTTGAGCTCGCCGGTCGAGATCCGCTTGCGTCGCTCGCCCCAGATGTCGATGGCGGCTTCGAGGACGCGGCCGACGCGCTGGCCGGTCTTGGCGCTGATCGAGACGATCGGGGCGAAGTCCAGGAATGGGACCTCGTTGCGGATCCATTCGGTGTACTGATCGAACGTGCGGTCCGTCTTGTCGGCCACGAGATCCCATTTGTTGACCGCGATGACCAGGCCCTTCCCCTCCTCGACCACGTAGCCTGCGACGTGAGCATCCTGGGCGGTGAGGCCCTCGACCGCATCGATCACCAGGACCGCCACATCCGCGCGCGAAAGCGCGTGGAGCGCCCGGAGCGTGGAGTAGCGCTCGGCCGCGGGTCCCGATGCGACCTTGCCGCGCCGGCGGATGCCGGCCGTGTCGATCAGGACGACCTCACTGCGGCCCCAGGCGAGCCGGGTGTCGATGGCATCGCGGGTGGTCCCGGGGATCTCCGAAACGATCGCCCGGTCCTCGCCGAGGAGGGCGTTGAGGAGGCTCGACTTGCCGGCGTTGGGGCGGCCGACGAACGCGATCGCGGCCGGTTCGCCGCTGGCGTCGGCCGCCATCGCCGCGTCCCAGCGCTTTGCCTCGGCATCGGTCGGGTCGGCCTCATCGCCGTCGAGATCGTCAGCCTGGGCGTCCGCATCGCCCACAACGTACGGCTCAAGCCGCCCGGCCGCCACCTCTTCCGCCCACGCGTCGGCCTCGACTTCGCGGGCCTTGCGCGCCAGCTCGGCCTCGCTTTCGGGCGGGAGTACCCACACGATGGCGTCCAGCAGGTCGCCCGTACCTCGGCCGTGCGAGGCCGAGATCGCGTAGGTCTCCTCCCAGCCGAGCGAGTGGAACTCGGCGGCCTCGAGCTCGCGCTTCTCGTTGTCGGCCTTGTTGACGACGACGATCACGGGCGCCATTGCCCGGCGCAGGATGGCCGCAGCCTCCAGGTCCGCCGGGGTCATGCCGCTGACCGCATCGACCACGAACAGGATCACATCGGCCTCGGCGATCGCTAGTCGCGCCTGCTCCTGGACGCGCGCCTCGATCTGATCGTCCGGCTGGAGCTCGAGGCCGCCGGTGTCGACGATGACGAAACGCCGGCCGTTCCATTCGGCATCGCCATAAAGGCGATCGCGCGTCGTCCGTGCTCGGTCCTCGACGATCGCCGAGCGCTGGCCGAGGAACCGGTTGAACAACGTGCTCTTCCCGACGTTCGCACGACCGACGATGGCAACGACCGGGATCCCGCCCCGTCCGCTGACCACGTTCAGGCAGCCCCGGAGGCGACGCCGGTCCTTGCGGGTGTGGGAAGGGAGGTCGTCCGGCCGGCCGGGGTGGCCGCTCGCTCCAGCGCAGCGTGCGCGAGCTCGCCAGCGCGCGCCTTCGCCTCGGCCGTGCCGGCGTTGGCCAGGATCCACTCGGCGACGTCACGCAGGTCCTCGATCGGGGTGGAGGTCCCACCGGTGACCCCGACGACTCCGGCCGACCCGAAGACCGTCGGGTCGGAAAGGTCGCGGGCACTCTCGATCTGAATCGCCTCGGTCCCGGCGATCTCGCACAGCCGGGTCAGCTCCTTGGTGTTGGCGCTCGAGCGCCCACCGACGACGACCATCAGGTCCACCTCGCCGGCCGAGTCGAGGGTGTCCTGCTGACGCCGGATCGTGACCGGGCAGACCGTGTTGACGATCTTGAGCTCGTGGGCGCGACCGACCATGAAGGCCGCCAGCTTCTCGAACTTCCAGGGTGGCTGGGTCGACTGCGAGATGAGGGCCATCCGTTTGCGCGCCGGGATGGCCGCAGCCCACTCGGACTCGTCGTCGACGACGATGGCATCCGGGGCGAAGCCGAGCAGACCCACGACCTCCGGGTGCTTGGGCGTGCCCAGGAGCACAATCGTGTAGCCGTCCTCGACGAGCTTGCGCAGCTCCTTCTGCTCCTGGATCACCCAGGTACAGGTGCCGTCGATGATCTCGAGGCCGCGATCCTCGGCCCGCGCCATGACGTCCGGACGCACCCCATGCGCGCGGATGACGACGGCTGCGCCTCCGTCGACGTCGTCGAGCGTCTCGACGGTCTGGATCCCGAGTGCCTGGAGCTCGCGCACGACGCCTTCGTTGTGGACGACCTGCCCGAGGGTATGAGTCACCTTGCCCGCGGATGACGCCTCTTTGGCCTTGTCGATCGCCTCCCGAACGCCGTAGCAGAACCCGGTGCGCTTGGCGATGCGGACTTCCTGGACCATTCCCACCCTTCGATTATCGCATGGGGTCCGGTTCGGCCCCCTTGACGTCGCCGTAGACGCCGCGCTGACGGGCAGGTAGGAGCGCGGCGATCCGGGTCATGATCATCGTGGTCACCAGGCTCTTTGCGGCTCGCCGATCCGTTCCCGGGGGCAGCTCGTCCGCCGGCAGGAATGAGCGCCCGACCCGGACCACGACATGCCCGCCCGGATGCGGGAGACGCTGACCCTTGGGCCAGACCCGATCCGAAGCACCGATCCCGATCGGCACGATCGGGGCGCCGGTGCGCATGGCCAGGACCGCCACACCGTCGCGCGCCTCCTGGAGGGCGCCGTCCGGGCTGCGCGTGCCCTCGGGGAAGACGAACAGGACGTGGCCCTCGTCCAGGATCCGGCGGGCCAGGCGGAACGCCTCGACGTCGGCGGCGGCGCGATCGACCGGGTGAACGCCGCCGTTGGCGGCGACCCACCCGACGATCGGCCAATCGAACAGCTCGCGCTTGCCGAGCCAATGGATCCGCCGGCCCAAACGCGGGATCAGCCACGAGCCCACCACTACGGCGTCCAGGTTCGAGGCGTGATTGGCGGCAATGATCAGGGGGCCGTCACGCGGGATCTCATCGAGGGCCCCCTCGAGGGAGATCCGGCTCATGGCTTGCGCGAAGATACGCCCGCCGAAGGTCACGAACGAGATGAGCGGCGTGATCGAGCTCTCGATCGGCTCCTGCTCGTTCATCGGCGACGCCTGCTGGTCGTGGCGGGTTCGGCGGCTCGTCGCGCCTCGGCGTCAAGAATGGCGCTCACGACGGCGTCCACGGTGTCCTCGAAGCGGTTGCCATCGGTGGCGATGATCCGGGCATCGGCGGCTGGACGGAGCGGTGCGACGGCGCGTGTCGCATCGAGCTCATCGCGGCGGCGCAGGGCAGTCAGGATCTCGATCGCTTCTGGGCTCGACGCGTTGAGGCCACGCTCTTCGGCACGGCGGCGGGCCCGCTCATCGACCGAGGCGTCGAGGAAGAGCTTGAGGTCGGCATCCGGCAGGACCACGGTCCCGATGTCGCGGCCGGCCATGACGATTCCACCGGTCGCCGCAAGCGCGCGTTGCCGTTCCAGCAGGGCTGCGCGAAGCTCCGGCACGGCTGCGATCGCAGATACCGCGGCGTCGACCGGTGGCGTGTGGACGTCGGCGGTTCGGTCCACGCCGTCGACCAGGACCCGGGCAAGCCGGCCCGCTCCGTCAGCGGCCAGCTCCACCTCACTTGCGAGGGCTCGCAGGGCCTCAGGGTCCGTTGAGGGCACGCTCCGGATCAGGGAGAGCCACGTGACCGCCCGATAGAGCAGCCCGGTGTCGCAGAACCGGTACCCGACGCGGAGGGCAGCGGCGGCACCGACGCTGCTCTTGCCGGACGACCCCGGCCCATCGAGCGCGACGACGAGTCGTTGCATCGCACGAAGGATACCGTTCAGCCGGCGTCTCTCCCCGCCACATCGCGGCCGCCCTGGATGACGAGCCGGATGCGATCGGGATCCACGAGCACGGTCGGATCCGCCAACGGGTCGCCGTCGACGAGCAGGAGGTCGGCGCGTCTGCCGACCTCGATCGTCCCGCGGTCGTCGAGGCCGAGGGCCGCCGCCGAGCCCGCCGTTGCGGCGCGGATCGCCCCGAGCGCGCCAAGGCCGCCCTCGGCGAGGCGGACGAGCTCGTTCGCGCTGGCACCGGGCGGGCCGCTGTCGTAACCCATCGCGATCGTGACGCCGGCCGTGCGCGCGGCCGCCAGCGTCCGGTACGCGTCGTCGAGCTGGCGCCTGGCCTGCTCGACGAGTCGCGGCGTGAATTCCGTCGCGAAGCGCTCCGCGAGGTCGTGGAAGGTCGTGAGCGTCGGGACGAGGACGATTCCGCGCTCGGCCATCCGATCGAGGAGCGCCGGCTCACGGTGGAGGGAGAGACCGTGCTCGATCGTGTCGGCACCCTCCTCGACCGCGAGACGAGTGCCCCCGAGCCCCTCCGCGTGGGCCGCGACCCGGACGCCCATCCGGTGGGCCTCGTCCACGACGGCGGCGAGTTCCTCGCGGGTCATCTGGGCGGGCTCGGGGTCCTCGCGCTGGACCGAGCGGGCACCGGTCGCCATGACCTTGACGTAGTCGGCGCCATCCTTGATCTGCTGGCGGACAGCCTGGCGCATCTCCCATGGCCCATCGGCCTCGTGGTACATCGTCGTAAAGATGCGGGCGCCGGGCGAGGTCGCGGTCACGATCCGCCCGCAGGACAGGATGCGCGGACCCTCGACAAGGCCGAGCTCAACGGCGCGGCGCAGGACGATGGCCTCGCCGTCGTAGGCGCCGACGTCGCGGACCGTCGTGATGCCGGCGCGGAGCATAGCGCGCGCGGTGTTCGCGAGGATGAAGTAGCCAAGCTCGCGCGGCCGCGGATCGTCGCCGTGGAGGGCGGGCGGCGGGCCGAAGCCCGGACTCCGGTCCGTGTCGCTCGAGAGGTGGGCGTGGGCATCGATGAGACCGGGCATGAGCGTGCGCCCGGCTAGGTTGACGGCGTCCGGCGGCGGATCGCCGGCGGCCATGCCGATCGCGACGATGCGCTCGTCCTCGATCGTCACGCTCGCTCCCTCCACGGCCGGGCCGCCGCTCCCGTCGATGAGGCGGGCATTCCAGAACGTGCGCCGGCTGCTCACGTCCGGTGGCCGGGGGACGGCTTGTCTGCGCGGGCCCCCGCCCGGCTTGTCCCGGCGCCGGCGCCCAGACCGCGAATCTCGGGAGCGCGCAGGCGTCGCGCGCGGCCGCTCGGCAGCTCCTCCAGGCGGACCGGCCCGATCCGCACCCGAACGAGCCGTTCGATCGGCGCCCCGACCGCCCCGAACATGCGGCGTAACTGGCGCCGCCAGCCCTGGGCCAGGATGGCTCGATACCAGACCAGCTCACTGGGCGGTGGTGACAGCAACTCCACCATGCGGCGAGTCTCGATCTCGGTCGTCGCCCGAAAGCCGGTGAGCGTGGCCAGACCTTCATCCAGCGGGATCCCGGCCTTGAGGTTCACAACCTGTTCGGCCGACAGCGGTGCGCGCAGCCCGATCGCGTACTCGCGCTCGATGCCGTGGCGCGGATGGAGGACCCGATCCGCCCACGCCCCATCGTTGGTCAGGATCAGCAGGCCCTCCGAATCCTGGTCGAGCCGACCGACAGGGTAGAGCCGGGCGCCTTCAGGAACGAGGGCGGTCGGCAGCATCTCCAGGACGGTTCGCGAGGCGTGGCGGTCGCGAACGGTTGAGGTCACGCCGGCGGGCTTGTTCAACAGGAGGTAGGCCGCGGGAGCGGCGCCGCCGATCACTCGACCGTCCACCGCGATGACCGACTTCTCCGGATCCACCTTGGCGCCGATCGCAGCGACCTTCCCATCGACCGTCACCCGCCCGGTCGCGATGAGGACCTCGCTCGCCCGTCGCGAGGCGACGCCGGAGGCGGCGAGGACCTTCTGGAGCCGCTCGGTCATCATGTCTCAGTCCCGTCCGATTCGATTGAGAAGAGCGGCTGGGTCATCGGCTCGCCGCCCTCCTCGGCGAGGCGCGCAGCCACGTCGACATCGAGCGGCGGTAGCTCCTCGAGGCTGGTGAGGCCGAACCGTTCGAGGAACTCGAAGCCGGTGCCGTACAGGAACGGTCGCCCGGGCGCGCCTGAACGACCGAGCTCGACCACGAAGCGACGGTGCACGAGCGTCCGAATCGTGTAGTCGGTATCGACGCCGCGGATCCGCTCGATGGCGGCCTTCGTGACCGGCTGACGATACGCGACGATCGCCAGGGTCTCCAGCGACGCCGGCGAGAGCCGAACTGCGTCGGCGCCGACATAGTGGGCAACGAGCGCGCCCCCCTCCGCGGCCGTGGCGAGCTCCACTCGGTCGCCGTCGATCAGCAGGCGGATCCCGCGGCCACGGAGCGAGACCTCGAGATCGCCCAGGAGTGCGTCCACCGTCGCCCGGTCGCAACCGGCCAGGCTCCCGATCTCGCGGCGGCTGAGCGGGCGCTCGGCAACGAAGAGGAGCGCTTCGAGGGCCGCCTCGGTCAGCTCGAGCGGGGCTGGTTCGACGGCGGTCGGCTCGACCGCGGTGAGCTCGGTTCCGGTTTCCGTCACGCGAACGACTCCAATGACTCGTCGAGCGGTTCGTCGGGGAGCCTTGGGTCCAGGCCGGCTGCCCTGCGCTCCTCGGGCGTCGCCGCTCGAGCCACGATCGGACCCCACGGCTCGAGCTGCTCCACCACGATCTCACGACGCTTCATGAGCTCGAGCATCGCCATAAAGGTGACGGCGATCACCACCCGGTCGCGGACCCCACGCAGGAGCTCCTGGAGCACGATTACGGGCGCGGCTCGCAAGGCGGCTCGGATGACGGCGGCTCGCTCGGCGATCGTGATCAACCGAGCCATGATCTCTGGCGGCGGCTCGGGCGGCGGTGCGACCGCGGCGAGACGCTCCAGGGACGCCGCAAGAAGGGCCGGATCGAGCCGCGGCGCGTCGAGCGGGCGAGCCCCGGCCAGGCCCGCGGCATGGGCAATCCCAGGCTCCCGCCGGAAGAGCCCGATGCGTCGGATGGCCTCCTCGGCGAGGCGCAGCCCGGCATCTCGATGGGCTCGGTAGACAATGAGGCGAGTACGCAGCTCGGCCTCAGGATCCGCTCCTTCGTCGGCCAGTGCCGTCGGATCGGCGGGGTCGGCCTGGCGAGGCAGCATGGCCCGGCTCTTGATCAGGATCAGCTGACTGGCGACGGCTACGAACGAGCTGATGTGTCCGAGACGGTCCGCCTGGAGCGTCGCGAGGGCGTCGAGGTAAGCGTCGGCGAGCGCGCCCAACGGGACGGTCAGGACGTCCAGCTGGCGCGCCTCGATCAGCGACAGCAGGAGCGCCAGGGGCCCGTCGAATTCGGCTACCCGGACCTGGGTCGCGGTCTCCGGACGGCGACCCACGCCGAACTGCACGGCTGGCGAGGCCGAGACGATCACGGGTACGCCGACTGACTGGCCCATGGATGTCAGTTCGCCTCGTCGGCGAGCCGCAGCAGCTCGCCGAACTCCGGATCGCGCGGTGCCTCCTGGTACCGGATGAGCTCGACGGTTCGAGGCGGGCAGCCTGCCGCGACCGCCAGATCCGCGGACCTCTGCGCGTGCGTCCGCAAGCGCTCCAGGTCCCTGGCGAAACCCGGCACGATTTCAGCGACCCGCCAGACCCAGTGCCCGTAATGGTCCCCCAGCGCGTGGGCGACGCGCGGCCAGACCCCGGTCGAGCCCTTGCCGGCGTCGTGGAGCAGGCCAGCCAGCAGGGCGTCACACGAGTCGACGCCGCCGGCGCGCAGGGACGCGACGACGTCGATGCCGTGGCGCTGGTCGGCGAGATGCATCGAGTCGAAGAGCGCCAGCTGGGATGGGGTGGTCCAGGTCACTAGGTCCGTGCGCTCAGCGGTGGTCACGCTCGCTCGCATGTGCGCCCGGAACCGGCGAACCTTAGGCCCCCACCAGGAAGAGCGCGACCTGTTCGATGGCCTGGGCGACGTAGCGACCTCCGGTGAAGATGAACAGAAGCAGCACGATCAGGCCGTACTGGCTCAGGATTGGACGCAGCTGCCATGCGTAACGCAATGGCAGGAAGCGGAACAGGATGCTCGACCCGTCTAGTGGCGGGATCGGGATCAGGTTGAAGACGGCGAGGGCGACGTTGTACCAGACGAAGCCGAAGCACACCTGGAGGACGAGGTCCGGCACCGCAATCCCGGATGCAATCAGCCCGCGGAAGACGAGGCCCATGATCGAGGCCATCACGAGGTTCGAGGCCGGGCCCGCCAGCGCGACCGCTAGCTCCCCGTTGCGCCGGTCACGCAGGTTGCTTGGGTTGACCGGCGTCGGTTTGGCCCAGCCGAACACGAAACCGCCGCCGAGCACCGAGACGACCAAGAGGAGGCCACCGATCGGGTCGAAATGGGCGATCGGATTGAGCGTCAGCCGACCGAACAGCTTGGCGGTGGCGTCACCCAACCGGTAGGCCACGAGGGCGTGCGCGAACTCATGGACGGGGAAGCCGACGAGCAGGAAGATGGCAATCAGGATGAGCTTGTCGGGCGAAAGCAGGTCGGCGAGCACGGATACCTCAGGCAGCGGGTCCCGCGTATCGTAGCCGCGCTCGGCGTCCCGGGCCGGCCCCCGGGTGCGCCGCTACAGGCGCCCGAGCAGATCCGCCTTCTTCGACTCGTACTCCTCGGCCGAGATCGCCCCTCGATCGCGAAGGTCTGCCAGGTTTGCGAGGGTCCGCGTGATCTCATCCGGGTCGACCCGTTGAGCGGGGGCAGGGGCCGCCGAAGTCGGGGCGGCCGGTTCCGAGGGTGCCGTCGGAGGCACTTCCGGTGGCGGCGCTTCCGGCGCCTCGTCGATGGTCTTCATGGCCACGGATTCCTCGTACGTCCCCGACGCTTCGGTCGCAGCGGCGGCCGCCTCCCGGATCGGCGGACCGGGCGCCCGGAACGAACCGGACATGTCCTGCTCGTACTCGTGCTTGGCGTCCATCATCGCCTTCTTGAAGCCAATCGGGTCGACGATCATCTGGAAGCGCTCGATGCCGGCTTCCGAGGCGGTCAGGACTTCCAGGTCGCCGAACCCGAAGATCCGTCCGAAGATGGACTGGGTCAGGATCGCGTCGTTGATCTTCTCGAGCGAGCCGTCCGTGGAGCGCTTGTTGACGACGCCTTCGACCTCGATGACCCGCCGGTTGGTCAGGACGTACTCCTGGTTGAGGTAGCGGAGGGTGGCCCAGAGAAGGAATCCCAGACCGCCCAGGAAGAGAACTGCCGTCAGCAGGCTGAGCAGGCTGTAGAACGCGCCGGTCACGTTCTGGCTGAGGACGATGAGCAAGAGCGCCGCCACGATCGCGACAATCGGCAGCCGTGCCCCCCATAGCAGAACGAGCCAATGCTGCCGCTCGCGACGGCGGATCCCTTCACCGGTCGCGAGCAACGAGTCCGCGTAACTCATCTGGTCAAGCCTTTCTCAGGCCCGTGGATGGGCCCGGCTGTAGACGTCCCGGATGCGTTCCCCGGTGAGATGCGTGTAGAGCTGTGTGGTGGAGATACTCGCATGGCCGAGCAACTCCTGGACGACCCGCAGATCCGCGCCCCCTTCCAGGAGATGGGTCGCGAACGAATGGCGAAGCGTGTGGGGGCTGACCCGGTCCGCGAGGCCAGCCCGAGCCGCCGCCCGCTTGACCGAGGCCCAGGCCTGCTGCCGTGCCAGCCGGCCGCCGCGATCGCCCAGGAAGAGCGGGCCGCCACGATCCGGGGCCACGTGCCCGATCGCCAGCAGCGCCGGTCGCGGACCGTCCGTCCATCGGGCGAGCCAGTCGAGCGCGACGTCACCGACCGGCACGAGGCGCTCCTTGTCGCCCTTGCCGATGACCCGGACGAAGGCGCCGTCGGTCGAAAGATCCTCGCGATCGAGCCCGGTCGCCTCGCTGATCCGCAAGCCCGCGGCGTAGAGCAATTCCAGGAGCGCCCGATCGCGGAGGCTGCGCGGTTGTGACGGATCCTCGCTGCCGGCCGCTTCGAGCAAGCGCTCTGTTTCCTCCACCGTCAGTGTTTCTGGCAGGAGCCGTGACGGCCTGGGCAGATCGAGATGGGCCGCCACGTCCACCCGGATCAGCCCCTCGCCATAGGCGAAGCGATAGAAGCCCTTGAGCGCGGCGGCTCGGCGTCGAAGGCTGCTCGGCGCCAGACCGGGATCGCGTGGCCGGCCTCGGCGAGTCCGAGCCGCCAGGTACCCGATGGCCGCGTCGGGTGACCTCGCCCAGCCGCGCCCGACACCGCGAGAGGCGGCGAAATCGGCGAGGTCGGTCCGGTAGGCGCGGATCGTGGCCGGCGAGAGGCCGCGTTCGACCTGCAGGTAAGCGAGGTACTCGTCGATGGCGCGCCCGAGATCGGCCACGCTGCCCGGCCTCATCCGGTCAGGGCGACACCGGCGCGCCAGGCCTCGGCACGATCGAGCAGCTCGCGTGCGCTGGCCAGCGTCGTCGGGCCGCCCGAGTCGCCGCCGAGCATCTGGGCCAGCTCGACGACACGACCCTCGCGATCCAGGTGCTCGATCTCGGTGACCGTCCGGCCGTCCCGATGGCGCTTGGCGATCCGGTACTGCGAATCGGCGTGCGCGGCGATCTGCGGCAGGTGGGTCACGCACAGGACCTGATGACGCCGGGCCAGCGCCCACAGGCTTCGCCCGACCGGATCGGCGCTTCGCCCGCCGATCCCGCTATCTACCTCATCGAAGACCAGGACCGGCGTCTCGTCGGCTTCGGCCAGGACCTGCTTGATGGCCAGGGCGACGCGCGACAGCTCGCCACCGGACACGATCCGCGAGAGCGGCCGGGCTGGCTCGCCGGCATTGGGTGCGAGCCGATAGACGACCTGGTCGACGCCGCTCGTATCAAAGGCGATCGCGTCTCCGTCGAGCTCGATGGCCGGCTCGTCCGGTGCTGCCACCCGGCGGCCCAGGCTCACTTCGAAGACACCGGCGGGAAAGCCGAGCTCCCCGAGGATGCCGCTCACCGCACCCACCAAGGCGTTCGCGGCCGTCCGTCGCGCGCGCGACAGCTCCGCCGCCCCCGCGGCGACCTCAGTCAGCAGGGCTGCATCCTCGCGTTCGCGGCGGGCCCGCTCCTCGTCGAGGCCGCGCAGGCGTTCGAGCTCGGCCAGGGCGCGTTCGCCGTGCGCGAGGATCGCCTCCTCGTTTGACCCGTAGCGGCGCTCGAGGCTGAAGATCGTCCCGAGCCGTTCTTCGAGCGCGGACACGGTCGCCGGGTCGTGATCGACGCCTTCGGCCAGGTCGCGAATCTCGGCTGCCACATCGGCCAGCTCTGCCTCCAACCCGGCGAGGCGTTCGGCCATCGGCTCGAATCGCGAATCCAATCGCGTCAGGCCACGGACCTCGCGGAGGGCGACGGCCGCGGCGTCGCGGGCGCCAGCACCGTCGTCGAGCAGCGCGTCGCGCGCGGCGGCCGCGCCACGGGCGATGGCTTCACCGTGCTGGGCAGCGACAAGCCTGCCGCGGATCTCGTCGGCCTCGCCCGGGTGGAGTCGAGCTGCGGCGATCTCGGCCGCCTCATGGTCGAGGAGATCGACTCGTCGGGCCAGCTCCCGCGGATCGATCGCCAGCTCGGCCAGCGCCGCCCGGTTGGCGCGCCATCGCTCGACGGCATCGGCCATCGCCGCCCGCGCAGCCCCATGCCCGCCGAACGCATCGAGCAGATCGCGCTGCCAGCGCTCGTCGAGCAGCCGCTGCTGGTCGTGCTGCCCGTGGATCTCGACGAGCGGTCCTACTTCCTCGGCCAGCCGCGATGCGGTCGTCGCGACATCATCGAGGCGGGCCGTCGAGCGCCCGCCGATGGCCACCTCGCGCACGGCGATCAGCGGCTCAGGGAGCCGATCGAACAGGGCCTCCACCCGGGCGACCTCCGAGCCGTGGCGAATCAGTCCGGTGTCCGCGCGTGCCCCGCTGACCAGCCCGAGCGCGTCGATCAGCAGGCTTTTGCCGGCACCGGTCTCGCCGGTGATGACGTTGAGACCCGGCCCGAGGGTCATCCGCAACCGATCGATCAGGGCCAGATCGCTGACGGTCAGCTCGAGCAGGCGTCCCGTGGTCACGAGGGCAGCAACGCCACCTTGTGCCGGAGCAGATCCCAGAACGGCTGCGCCCCGCGTGGCTCGATCAGCCGGATGGGCCGCTCCACCGCTCGAACTTCGACCACGTCGCCGACCGCGATTGGCATGTCCTCGCGCCCATCGATCGAGACGAGCGCCTCGTACGCATCGACGACCGTGCAGCGGACCGTCTGGCGCGGGCTGACCACGACCGAGCGGATCGCCGACAGGTAGGCCGCGATCGGCGTCACGATCAGGTTGCGGCTGACCGGGTCGACGATCGGGCCGCCTGCCGAGAACGAGTAGCCGGTCGAGCCGGTCGGGCTGGCCACGATGAGGCCGTCGGCGATGAAGGTGGCCAGGTGCGAGTCGTCGATCTCGACGTCGAAGCGGCAGACCCTCGCAAGCGATCCGCGGGCAATGACGATGTCGTTGAGCGCGAAGTGTCGATCGGCCGTCCCCGGGCCGCCGGCGGTGCCACCGGGAAGGATCCGCCCCTCGATGGCGAGGCGTTCGTCGATCCGGTAGTCGCCGTCGACGATCCGTCCGAGGACGTCTTCGAGCTCACCCGCCTCCGCCTTCGACAGAAACCCGACCTTGCCGAGGTTGATCCCCAGGAGCGGGACGTCGACTTCGGCCACGGCTCGGGCAGCCCGCAAAAACGTGCCGTCGCCGCCCAGGACGACGAGCGCGTCGGTCGATGGCAGCTCGCGCACGAGCGTCTCGGTCTCACCCGACGGTGCCTGCCACTCCGCGATCCCGCGCATCTGGCACCAGCCGGCCGCCCTGGCACTCAGCTCGATGGCCGCCTCGATCGTTGGGTTGTAGGCGAAGCCGATCCGTGCGACGGTCATGTGCCGGTCGCTTCGGCGATCCGATCGCCGATCTCGGCACAGCTCGGTCCGGGGGCTAGATGAGCGAGGAATTCCCGATTGCCCTCGGGGCCGGTGAGCGGCGAGGCCATGATCGCGCGGGTCCCGATCCCGAGCCCGCTGGCGACGCTGACGATTCGCTCAAGGACCTCGCGGTGGACGGCCCGATCTCTCACCACGCCGTGGTCGGTCCGGCCACGCCCGGCCTCGAACTGCGGCTTGACGAGCGCGACGATCTGACCGCGCGGTGCCAGGGTCGTCGCGATCGGGCCGAGCACCAGGCCCAGGGAGATGAACGAGACGTCGACGGTTGCGAGGGCCACCGGTTCCGGGAGGGTCTCGGCCGTCAACTCGCGAGCATTCGTCCGCTCCATCGAGACGACCCGGGGGTCGCGACGCAGCGATTCGGCGAGTTGTCCGCGGCCCACGTCGAGAGCGTAGACCCGGTTTGCACCGCGCTGCAACAGAACGTCGGTGAAGCCGCCGGTGGAGGCGCCGACGTCGAGGCAGACGAGCCCGGACGGGTCGATCTCGAAGGCGTCCAGCGCCGCCGCGAGCTTGTGGCCACCCCGGCTGACATAGGCATCGGCGTCCGCGAGAGCGATCGGGGTGTCGGCGGCAACGAGGTCGCCCGGCTTTCGATCGTGCCTTGCGGCGTCACCTTCCCCCACCCTGATCTTGCCCGCCAGAAGGAGCGCCCGCGCTCGACTGCGCGACTCGACCAGACCACGTTCGACGAGCAGCTGATCAAGCCGGACGCGCGGGATCCTGGTGGTGGGTGCGGGGCTCACCTGCCTATCGTGGCACAGCCCGCTTCACGGGGACTCACCAGCTCGCAGCAGCGTGCCGCCGGCATCAGCTCGCTCGCGCAAGCCCGTGCCGATCGTGCCAACGTCAGCCGGCGCCGATCGCGACCACCAGTCGTGTCTGGAGCCCGAAGAGGCTTGGAGGTGCGTCGCCGACCTCAACCGTTGCCTGACAGTCGCGAATGCAAGCCAACGAGGACAGCAGGCGCGTCTTCAGGCTCTGGCGTTGACTGACAATCGCGCCCACACAGCATTACGGGCCAACGAGGCAGGAGTGCCGGCCAACGAGGCAGCACTGCGGGTCCTTCCCCGGAGCAGATGGCGTTAAGCCACAGGTAAGCGCCATCCGGTTTCATCCAAGCATGACGATCTCCCGAGCCACGGTCGCCCGTGAGACAGCGCGGAAAATGCGTCGATCTGATGTGGAAATCGGCGAGCACATTCACCGGATGCGGCTTGACGCCGGGGTCACGCTCACCGAGCTCGCCCGAGTCGTCGATGTCCACCGATCGCACATCGCTCGAATCGAGTCGGCGACGGCAAGGCCGAGCCTTGAAGTGCTGACCGCCATCGGTGTCGCGCTCGGCGCCGACCTGGGCCTCCGGTATTTCCCAGGCTCCGGACCACGGCTGCACGACCGCTTCCAGGCCGCGATGGTCGAGGCGTTTCTCCGAGGGCTCGACCCGCGCTGGCTGGTCGAGTTGGAGGTACCGGTCATCCAACCGTCGAGGGGTGTCATCGATCTCGTCTTGACCGAACGACAGGGTTCGACGAGCGTGGCCACCGAGGTACAGTCCGAGCTTCGTCGTCTGGAACAGCAGCTACGCTGGAACGCGGAGAAAGCCGGCGGCCTCGCCCGCCGGCTCAACGGCGACGGGACCGCCACGACCGAGCGGCAGATCTCACGACTTCTTGTGCTTCGGTCGACCGTGACGAACAGAGAGGTGGCGAGACGATACGGCACCACCTTGGCGGCAGCCTACCCGGCCAAGACCGATGCCGTCGTGCGTGCCCTTACCGGTCCAGCCGCGCCGTGGCCAGGCCCGGGAGTCGTCTGGATGCAGGTTGAGGGCGCCAAGGCGTCTTTGATGCGATTTCCGCCTCGCGGCGTCGACCTCGGCAGATGATCTGGCCGTTGTGGCGCGACTGTCAGTCAACGACAGGATCTGAAGGACAGGCCCCGGCCCCGCTGACGCCGGCTTGGCGACTCAGGGTCGCGCCGATTGAAACTGTAGGAGGATTCAGACGTCCTAGGTTCTGGGCGTTGACTGGCAGTCACGGTACCGAACGAAGGGCGAAAGCCGGCCAACGAGGCAGCACTGCGGGCCCTTCCCAAAGCCGGCCCGTCGGCCGCCGGCATCAGCTCGCGGCGACCTCGGAGCGTCCCGGCGTCGCCTGGAGCGTAGCCAGCGTCTCTCGAACCTGCTCAGCCAGACCGGCGGAATCCAGCCGGAGCACGCGCCGCAGGTCCGCGACGGACCCGTGATCCACGAAGCGTTCACCCGGGATCCCAACGATCCTCAGCGCCACGTCCCGATAGGCAGGGTCGGCCAGGCGAGCCTCCTCGAGCAGCTCCAGCACGCCGCTTCCGAACCCGCCGGTGACGACGCTCTCCTCGAACGTCACGACCAGCAGCTTGCCGCGGGCCTGATCAAGGATCAGCTGGCGATCGAGCGGCCGAGCGAACCGGGCGTTGATCACCCCAACGGACCAGCCATCGTCCTCGAGCGCCGCGGCCGCCTCCGCCGCGCGGGCCACGATCGGCCCGAAGGCCACGAAGAGCAGGTCGCGCCCCTCGCGCAATACCTCGCCGCGCCCGACCGGAATCGCCACGGGGGTGGCGGGCGCAAGGCCGAACCCGGCGTCTCGCGGGTAGTGCAGCGCAAACGGATGATCCTGGGCGAGCGCCGTGTGGACGAGCGACCGAAGCTCCTGCTCGTCCTTGGGTGAGGCGATCACGAGGTTCGGCAGCTGGCGCTGGGCAGTCAGGGTGAACATGCCCTGGTGACTGGTCCCATCCTCCCCGACCAATCCGGCGCGATCCACCGCGATGAGCACTGGCTGGTCGTTCTGGCAGACGTCATGGACGGTCTGGTCGAACGCGCGCTGGAGGAAGGTCGAGTAGAGCGCGACGACCGGGCGCAAGCCGCCCATCGCCAACCCGGTTGCAAAGGTCATGGAATGCTGCTCCGCGATCCCGACGTCGAAGAACCGGTCCGGGTAGGCGGCCTGGAACTTCGCCATCCCGGTCCCGGTCGGCATCCCGGCCGTGATCGCGACGATCCGCCTGTCCGTCCTGGCCAGCTCGATCAGCTCGGTCGCGAAGACCGCGGTGAAGTTCGGGGGTTTGACCGGCGATTCGACGGCTCGAGACGGCGGGGCAGCGTCATCGGACATTGATTCGGTCGGCATCGCCTGCTTCGTTCCGTTGTACGCGTCGACGCCCGGGGCCATCGCCATTGGTGGGAGCGCCGCGCCGTGGAACCCGACCTGATCCGTCTCGGCCGGACGGAAGCCGCGGCCCTTCTGGGTTCGGACGTGGACGATCGTGGGGCCCGGGAGGTCAAGCGCCCGGCCCAGCGTCTCAAGGAGCGCATGCAGGTCATGACCCGGCACCGCCCCGATGTACGTGATCCCGAGGTCCTCGAACAACTGGCCCGGCTGGGCGAACTGGACGACCGTTCGGCGCACTCGACGGCTGAGCTCCAGGACAGTCCCTCCGACAATCGGGATTCGTTCCACGCTCCGGTCATACGCACTCTTGCTCTGCCGCCAGGCGCTCGACAGCTTGATCTGCGAGAGGTACTTCGAGAAGGCGCCGACGGTCGGGCTGATCGACATCTCGTTGTCGTTGACGACGATCAGCATCTGGGTTTGGCGGTGACCGATGTCGTTGAGCGCCTCGAGCGAGATCCCGCTCATCAACGCCGCATCTCCGACCACGACCGCGATCCGCTCGAGGCCGTGCCGCAGGTCGCGTGCCTCAGCCAGTCCCTCGGCGATCGACAGACCCGTCCCAGCGTGACCACCGTCGAAGACGTCGTGCGCCGACTCCGACCGGCGCGGGAACCCGCCGATGCCATCGAGCTGCCGGAGCGTTCCGAACCGTTCCAAGCGCCCGGTCAGGAGCTTGTGGGGATAGGTCTGGTGGCCGGTGTCCCAGACGATCCGATCGCGCGGCGATTCGAGCAGCCGGTGCAGGGCGATGGTCAGCTCGACCACCCCGAGCGACGATCCGAGGTGACCGCCGGTGCGCGCCACGGTTCCGATGATCGTGTCGCGAATCTCGAGCGCCAACTGCGCCAGCTGGACCTCGTCCAGGCCGCGCAGATCGGCGGGACCCTGGATCGTCGGCAGGATCGGCACGCTGGAGGGGCTCCTTGTTCGGCCGGCTGGGGACCGCCGGGTTCGGTCGCGCTGACGAGTCATTTGGCACACATGTGATGCTGCCTGGCGGGTAGGATGCCTCGGAACGCGGCACCGCGCAGAGTGTAAACCTGTTCCCTACAGGTCGCTTGTTTCGATAGGACGGCGGGAGGGTGGCGATGGACCTTGGCCATCTGGGAGGACGATGCGGACGATGACGCCGAGATCGCATGGGCGCG
>CAYLSK010000027.1:0-20440 GCA_964385975.1 uncultured Anaerolineaceae bacterium | reverse complement strand
GCCAAGCTCCTCGGGATGACCGAGGTGCCGACCCTCCGCCTCGACCACCTGACCGAGGCTCAGAAGCGCGCCTACGCCATCGCCGACAACCGCCTCGCCGAGCTGGCCGGCTGGGACCGCGAGACGTTGCGCATCGAGCTCGAGACCCTGGTCGACCTGGACTTCGACGTCGAGCTGACCGGCTTCACCACAGGCGAGGTCGACCTCCTGATCGACGGTGTCGACGCGAACCTCGACCCCGCCGACCAGCTGCCCGCCACGGCCGGACAACCCGTCGTGAGCCGGCCGGGCGAGCTGTGGCGGCTCGGCGCCCACCGCCTGTTCTGTGGCGACGCACTCCTGCGCGAATCCTACCAGCGGCTCCTGGGCGGAGCGGCGGCCCAGATGGTGTTCATCGATCCGCCGTACAACGTGCCCATCGACGGGTTCGTGGGCGGCAAGGGGCGCGTCCGCCACGACGAGTTCGTCATGGCCTCGGGCGAGATGACCCCGGCCCAGTTCACCGCCTTCCTGGGCGAAGCCTTCCGCCTCCTCGCGGCTCACAGCATCCGCGGCTCCGTGCACTACGTCTGCATGGACTGGCGCCACGTGCCCGAGCTAGACGCTGCCGCGGCGCCCGTCTACACCCGCCAGCTCAACCTCTGCGTCTGGGTCAAGACCAACGCCGGCATGGGCTCGTTCTACCGCTCCCGCCACGAGCTGGTGTTCGTGTTCAAGAGCGGCGCCGGCAAGCCCATCAACAACGTCAACCTCGGAACGACCGGGCGCTACCGGACCAACGTCTGGTCGTACCCCGGCATCAACGCCCTGGGCCACGGGCGGGACGAGCTCCTGGCCCTGCATCCTACCGTCAAGCCGGTCGCCCTGGTCGCCGACGCCATACGGGACGCCTCGCGGCGGAACGGCATCGTCCTCGACACCTTCGCCGGCAGCGGCACCACGATCATCGCCGCGGAGCGGACCGGGCGGATCGGCCGCGCCATGGAACTCGATCCGCGCTACGTGGACGTTGCCGTACGCCGCTGGGAAGCATTCACCGGCCGGGCTGCGTGCCACGCCGAGACCACTGCCACCTTCGCCGAGACGGCGCGCCAGCGGGCCCAGCCGGCGCCACAGGTGGCCACGGCCCCGCCCACCTCGCCTCGGGCCCGCCGCCCTAGGAGGCCCAAGCCATGACCAGGCGCCAGAAGGGAACCGGCGACCGCGACGTGGGCTACGGCACGCCACCCAGGGACAGCCGGTTCAAGCAGGGGCAGTCGGGCAACCCGAAGGGCCGGCCCAAGGGGGCCCAGGGCGTCGCCACCATCGTGCGGAAGGAGGCTGCGGCCAAGGTCAACGTGACCGAAGGTGGCAGGACGAGGGCAATCTCCAAGGCCGAGGCTCTTATCAAGACATTGGTCAGCAGAGGACTCAAGGGCGAGGCGAGAGCTCTCGCCCAGCTGATCCAGTTGCTCGAACGCCACCTCCCCGATGCCGCAGCCGACGAAGCCATGAACCAGCCGTTCTCGGAGGTCGAGCTCAGCGTGATCCGGAACCGTGCCGCGCTCCTGAAGGTGATCGAGGAGGCCGGCGATGACGACGATCAGAGATAAGCGACGCGTTCTCAACGCCCTGCTCGCCACCTCGCTCATATCGTTCATCGAGCGGGCGTTCGGTACCTTCCACGCTGAGCCGCTCGTCACCGGATATCACCTCAGCGCCATCGCCTACGCGCTCGAGCTGGTCGAGGGGCTCCTGAATCAGGCGAGGAAGTACCGCGTGGGCATGGTGGTCGCCCACCAGAATCTCGACCAGCTCTCCCAGAAACTCAGGGCGACAATCGCGGCCTCGACGAGCATCAAGCTCGCCGGTGGCGTGAGCGCGAAGGATGCTGACGCCTATGCGAAGGAGACGAACTCCGAGCCCGAGTTCGTGCGGAGCATGCGCAAGCGGAGCGGCTCCACGGAGTTCGCGTGCTGGATCAAGAACGTCACCCCGCAGGCGATCAGGCTCTCCGTGCCCTTGGGCTACGTCGAGAGCCTGCCAGTCATTGACGACGGGGAGTACGACAACCTTATCGCTGCGAACCGGGCGCGGTATTGCACCACGCGAGCCGAGCTCGCCGATATCCTCCGGCCGAGAGAGGCTCCGGGGCCAGCGGAGGAGTTTGGGGAAGTACCTCCGGTTCGCCGAGAGGCACCCCGAGAGGAGTTCGTGAAGCGACCGGAAGCGCCGCAGGCGCCGCCCGCTACCCGGGAGGTACCTCGCGATGTGGCGCCGCCGGGACCACCGGCGCCGGCGCGACCACCGATCCCCGAGATTCAGCCCGAACGCGCGAGCGAAGCACGCGCGGCTGGCGAACGGGCGATGCCGCCCTTAGGCCGAGGCGGGGCCGAGCACACGTATCTTCAGGAGCTCATCAAGGGCGCTGCGCAAGAGCGCGGCTATCACGCGACGATCGAAGAGCAGATCCTCGAGGGTGCGGGGCGCGTCGACGTGTCGCTCGTCAGGGGCGGCACCAAGATCGCGTGCGAGATATCCATCACCTCGACGCCGGAGCAGGAGCTTCAGAACATCCGCAAATGCCTCAACGCGGGCTACAACGAGGTGATCGTCGTTGCCTCCGAACAGCGGCGGCTCCATGCGCTCCGGAAGTTCGTGATGGCTCGCCTCGAGGAAGGCGAAGTTGATCGCGCGCGCTACCTCCTCCCCGAGGCGACCGTCTTCCACCTCAACGAACTCGCGGCCGCGATGGAGCCAAAGGAGACGACCGTTCGGGGCTACCGCGTCAAGGTTGAACACAAGGTGGTTGGAGCGGCCGATGCTCAGGATCGCCGCCGAGCGATCGCCCAGGTCATAGCTCGGTCGCTCAAGACCCATCGGACCACCTCGTAGTCCCCGGAGGAATAGCGTGCCGACTCGATTCGAACGGGATCTCGCGGGAAGGTATGGAAATCCGCGTTCTTCAAGATGGACACTTAGATCCGTTCAGGTGCTAATCAAAGTAGGCACCGACAAATCACCGCTTGGTATGCTGCCTGAGCCTACCCAATGACGTCATTCAGTTCCAGCGGGCTAGAGGCACTCATCGGCCGGCGTCTCTCGCTGCCGGGCCACTTCGAAGGAGATGTCGTCGTCGAGGCGGCGCGCCCTCTCGGCTCTGGCGTAGAGCTCCGCGTTCGCCTGCCGAGCGGCGAACTCGACGAGGCCGTTCTGCCGGCAGATGACGTGGCCCACATCCTCGACCACCAGCCCGCGACGGTGACGGGGATACGCCCCGCAGATGCCGAGCGACTCCGTCTCTTGATTGAGTCGGCCCGCATCCGCTCGGCCTACGCCTACGACCGCCAGTTCGCGGTCAGCCTCTCGGGTATCCGCACCCTGCCGCACCAGATCGAGGCCGTCTACCTCAAGATGCTCCCGCAGCCACGGCTACGCTTCCTGCTTGCGGACGAGCCCGGCGCCGGCAAGACCATCATGGCCGGCCTGCTGATCAAGGAGCTGAAGCTGCGCGAGGCCATCGAGCGCTGCCTCATCCTCGTGTCGGCGCCGCTCACGATCCAGTGGCAGGATGAGCTCCTGCGCTTCTTCGGCGAGAGCTTCCAGATCATCAACGCGGGCAACGACCAGCAGCAGCTCCTGAACCTGTGGCAGCGCGAGTCTCAGGTAATTGCCTCGATGGACTACGCCAAGCGGGACGACGTGCGCGAGCGGGTTTGGCAACAGCGCTGGGACCTTGTGGTGGTCGACGAGGCGCACAAGTGCAGCGCCTACACGAAGCGGTCCGCGGGCCGGGGCGACGAGGTCGACAAGACCCGCCGGTACCAGCTCGCCGAGCGGCTGGCGGCGATGACGGACCACCTGCGCCTGGGCGCCACGTTGCGCCGCATCGCCTTCGACCGTTAGGTGCGCGACGACACGCCTCCGCCGGCTCACCACAACCCATTCAACCCGAGTCCAAACTTCCCGGAAGGGCTCTCACGGGCGCCGACCCCATTGACGCGGAACGATCGTTTTTCCGTCACTGATCTCCAATCTGACAGAGCTGGTCGACCGCGAATAAGCGAGGCCGAGAAGGATGGCGAGCAGCGGCATGATCTGCAATGAATGGTAGATGTTGCCGACGACCATGATCGCGGCGTAGCCGAGGAGCGTCGCCTGAAGCCCCGCGACGAGAGGCACGGCGTCCGACCCTTGCGCGCGGCGCCGGATGCGCGATAGCCCCACGAAGATGCTCCCGAAGAGCGCCAAGAACGCGGCAACCCCGACCAGCCCGTAGCGGCGCAGCAGAAACAGCCACTCGTTGTCGACGATGGTGGTTTGGAAGCCCTTCGCGGGTCCCCAACCGAACACGGGAGAGCTCAGCCAAAGTGGGACCTGTGATCGCCAGATCTGACGCCGTCCGCTGAGGCTGGCGTCGGACGCCAGGTCGACGAAGACCTGCACGCGCGTTACGAGGTGCTCCGGCGTGTAAGGGTAGAGCAAGGCCACCACAGCGCCGGCCAGGACAAGGACGGGCAGGTAGCGCCGGAAGGCCCTGACGACGCCGACCGACGCCGGATAGAGATACACCAGGATCAACGTAAGGACGAGCCCAAGGGCGACCAGCGACGACCGCGAGAGCGTGAGCGCTGTCGCCAGGCAGGCCATGATGAACACGGCCGCGGCCAGCCAACGCCAGAATCGCTCGACCCACCAGAGGTGACAGGCCAGCGACAACGCGGCGGCAAGCACCATCATAGCGCCGAACTCGTTCGGGTTGGCGCTCGTGCCCACGACGCGCCTAAAGGCAACCACGGCATAGAGGTGGGCACCTTCAGTATAGTAAGGGGTGATCAGCGCGTTCACGCCCGCTACGTCCAGAAACTGGGCGAAACCGAACGAACTGGCCGCGCCCAGAGCCAAGAGCGTAAACCGGACGAGGCGGCGCACGTCCGTACCGGTCCAGTCGACGTTGGCCACGAAGAAGAAGAGCAGGAAGTAATAGAGGATCTTGAAGAGCTCCCACAGGTCGCGGCCGAGCGTCGGCGCTCCGAGGAACATCGTCGCGTGGTAGGTGGACCACGCCACCGACGCTGCGAAGAGGCCCCAAAAGGGCAGTGTGCCGTTACTTCGGATTCGCGTCGGGAGTCCCGCACTCGCTGGCATCAGCAGCCATAGCGCTGCGGCAACGAACACGATAGGGAGTTCCGGCCGTGCGTCCGGGAGGCTGCTCACAGGAATCCGGGGCAGGAGTATCGCCGATGCCAGGAGCCAGAACACCGTTCGACGCACCGTAAACACGCCCCGGCGGAAGAAGGTTCCCACCAACCACGCCACGGCGACTGTCGTCATCAGCATTGCAAGACGCAGCCGGGAGTTCGGCAAGACAAGGAAGACGAACGTCCATCCCGTTGCCACCACCGCGAACGCGGCGTCCACCACACTTACCCGATTCGCCGCCGCTATGATGGCCGAGGTTAGGCCGATCCCTCGCATTGACATTGCACTCCGGTCCACTGGACGGTCCCTGCAGCACCAGCCGGGCGTTACAGGTGAGTGCCGCTATCCTAGCGCAGGAGGAGCATTCAGATCGCCCTCTCGAAACCCGACTCGACGTTGAACTGACCGTCAGCCCCCGTCGTGGGAGACACCGTCCGGCTGGAGGTCCTCCGCGACTTGTCGCGCCCGCTCGATCCAGGTCTGGCTCGGGATGAGTTCGGACACCCTGGCGCAACGCGCCGTATAGTCGGTCGTGGCGCCAACAAGGCTTTCAATCAGGCGCCGCACGGCTCCCCGCTCGTAAGGAACGCACCAACCGAGGCCAAGGGCGGCCACGAACTCGCCGACGGCCGTACCCTCGGTCGCGAGCACCGGCTTGCCGTAGCCGAGGTAGTCGAATAACTTTACGGGCATGGCGAATCGCCGGTAGGGGCTGGGCTCGAAAAGGCAGGCGCACAGGTCGGCCTCGCCGTACAACGGAGCTAGATCGGGTCCCGAGGCGTGGACGACGCGAATGCGAGGGCCGAGTAGGTCCCGGTAGTCCCTTGCCGCCGTGGTCCATTCCTCCGGTCGACACACAAGGATCAGTCTTGCCCGCACGACGTCGTTGACGGCGTGCAACAGTTCGCCCATCCGGTAGTATCGGCCGACACCCCCGACGTATAGGATCGTCAGAGGGTCGAGAGAGCGGGATTGAGGAGCATCGGGCGCTGCCGCTGGGGTCACCCCCGGCGGTAGGGCTCGTACCGTGGGGAGCCGAACCGGGAGAGCTTCGGCCATGCGCATATGCGGCACGTAGACCACGTTTGCTGTCCGTCGCACTTGGACGAGTTCCCAGCGATGGAAGGCCTGCAGGGCCAGCCAGCGCGCGAGGCGCCATGGCCCGGGCGGCCACGGCGACTCGAAGCGCCAATAGACATCGCGATAGAAGAGGCCAACCCGAATTTGCTGGCGTCGGCATGCGTCCAGGAAGTGAAAGTCCGCCAAGGCATGGCGCCGGAGCAGAGCGAGCCTGGGCTCGCTCATCGGCAGGGGGAGGCTGAGAAGCTCGCCATAAACGAATGCGAAGGCGCCAGGGGCCAGGAATGGCGTGATCTCGCGGATGGCCTGCATTCGCTCGCGCATGCTCCCCACCACCGGGTGGACCTCGAAGCCGAGGGCGCGGAAGGCCTCGAGAATCGCTTGGGGACGCACGGCGCTGCCCGCATCAGCGGGCCCCCCGAGTGGGGCGGGATGATAGAAGATCATCCGGCGCACAGGGTCGGCCATCGATCGAATGGTCAGGCCGAGGATGGAACGAGCCCAGGATGCGCGCCGTGAACGAACGGGCCTCGAGACAAACCTTCGTGCCTCGGGCGTGCGCCGATCGGCGTCACGGCTCGGCCTCCACGACGGCGCAGCGAGGCTGAACATTGATGATCTTTGCCACCAACCACCTGCGCCGCCATCTTGCCTCGGCGTCTTGTTCCCTGCACGCTGCTTCAGTCAACTATCTTCATCGAGTCCGTCGCGCCTCATGCGGTCGTGATGTGTCGACCGAAGCGTCGTAGCCAGACTTCCAGGGAAAGGGGGTTGAAGACGTCGCGGAGGCTAACGCTCCAGTCGCCGGCCAGCCAGCGGGCATAGCAGTCCTTCACCGCCCCCTGGTTCACAAGCCCCATGCGGTCGGCCTCCATGGGCGATTCGAGGATCTCCGAGAACGCGGCGCGGAGCGTGGTCCGGGCCCACATGGCCTCGGGAACGGTGTACCCTCGCTTGTCCTTACGCCACACGATCTCGGCCGGGAGCAGGGATCGCATTGCCTGGCGGAAAGGGGCCTTCGTCCAGCCGCCCTTCAGCTTCTGTTCTGGTGCGAGCCGACCGAACAGCTCGACCAAGCGGAAGTCCAGGAACGGGGTCCGCATCTCGGCGCCGTGCGACATCGACATGCGGTCCTCGGACGTAAGCAATAGGGGAAGCGAGAATCGCTTCAGGTCCATCAGTTCGCGCTGACGGAACGACGGTCCTGCCCGATTGTCCAGCAGGGACGCGCCTTCCAGAGCAGGGCCGACGAGGCGTCTCTGGGCCCGACGCCGGCTCCAGGCAACATAGCGCTTCGCCTCGTTCCATTGAAACTGGCGCACGGCAGGGTTGTTGAGCATGGCTGCCGCAAGCACTGCAGCCATGCGCGGCCAACGACCGCGGCGCCAGCAGTCGAACAGGAAGAAGTACAGAAACTTCCGGTAGCCTCCGAGCTGCTCGTCGGCGCCTTGCCCCGTCAGGAGAACGATGGTGCCCAACTCGCGGGCCTGGCCGATGATCCTCCGGTGAGCGGCCTGGGCAAGGCTCACGAGCGGGTGGTCGAAGTACCAGCAGGCATCCGACATGTCCCTGAACAGGCTGGTGTCGTCCTCCTCCAGCAGCAGCTTCGTCACTCTGGTGCCGGTCGCCTTGGCGATACGGTCGATGAACGGTTCTTCGTTGGCCTGCGGGTCCTTGCTAACCACTGAAAAGGCTGAGATGTGATCGATGTCTGCGGCCTTCGTCGCAACCAGGATCGCCGAGCTGTCGAGCCCCCCGGACAGCATGACCCCGACCGGAACATCACTGCGCAGGCGCAGTCGCACCGCATCCAGGAACGTCGCCCGGATTGCGTCCAAATCGACGGGCCTGTCAGGCTCCCCCGCGGCTTCGTGGGGGTGGAACCAGAACTGCTCGGGTCTTGGACGCAAGGATTGATCCGTGCTCAAGGGAATGCGGGCGAAGCTTGCCGGCGGGAAAGCTTCGATCCCGGTGAAAAAAGTCTCCGGCTGCGCCTCGACCAGCGATTGCACCAGGAAGCGCGCCAATACATCCTTTTGCAGCGCGAAGGGTCGATCACGGGCTTCGAGAATGGCCTTCACCTCGGAGGCCACGATCAGCAGCAGGTCGTCGGAAAAAACGTACAGCGGCTTGACGCCCAAGCGGTCCCGGGACAACAGCAGCGTCCGGGTGAGCCGGTCGTAGAGGGCGATCGCCCACATCCCGTTGAAGCGGCGCAGGGCCTCCGCCCCCCAGCGAGCGAGGGCGGCAAGGACGACGGCCGCATCCCCCTCCGAGACGGCGAGAATAGGATCGTCGCCCAGCTCTGCGGCAATCTCCTGATAGTTGTAGACCTCCCCATTGTACAGGAGAACGTAGCGACCGCAGGGCGATTCCATGGGCTGCCGACCACGTGGGCTCAGATCGAGAATCGCCAGTCGCCGGTGACCCAGGCCGAGCACGCGCCCGCCCCCAAGGTCCTCGATGAGCATTCCCTCATCGTCGGGGCCACGGTGCCTTTGGACGGCTCCCATGCGTTGGACGGCATGAGCCGTCGTCTCTCGACAGCCCTGACGCAGGAAGACGATCGCGATTCCGCACATGTTTGGGTGGAGCTTCTCCCTTCGGGCGCGCGACGAAGTTCGGTGGCTCTAACGGGGCGGCGCGGAATCGGGGCGGCGCCCGTCGACGCCCATCACGCGTCGGCAGAGATCGACAAGCTTCCGTCCTTCGCTGTCCCACGTATACGCGGACCGCACGGTCGCGTAACCCCGACGCCCCATTGCGTCCGCCTCCTCGGGGTTGGCCATGATCCAGGCAATGGCCAGGGCAATACCCGGGACGTCCGTGGGGTCGACGATCAGCCCACAGCGGGCTTGATCGACAACCGCCCTGATCGCCGGGAGGTCCGACGCGACGATCGGCAGACCCGCGGCCATGTACTCGAAGAGCTTGTTGGGCAGGGCATGCTCGTGGTTCGGAACAGCGTGGAACAGCAACAGCCCGCAGCGCGCGGACGCGAGCAGGTGTGTCACCTCCCCGCGCGTGACCCAGCCCCGATAATCGACACGCCCCCAGCCGGGTGATCGACGAAGCTCTTGCTCGAGCTCGGGCCGGTCGAAGGCGCCGGCGAGGACCAACCGGGCGTCCCGTTCTGGGAGAATGGCCATGGCCGCGACCATCTCCCGCGCGCCGCGAATGGTCGAGATGCCCCCGACGTAGGCGATGGCGGCCGGTGCCGCCTTGCGCAGCTCGTCTGGGGCGCACTCGTCTCCGGATAGGATCGGGTAGTTGCTCACTGTCGCCGTTTTGCCACTTGGGAACCGGGCGGCGATGCCCGGTGTTGCTGCCACCACGGCAGTCACGAGGCGGGCCATAACCCACTCGACCACCGCCGCAAGGCGCGCCACGACCACCCTTGCCCAAGGGGAGATCCATGGCTTCGTCAGAATGTCCCTCGGAAGGTCCTCATGAACGTCGTAGATCACCCGACGGCCGAGGGCTCTGAGGGCAACCCCGATGGGGATCAGTTCGGGGTCGTGGAAGTGGTACAGGGCCGCGCGAGCCGCCAGAGCGCGGCGCAGCACGAGCCAAGGTGTTCTGAACATCCGGTCGGGGCGGCTTCGCGGCGGCGGAACGCAGTCGATACGCACGCCGTCGAGAACGCCACCCTGGACACACGGGGCGATGAGCGTCACGTCGAAGCCGGCGGCCACCAGCGTCCGGCACTCTTTCACGAAGATGCGTACGTCATCCGAGCGGTGAACCGAGGTCAGGTGAGCGATCCTCGGGCCTGTGGCACCCCCGGGCCGGGCAGTAGGCCGGTCGGTGACGGGATGAGTTGCCGAGCCATTCATAGGGTTCCAACGACCCGCTGCATGAGAGGGAGAAATGCGGCTGCGCCGCTATCTCGCGTGTAGCGGCGGCTCAGGCGCTCCCCACGTGCCCCCATGTCACGGCACAGGGGCGCATCGTCCTTGAGCCGCTGGATGGCGGCGACAAGCGCCTCCGGGTTCTCGGGCGGCACGGTGATGCCGATGCCCTCGCTGCGTACGAGTTCGCTCGCGTCTCCTTCGGGCACGGCGAGAATCACCGGCTTCCCAGTGGCCATGGCCTCGAACAGCTTCGACGGGATGGCATCACCGAAGAGGGGAACATCCTTGAGTGAAACCAGGCACGCGTCGCAAAGAGCTAGAAGCCGCGATATCATCGCGCGCGGCTGACGGGGAAGCATAACGACATTGGCGAGCCGCCGGGTCTCGACGTCGCGCACGAGCTGGGTACGAGCAGCGCCACTGCCAACGATGAGGAAAGCGACGTCGCACGACGAAGCCAGCCGCTCGGCGGCCACAAGGGCGGTGCCCAGCGCATGGGCCAGGCCCACCGTACCGATATAGCCGACGACGAACTTGTCCGTGAGCCTCAGTTCACGCGCGAGTTCGGCGTCCCGAACCAAGGGCTGGATCACGTCCGTGTCGATCCCGTTCAGCACCGTGGTGAGCTTGTCGGGGGAGACGCCACGGCGGGCGAGCGTCTGTTCGAGCCCGGGAGTCGCCGTCACGATGGCGGCGGCGTCGCGGTAGAGCCTACCCTCGATGCGGGCGAGCGCCCGAAGAGTCAATCCGGCAGGGATCGCGCCCACTGCCGCGATCGACTCGGGCCAAAGATCACGTACTTCGAGGATATAGGGCCGGCGGCGGAGCCGTGCAACGAGCCAAGTAGCGACGCCGGTGAAGAACTGGGGCGACGTACCTAGGATTACATCGGGCGTGGGCTCGAGGAGCGCGGCGGCCACGGCACCCGGAACGAACGAGACGAAATCGAGCGTGCGCAGGAACACGCCTTCGTTAGCGCTGAGGTAGGTCTTGACACGCACCACGCGAATGCCCTCGACCATCGCCGCCTGATGCCAAGCGTTGCGGTAGCCGGGGTAGACACGGCCTTCCGGGAAATTGGGGGCGCAGGTCACGACGGTAACGTCGTGACCTGCGCGTACCCATCGCACGGCGTGGTCGTACGTCCTCGTCGCGGGCGCGTTGGTCTCGGGCGGGAAATTATCCGTCAGGAAGAGAATGCGCATCACAGCAGCATCATTCGTAGGTGATCGGAGTGCGCGAGAGTGACCTGGTCCACTTGGGTCCCTCGTTCATCATGAGAATCCTAGGCTTTCATAACGCTTCCGCCGCGTCGATGGTAGCAAGCGATCGGCGAACTCCTCGTGGATGACCCTCTCGATCCCGACCGGTCCTTCACCCGGCGGCATAGACCCGACCGGTGCACCTCGGATCGAGCCAGCGAAAACGCTCGGATCCAAGGGGAGAGATGCGGTCAGGCCGACCTCGAACCCCCGGGGCCACGACCCGGGTCCCGTGCCGGCCACAGCGCGAAACGCAAGAAGACGGCGACGAGCCCTACGACCAAACCGGCGACGGCCGCGATAACGAGCGAAAGAAGGGGTCGCGGCGACGCCGGGTCGAACGACACAAAGGGCCCGTCCACGAGCCGTGCCGAGACTGGCATCTCCATGCCCAGCATCATGAGACGCATCTCATACTCGACGAGGAGAGAAGCGAGCATCGTCCGATAGTCGACAACTGAGGCTGTCCGCAACCTGTCTTCGATGAAATCGACGAGCATCTTGGTGCTCTCTCGTTCGTCCTCGATGAGAATGTCTTCGCTGATTTGGTGGAGCAGGAGCAGGAGCTGGCTTGCAAACTGCGAATCCGGCAGCGTGAGGGAAACCCGGACGATGTCGCTTGCCGGGTCCTCCTCCACTTCGAGCTTTTCGTTGACGAAGTCGGCGAGTTTGCGGGCATCTGGTGGTTGCCAGGCCGGGGCGCCGAGGACCTTGAGCAGGAAAGCGCGTACGGTGGCGAACGGACCGGAAGGCCGGGGCTCGCGCCACACTCCCTGCACTGGATTCCACTCGGAGGCGAAGATCGTGCGGAGGATCACCGGATCATTGGCCAACCGGTCGGCGGCGCGCGTAGAACGCAAGGTGGTGATGTACATGTCGAGCGAGCCCCGCCGCAGGCCGGGGTAGCCCTGGAGCTGGACGAGCTCGGTCAGCGCGCTGTTCAAGCGATGGGAGGGGGGCTCGACGAGAACGACAACGATCGTTGCCGAATAGAGATGATCGGCGCCACGCACCAAGTAGACCTGAATCCCGACGGAAACCGCGAGAACCGCCGCCAGTATCCACTTTCCCCGGTAGAGGGTCCGCAAGACGTCGGCTAAGGTCAGCTCATCGTAAGCTCCCTGCTCAGCGGGTACGAGAGTCACGATCCCTACCGGCGCTCGATCGGAAGGACCCTCACCTTCCTTCGCGGCCAGCCGCGGGTCGATACCCCCTTCGCCAATTTGCATACGGCGCATTATGATTCTTCCTGCGGCACGCGGTTGTCCGCTTACCCGAGGGATACCCTGAGGTGGACCCCGTCCTTTGGGAAGCTACGGGGCTACGATAAGGTGGTGTCCGGCCAGCGGTGGATGGTGCAATCGTGAAATTAGAGAGGAGCCGGGTTTGGCGTCAATGCTGCTATGGGTGCTTACATTAACCCTCGGTTCGCTGGTGGAGTCAACCTCACGCCATGACGGAATTCCTCCGCCGCGGCGGTTACTGCTCGGGCCGGTATTAAGCTTGACAATGAAAAGGGTATCCATGCTAGGAAACTGCCACCCTGGGGACCGCCGCATCGGGATCCCGCCACCTCTTGATGTGGCCCATGCGGATGGGAAGTCGATGGTGGCGTACACCCTGCGGGAAACGGATTCTCGATAGATGAACTACGTCGCACTGATCGGCTGCGGGGGCTGGGGGCGCAACTTGGCGCGCGCGCTTGCCGACCTGGGGGTCCTCCGCGTCATCGCCGACGCGAACCCCGCGGTCGCCCAGAAGGCGGCGGCGACCCACGGGGTAGGGGCCGCATCCTCGCTCGAGGAGGCGTTGGAGCACGACGAAGTGCGGGCGGTCGTCATTGCGACTCCCGCGGCGACCCACTACCGGCTCGCACGCCAAGCCCTCGTGGCCGGGCGCGACGTGTTCGTGGAGAAGCCGCTCGCCCTGCGTCTTGCAGAGGCCCACGAGCTCAAGGTGACGGCCGAGAAGGCGGGTCGGATCCTCATGGTCGGGCACCTCCTCCAGTACCACCCGGGGTTCCTTGCGCTCAAGCGCATCGTCGACGAGGGCCGGTGCGGGCGCCTGCAGTACATCTATTCGCATCGCCTTAACCTCGGGAAGATCCGGACGGAGGAGAATATCCTGTGGAGCTTCGCGCCGCATGACATCTCCATGATCCTGGCCTTGGCTCATGGCACGCCGACCAAGGTTGAGGCGGTGGGACACTACGTGCTTCAAGGCGAGATCGCAGACATCACGACGACGCATCTGACGTTCCCGAGCGGCCTGCGGGCGCACATATTCGTCTCCTGGCTCAACCCCACGAAGCAGCAGCGCCTTATCGTCGTGGGCGACCGCGGCATGGCGGAGTTCGACGACATGCGTCCTCAGGCCGAAAAGCTCATCTTCTACGGGCATACGATCGAGTGGCTCAGTGGTCGCCCGACGCCGGTGAAGGCCACGGGGACGCCGGTGCCGTTCGGCGACGGCGAGCCGCTGCGCGCGGAGATGGAGCATTTCCTCGAATGTTGCCGTACCCGGGCCACTCCGCGCACCGACGCGGTGGAGGCAACACGCGTGCTTGCTGTTTTGCACGCGGCGCAGGCCACGATGGAGGAGACCGGGCGCAAGGCCGCGACCGCGAGCACAGCGTCGTACGTGGGGGACGAGCACGAACCTCCCGCGCGCGACAGTAACGGCGGTTACTTCGTTCACGACTCGGCGGTCGTCGACGATGGCGTCTCGATTGCCCCCGGCACGCGGATTTGGCATTTCAGCCACATCCTCAAGGGAGTCATCATCGGGGCGGACTGTACGATCGGGCAGAACGTTATGATCGGACCCCGGGTCAAGATCGGGCGCGGCTGCAAGATCCAGAACAACGTGTCCGTCTACGAGGGTGTGACCCTCGAGGACGACGTGTTTTGTGGTCCGAGTTGCGTCTTCACCAACGTGCTGACGCCGAGGGCCCACGTCGAACGCAAGGACGAGTTCCTGCCGACCCGGGCGGGACGCGGCGCAACGATCGGCGCCAACGCTACGGTCATCTGCGGCGTAACCATCGGCTGCTATGCGATGATCGGTGCCGGTGCCGTTGTGACGAAGGACGTCCCCGACCATGCACTCGTCGTCGGGAACCCGGCGCGCGTCGTGGGTTGGGTCAGCGAGATCGGTGAGCGCCTGGGGCCGGACCTGGTGTGCCCGCGGACACACCATCGGTATGAACGGGCCGCGAACGGGAGTTTGGCAAGGGCTCCCGAGTGGACGACCCAGGCGTCGTGACGCGAGTGCAGCATTGCGCCGAGTGGCCCGAGCCGATCCCATGTTCCCCAATCTCCAGCAACGCCGCTCGACCGACATGGCTTTTCGCGTGATGGACTCGATCCCCTTCGTCGACCTCAAGGCGCAGTATCAGCGAATCAGACCCAGGCTCATGGCCCGGATCGAGGCCGTGCTCGAGGGCTGTAACTTCATCAATGGTCCCGAGGTCGATGCTTTCGAACGGGAGCTCGCGGGGTTCTGCGGCTCTCCACACGCCGTTGGCGTGGCAAGCGGCACCGACGCGCTCCTCATGGTTATCATGGCCGAAGGCGTTGGCCCGGGCGATGCCGTGTTCGTGCCTGCCTTCACCTTCACGGCAACGGCCGAGGTCGTGCTCCTTGCCGGGGCGACTCCGGTCTTCGTCGATGTCGACGATCGGACCTTCAACCTCCACCCGGGCGACTTGGAGGTGCGCGTCCAACAGGCCGCGCGGCGGGGCAAGTTGCGTCCACGCATGGTCATCGCGGCCGACCTGTTCGGGCAGCCGGCCGACTATCCGGCGATCGCTCGCGTGGCGGAACGGCACGGCCTCTTCGTGCTCGCCGACGCGGCGCAGAGCTTCGGGGCCCGACTCGGCGGGCGTTCCGTCGGGACGGTCGCGCCGGCCACCGCGACGAGCTTCTTCCCGGCCAAGCCGTTGGGTTGCTACGGCGACGGGGGGGCCATCCTCCTGGCCGACGGCGGACGCGCCGACGTCCTGCGCTCGATTCGCAGCCACGGCAAAGGCCACGGCAAGTACGACATCGTGCGAATCGGGCTCAATGCTCGGCTCGACACGCTGCAGGCCGCTATCCTTCTCGCCAAGCTCGAGGTCTTCGCCGACGAGCTGGCGACGCGTCGGACCGTGGCTGACCGCTACGATGCCCGTCTCTCCGATCATGCCACATTGCCCTTCCGGGCTCCCGGCGCCGAGAGCAGCTGGGCGCAGTACTCGATCCTGCTCGACCGTCGCGACACGGTTGCTGAACGCCTAAGACGGGACGGGATCCCGACGGCGATCTACTATCCCCGCCCCATGCACCTGCAACCGGCTTACGTTGCCTACGGCGAGGGTGAGGGCTCGTTGCCCACGAGCGAGGCCTTGTCGAAGCGTATCCTCAGCCTACCGATGCACCCCTATCTCGCTGCCGACCAGATCGACCGCATCGCCGAGGCAGTCATCAGAGCGGCCGCGGCATGAACCGCGCAACGTCGGGATGGGGGCGCGGCCAGTTCCCGGGAGCCTGGGACGCGGGCGACTAGACCCATGGACCTGCGTGGCAAGAAACTGCTTGTCATAGGCGGCGCCGGGCTCATCGGATCCCACACCGTCGATGCCTTGTTGCGCTACGACGTGGCCGAGGTCGTGGTCTTCGACAATTTTGTCCGGGGCCGACTGGCAAACCTAGCGCTGGCCCTGCGCGACCCCCGCGTGCGCCTGTTCGAGGCCGGGGGCGACATCACGCACACCGACATCCTCGCCGTAGCCATGAGGGGCATGGACGGCGTCTTCCACTTCGCCGCGCTCTGGCTCCTGCACTGCCACGACTACCCCCGCTCGGCCTTCGAGGTTAACGTCCGAGGCACGTTCAACGTCATCGAGGCGTGCGTCCAGAGCGGCATCAAGCGGCTCGTGTACTCCTCGTCCGCGTCGGTCTACGGCGATGCGGTCGAGGAGCCGATGACCGAGGACCATCCCTTCAACAACACGAACTTCTACGGCGCCACGAAAATCGCGGGCGAGGCGATGACGCGCGCCTTCCATCACCGCTTCGGCTTGCCCTACGTCGGGTTGCGCTATATGAACGTGTACGGCCCGCGCCAGGATTACCAGGGCGCCTACATCGCGGTCATCATGAGGATGCTGGACCGGCTCGATCGGGGCGAGGCACCGGAGGTCTATGGCGACGGAAACCAAGCCTACGACTTCGTCTACGTCGAGGACTGTGCCCGTGCGAACGTGTGCGCCATGCGTGCCGATACCGCGGACCGTTTCTACAACGTGGGCACCGGCAAGCGCACGACGATCAAGGAACTGGCCGAGCTACTCCTAGAGATGACCGGATCCAACCTGCCCATTCGGCACGAGCCCGCCGGCCTGACCTTCGTGAAGAACCGGATCGGCTGCCCGAAGCGGGCACGGGACGAGATCGGTTTCGAGGCCACGGTCGGGCTCAGGGAGGGACTGCAGGAGCTCATCGCCTGGCGCCATGGGAATAAGGCCGCGACGGCCGTGCCATGACGAAGGGAGACCTGGGTGGCGCCGATCGCTGGGTTCCCCCAGCCATGGCAAGTTCTTTGGAGACGCGGTTCGGCGCCCGCCTGGCGACCTTGGTCGAAGCGTTGCCGCTGCTCGTCTCGCCCGACACGCGCAGGCCACTCGTGCTGCGCGGTGATGTCCTGGTGAGCCGGAATGGATGCGAGTGTTTCCCGATCCGCGCGGGGCTTCCCGTCCTGTTCCCGGCGCAGGCGCACGCTTATCTCGGCCCCGACCGGCTCGAGGTTCCCTGGGGCCACTACAGCGACAGTTTCGCCCAGTATCTCCTGATCACCGCCATCAAGCAGCATTACCCGGAGCACAACAGCCCGCGCGACAACCCGTGGTTTCAGCGTCATCTCGCTTGGACGCGGGATCTCATGAGCGGTGCGCAGGGGATCGTCCTCGATGTGGGCTGCGACGACCCGATCTTGTCCGCCGAGTTGTTCCCGGCGGGGACCGTATACCTTGGCCTCGACCCGCTCTATGGCGACGCGGGGCCGTTCCGCCTTGTCGGCATGGCCGAATTCCTTCCTCTGGCCGATGGATCGATCGATGCGGTGTGTTTGCTCACGAGCCTCGATCATGTGTTCGATTGGCACCGCGCTATCGACGAGGCTTGCCGTGTGCTGAAGCTTGGTGGTACGCTTTTTGTGGCGAGCCTCGTGTGGACCGATCGCGCCGATCTACACGGCGACCATGTGCACTTTCATCACTTTCGCGAATACGAGTTGCTCGGAGCCATCGGTCACCTTTCGCTCGCCAGCTTCAGGCGCTACCCGTGGAAAGACGACGGCCATCGGAGCGTTGTCTACCTCTCTGCGCGGAAGGTTCGATGAGCACCGCGACACCCCTGGGGCGAGGGGGCATGTCGTCCGCGGGTGGATCGATAGGAAGTGGCCGTGACCACGATCCTGGTGACGGGTGCCGGCGGGTTCGTGGGACGGTCGCTGTTGCGATCCCCCGCCTGGGAGCGCGTGCGCGCGGTCGTCCGCTCGCCTTTCCCCGCGCCTGAGGCCGTCGAGTTCGTGCGCGCGGACCTCAGCCAACCGGGCTGGACGGCGGCCCTCGACGGGCCCGCCGACGTCGTCGTCTCGCTGGCGCAGTCGGGGCGCTTCCGCGACTTCCCGGACGGCGCCCGGGACATGTTCCTGGTCAACGAGGCCGCGGTCTTCGAACTGCTCGAGTGGTCCCGGCGGAACGGCGTGCGTCGCTTCGTCCAGGCGTCGACGGGCAGCGTCTACGCGGCGTTAGACTCGCCAGGCGACCTCGCCGAAACGCATCCATGCGTACCAAGGTCGCTGTACGCGGCGAGCAAACTCAACGCGGAGAACCTCGTGCGACAGTACGCACAATTCTTCACATGTGTCATCGCGCGGCTGTTCACCGTTTACGGTCCTGGTCAACGTGGCATGCTCATCGCCAACATGATCGACAGGGTCGTGGCCGGCCAGCCCATCCGGCTCGACCAGGGCGTGGGGCCGACCATGACGCCGATCTACGGCGAGGACTGCGCGGGCGCCCTCGCGCGCCTCACCGAGACAGCCCTGCCGGAGAATACATTCGTCGTCAATGTGGCCGGACCTGAACGGCTTACGCTCGCCGATGTCGTTGCCCGAATCGCGGCCGGACTCGGGCGCGAAGCCGTGCTCGAGAAAGCCGCGGGTGTGCCCGAGTGGCTCGCGGCGGACACTCGTTGTTTGCGTGCGATTCTCCCCGGTCTGGCCTTCACCCCCTTCGATTTCGGGCTGGACCTGACGCTGCGCGCCTTCGCCGGCGTAGGTGCGGCCGCTGTCCGCGGCTGAGGCGATGTGCGGGATCGTCGGCATCATGAATCGCGACGGCAAGCCCGCGTCCGTCGCCGTGCTCCAGCGCATGACGGATGCGTTGGCGCACCGCGGACCCGACGGCGAAGGGGTCTACGTCGACGGCTGCGTCGGGCTCGGCCACCGACGGCTCGCCGTCATCGACCTCTCGCCCGCCGGACACCAGCCCATGGCGACCGCCGACGGTCGCTACACCATCAGCTACAATGGCGAGGTCTACAAATTTCGCGAGATCCGCGCGCGTCTGGAGGCGCTCGGCGTCCAGTTCCACTCTCGCACCGACAGTGAGGTCGTGCTCCAGGCCTTTGCACGCTGGGGCGAGCATGCGTTGCAGCATTTCAATGGCATGTTCGCGTTCGCCATCTGGGACAGCGAGCTGGGCGAGCTGTTCCTCGCGCGCGACCGCTATGGGATCAAGCCCCTCTACTACGTCACCTGCGGGACGACACTATTGTTCGCGTCGGAGATCAAGGCGTTCCGGGAGCATCCAGGCTTCGTCACCCAGCTCGACAAGGAAGGCCTCGTCGAATACCTGACGTTCCAGAACTTCTTTACCGACCGTACGCTGTTCGCGGACGTGCGCATCCTGCCGCCGGGCACGTTCTTAAGGGCGCGGCGCGGCGATGCCGCTCTGCTGCCCCTCCGCTATTGGGACTTCGAGTTCGCCGAGGTCGAGAATGGTGCCGACGAGACCGCGTACGTGATGGAGCTGGACCGCCTTCTTCGGCAGGCCGTCAGCCGCCAGGTCGTGAGCGACGTCGAGATCGGCTCGTACCTGAGCGGCGGCATGGACTCCGGCGCCATCACCGCCATGGCCGCCACCCAACTGCCGGAGCTGAAGACGTTCACGGTGGGCTTCGATCTCAGCTCGGCCTCGGGCATCGAGCTCGCCTTCGACGAGCGGCACAAGTCCGAGATCATGTCGTACCGGTTCGGCACCGAGCATTACGAGATGGTGCTGAAATCGGGGGACATGGAGCGCTGCCTGCCACGGCTTGTGTGGCACCTCGAGGAGCCGCGCGTCGGCCAGTCTTACCCCAATTTCTACGCCGCGCGGCTCGCCAGCCGCTTCGGCAAGGTGGTCCTGTCGGGCTCGGGAGGGGACGAACTGTTCGCCGGCTATCCCTGGCGCTATTACAGGGCCGTCGTCAACGACGACTTCGAGCACTACATCGACAAGTACTACCGGTACTGGCAGCGGCTCATACCCAATCGCGACCTCTGGCGGGTTCTGGCGCCCATTAAGCCAGAGGTCGAGCACGTCTGGACCCGCGACATCTTCCGCGACGTTTTCAGCAGCCACGCCGAAAATCTCACCCGCCCCGAGGACTACATCAACCACTCCCTGTACTTCGAGGCCAAGACATTCCTTCACGGGCTTCTCGTCGTCGAAGACAAGCTCAGCATGGCCCACGGCCTGGAGACCCGGCTGCCGTTCCTCGACAACGATCTCGTCGACTTCGCCATGCGCACCCCGGTGCGGTTCAAGCTGGGCAACCTCAGCGAGGTGGTACGGATGGACGAAAACGAGCCGGGGCCGAAGACCGCGAAGTATTTCGACAAGACCAGCGACGGCAAGCTCGTGCTCCGCAAGGCCCTGGGCCGCTACATGCCCCAGGAGATCATCGAGGGCGCGAAGCAGGGCTTTTCGGCGCCCGATGCGAGCTGGTTCAAGGGCGAGAGCATCGACTACGTGCG
>CAYLSK010000026.1:0-20618 GCA_964385975.1 uncultured Anaerolineaceae bacterium | reverse complement strand
TTCGTGGCGAGCCTGCCGGTCATCTTCCTCTACAGCAAGTTCGCCTACGGGAATGCCGACAGCCTCGTCTCGTGGACGTCGCTGACGCTCGGCGTCACGTTCGCCTGCGGCTACGTCTTCGTGGCGACCTCGCTCGCCGGCGCTCTCCTCCCGTTCCGGGCGAAGGCGCTCTACGAGGCCTCGCCGGGGTCCGCTTACAAGATCGGCGGCTACCCGCTGGTGACCGTGGTCGGGATCATCGGGTTCGTGGCCGGTGTCCTGTTCGAGTTGCTGTTCATCTTCAACGCCCAGCTGGGGCTGACGACCGATCTCGCCCACAACGTGGTGCTGGTCATCCTGGCCGTCTCGGCAGTGTGGTACCTCGCCACGAAGTACGCGCGCCGATCCAGGGGCATCAACGTCGACTTCGCGTTCAAGCAGATCCCACCGGAGTGACTGTCGGGTAAACCTTGGCGCGATAAGGGCCCGGACGACCACGTCGTCCGGGCCGTTCCATGTCGTGAGTGTCCTACCCGCGGACCTCGCGCAGCCAGACCTCGATTTCGGGGCCATCGAGCTTCGCCGACGCGCGTCTCCAGCGCTCCTCGGCCCAGCCCATGAAGTTGTAGTCGATCGTCGAGATCCGTGCCTGGATGGCGGCCCACAGGGTCCAGCCGACGTCCGACATGATCATCTGCAGCCGCATCCGGGCCAGCAGGGCAGGGGAGGCCTCGCCGAAGTAGGCCGCGCAGAGCTCGGCGATCCGGTCCTGGTCGAAGCCCAGCTCCTGGCAGGTGTTGCCGAGCTCGAAGGTCGGATCGTCATTGCCGCTGTACTCGTAGTCGACGATCCAGAGGCGTTCGCCGTCGTCGAGGTAGTTCTCGGCCAGCAGGTCATTGTGGCAGGGAACCGTGGGGAGCGGATTGGCGGCGAGGGCCTCCTCGATGGGCGGGATCCGGTCCATCCTGGTCCGATACCCGGCCGGAACCGGGATCGCGCGCTCGTCGACGACGGCCAGGTAGCGCTCGGTGAGCCGGAACATGTCGAAGTCATTCTGGAAGCGGGGTCCGGCGTGGAGCCGCCGCAGCGCCTCCGCGATGCGATCCGGCATTCCCAATTCCTGGAACGTGCCGTTGGACATCGTGCGCGCCGACAGCCATTCGAGGACGAAGACGTCCCACTGGGGCAGCGCATACAGGACCCGAGGTGCCACGCCGGCCGCAGCCGCGGCTCGTGTGTTGTGCAGCTCGTTGGCACGATCGACCGCGAGCAGCTCCGTGGCGGCACCGGGAATCCGGACGAAGTGGGGCGTGCCGTGAACCTCGACCCGGTAGTTGGTGTTCGTCAGGCCGGCCGGGATGACCTCGGCGGTGACCGTTCGACCGCGCCAGTCCGGGATCGCCGCGATGACCTGCTCGATCGTCGGGATTGCGTTGCCCATCGGCCCTCCTCGCCGGAGGGTAGCGCAGCGGCCGCCCTCGTCGTCGGCGGCTCCTTTCGTCCGACCCACGCCCCGAGCGTTCTGGGCGCCGATATTCCCAGCAGTCTTATCCCTGGGTGAACGGCAGCCACAAAACTCTGACGCGGCGGCGATTCACGCTTGGAGAGCCGTATCCCGAGCGTCGCCGGGATCGGGGCGCCACCGGTATCGACCCCGAACCCCCAACCGTAAGCGTGCCAGGAATGCTTGCCGCCCGAAGGGTGTCGGCAACCGCCCGTCGAGCGTGCCGGCCCCACCCGTCGTGGCGCGCGAGCACGCGGCTCAAGCGCCTCAGGCAACGGCTACGCTGTCGGCTGTCGATCGGAGGGTCAGCGCAGCAGGAGCGCCCACGAGGATGGTTGAGCACGCCCGGGCGGTGATCATCGGTGGCGGCGTCGGTGGGACCTCCATCGCCTACCACCTGACCGAGCTCGGCTGGACCGACGTGATCCTGGTCGATCGGGCGGAGCTGACCTCCGGCTCGACGTTCCACTCGGCCGGCCTCGTCGGGCAGCTCCGCAGCTCGGTGACCCTGACCAAGATGATGATGTACGGGTCCGACCTCTATCGGCGCCTTGCCGCCGAGACCGGGACCGACCCCTCGTGGCACGAGGTCGGCTCGCTCCGCCTGGCCTCAACCCCCGAGCGTTTCGAGGAGCTTCGCCGTCAGGCCGGCTGGGCCAAGACCTTCGGCCTGTCGCTCGAGCTGATCAGCGGGACGGAGGCCCAGGCCCTCTTCCCGCTGATGTCGATCGACGGCGTCCTTGGTGCGGTCTACCTCCCGACCGACGGTTGGCTCGACCCATCGGGGCTGGCTCTCTCGCTGGCCGCCGGGGCGCGATCCCGTGGGGCGCAGATCCGGACGCACACCCGCGCCGTCGGCATCGGCCAGGAGCGCGGTCGCGTCACCGGCGTTACCGTCGAAATCAAGGGCGAGCGCTCGGAGATCCGTGCCGACGTGGTTGTGAACGCCGGCGGCATGTTCGCGCCGGAGATCGGGCGGATGGTCGGGGTCAACGTGCCGATCATTCCGATGGCCCACGAGTACCTGTTCACCGAGCCGATCGAGGGCGTCCACGCCGGCCTGCCCCAGCTCCGCGATCCTGACAACCTGGTCTACTTCCGCGAGGAGGTCGGTGGGCTGTGCATGGGCGGCTATGAGCGCCATCCCGCGCCATGGTCGCTCGACGGCGTTCCACCCGACTTCAACGGCAAGCTGCTGGCGCCCGACTGGCCGCGCTTCGCCGAGATCATGGACGGCGCCGTCCGGCGAGTGCCGGCCATTGGGGATGCGGGGATCAACCGGATGATCAACGGGCCCGAAGGGTTCACTCCGGACAACGAGTTCATCCTGGGCGAGAGCGAGGTTCGCGGCTTCTTCGTGGCCGCCGGCTTTTGTGCCCATGGGATCGCCGGCGCTGGCGGAATCGGCCGCCAGATGGCGACCTGGATCGCCGAGGGCGAGCCCGAGCTCGATCTCTGGAAGATGGACATCCGGCGGTTCGGCGCCGCCTACCGATCGGGGGCCTACACGCTGGCGCGCACGACCGAGGTGTACGCGACCTACTACGACATCCACTACCCGAACGAGGAGCGCCTCGCGGGCCGGCCGCTGCGGACCTCGCCGACCTACGAGATCTTGAAGGACCTCGGTGCGACGTTCGGCGAGAAGTCGGGATGGGAGCGCCCCAACTGGTTCGAGTCGAACGCGCCCGCCGGCGACGAAGCTCTCCGGCCGCGCGGTTGGGCGGGGATGCATTGGTCGCCGGCGATCGGTGCCGAGGCGCTGGCGACCCGTCGGGCGGCCGGTCTGTTTGACGAAACCTCGTTCGCCAAGCTGGAGATCGAAGGCCCCGGTGCGACCGCCTTTCTCGGACGGATGTGCGCCAACGAGATCGATCGCCCGGTGGGTTCGATCGTCTACACCCAGCTGCTCGATCGGCGCGGCGGGATCCAGGCCGATCTCACGGTGACCCGCCTGGCGCCTGACAGATATCTCCTCGTGACCGGGACGGCGGTCGGCAACCATGACGCGGCCTGGCTGCGCCAGCACCTGCCGGACGACGGCTCCGTGCGACTGCGAGACGGGACGGCCGGCCGGGTCTGCTTCGGTCTATGGGGGCCGCGGGCGCGAGACATCCTGTCGTCGGTCGCGCGGGACGATGTCTCCGATGCCGGTTTTCCGTATCTTGCCGCTCGCGAGATCACCGTCGGCTCCGCTCCCGTCCTGGCCTTGCGGGTAACCTATGTCGGCGAGCTCGGCTGGGAGCTGTACGCGCCCACCGAATACGGCCGGGCCCTGTGGACGACGCTCTGGGATGCCGGTCAGCCGCACGGCCTGGTCGCGGCCGGCTACCGCGCGATCGACGCGCTCCGGCTCGAGAAGGGCTACCGAGTCTGGTCGAGCGACATCACGCCCGACGAGACGCCCTTCGACGCCGGGCTCGGTTTCGCGGTCGCCCTGGACAAGGAGCCTGCGTTCCTGGGCCGCGATGCGCTCGTTGCCGCCAAGGCGGCCGGGCCCAGGAAGCGGCTCCGATGCCTCGTCCTGGACGACCCGCGATCGGTGTGTCTCGGCAACGAGCCGGTGCGCGTCGACGGTGCCGTCGTCGGGCGGGTCACGTCCGGCGGCTATGGCTTCGCGGTCGAACGCTCCATCGCCTACGCCTACCTGCCGCCGGAGCGGGCGGCGATCGGGACCCGTGGCGAGGTGGAAGTCTTCGGCGAGTGGATCGGCTTCGAGGTCGCGCGCGAGCCGCTCTACGACCCGACTGGCTCGCGGATCCGATCGTGAGCCGGAGCGAAGCGGAGCTCGAGACGTGGCTGGCGTTCGCCCTGGAGTGCTGCGACGAGGCCGACGAGCTGGCGCTGCGGCATTTCCGGCGCGACCTGGTCATCGACACCAAGCCCGACCGCTCCTTTGTGACCGAGGCCGATCAGGCCATCGAACGGCGGATCCGTGAGCGGATTGCGCTGACCTATCCGGACCACGGCCTGATGGGCGAGGAATACGGCGCGGAGGCCGGGCGGGGGAGCGTCTGCTGGTACATCGATCCGATCGACGGGACCCACAACTTCATGCGTGGCGTGCCGCTCTTCGGGACGCTCCTTGCTGTCGAGGCTGATGGGGAGCTGCAGGTTGGTGTGATGAGCGCACCGGCGCTCGGCGGCCGCTGGTTCGCCCGGCGCGGTGGGGGAGCCTGGGCGATTTCCGCGATTGGTTCCGATGCGGGGAAGCGACGGCGCATACGCGTATCACGGGTCAGCAACCTGGCGGAGGCGCACCTGCTCTACGGCTCGGCCCAGGAGATCGCGGAAAGCGGTGCGGCGCCCGGCTTCGCGCGGCTGATCGCGGATGTCTGGCGCGACCGCGGGTTCGGCGACTTCTGGGGCTACGCCCTGGTCGCCGAGGGAGCCGCTGAGGCGATGGTCGAGGTCGGCCCCAAGAGCTGGGACCTGGCCGCGCCGCTGGTCATCGTGGAGGAGGCGGGCGGACGACTCACGGATCTCGAAGGCGAGCGAACGATCCACTCCGGGACCGTCCTGGCCACGAACGGCCCGCTCCACGACGAGGTGCTGGCTCGCCTTCGCGGGTAGGCCGCCGGATCAGCCTCCTCGCTCGAGAGCTGCCGCACCGAGGCAGGCCGGGCAGCACGCGTCAGCCCAGGCAAGGGCCGTCGGGAGCGCGGGTGCCGGCCGGAGCCCGCGAAGCCGCCCGAGCACGACCCAACCGATCGCGCCGACGAGCCCAAGTCCGACCGCCGCGATCGCGAGCGGCCCAAGCGCCCCGCCGACGACGGCCACGACCGGCTCCCCGAGGAGATAGCCGAGCCCGAAGTGGGCGCCGATGAACAGGGCATTGCCGACCGCCAGACCACCCGCGAATGCGACGGGCGGCACGCCGGCCAGGGCGCTTGCCGCGATCGCCACGATTCGCACCCCCGGCGTGGATCTCGCCACGGCGACGGACCTCGCCCCGCCCCGGCGAAGGCGCTCGGTCTGGCGATCGACCCGCTCCGCAGATCCCATTCTGCGGAGCAGGCGTAGCAGGGCCGGCCGCGCCACCGACCGAAGCAAACCGTACTGGACGATTCCACCGGCAATGCTCGCAAGGATGATCGCCACGAGCGCGACGAGCGGGTCAACGTCGCCGCGATTCGCCGCCACTCCCGCGCCGATGACCACGAGATCACCCGGCACGGGAATCGGCACGCCGGCCTCCTTGATCAGGATCAGGCCGGCGATCGCGAGGAGCGCCGTGGGTTCGGGTCCCATCAGGCGTCCTCCCGCTCGATGCGGAAGATGGGCCCGCCGACCCACACGTCGAACCGCCCGAGCAAGGTCGAGCTGGCTTCCTCGGGCAACACGTCGCCGAGCAGGTTGGCCGTCGCCGCATCGATCAGGACCTCGATCGCCTCGAGTCGCTGCTCGGGGGGCTCGAGCGCGCCGCTGAAGTAGACGGCGCCGAGGCCGGCGGCTCGGTACTGGGCGAGGGCCCAGTCGACGATCGAGCGGCGAAGGTCACGCAGCGCGCCGGCTCGTCCCGAAGCCGTCGCCGCGGCCTCCGCCTCGGACCTCGCCGTCCGCAATGAGGTGGGATCCGCCGGCGGGATCGGTCCATGCGGGATGGCGTCCCAGCCCCACCGCTCGAGCCAACGCATGACCCCCTCGACCGCCGCGGTCGAGTCGTACGGTTCTGCCGCCACGGCGACCGGGTCGGTCACGCCGGAATCATCCGTTCAGGCGCCGGCTGCCGCCAGACTCTCGTCGAGAATCGACAGGGCGAGCCCCACTTCATCGGCGGTCGTCACGAGCGGCGGGATGATCCGGATCACGTTCACGTACGTGCCTGCCGTCAGGACGATCAGCCGGCGAGCCAGCGCCTCGGCCTGGATCCGCTTGGTCAGGTCCGGATCCGGAACTCGGCCGTCGCCGACGCCCGGCTTGATCAGCTCGATCGCGACCATCAGACCCAGCCCGCGAGCATCGCCGATGGATGGACAGTGACCCGTCAGCGCGCGAAGTCCAGTGAGGAACTGCGCCCCGCGCTCGCGGGCGTTCGCAACCAGCCCCTCATCCTCGATCACGTCGAGGGTCGCGTTCGCCGCCGCGCACGACACCACGTTGCCGCCGTACGTCCCGCCGTGGGTGCCTGGCTTCCACTGCGCCATCAGCTCGGCACGGGCGACGATCCCCGAGAGCGGCAACCCGGACGCGATCCCCTTGGCCATCACCAGGATGTCCGGCTCCACGTTCCAGTGCTGGACGGCGAACATCTCGCCGGTCCGCCCGAAGCCGGTCTGGACCTCGTCGGCGATGAGCAGGATCCCGTGCTGTCGCGTGATCTCGCGCAGGCGCGGCAGGAAGCCGGGTGGCGGGACGAGGTAGCCGCCCTCGCCCAGGACCGGCTCGATGATGACCGCCGCGACCCGATCCGGGTAGATGAGCTGGTGGAAGGTCAGATCGAGCTGCGCCTCCCAGTCGCAGGTGCAGGCGTCGGGTGAGTGGGCGCCGCCTGGCGCCCGATAGCAATACGGGTAGGCGGTGTGGTAGACGGAGCCGGGCAGCGGCTCGAACGCTCCGCGGTAGACGTCCTTGGCCGTCGTCAGCGCCATGGTCTGGGCGGTCCGGCCGTGATAGCCGTAGCGGAAGGCGAGGATCGCCGGGCGTCCGGTCGCGACGCGCGCCAGCTTGACCGCCGCCTCCACCGCTTCGGCGCCCGAGTTCGACAGGAAGGCCTGCCAGGGACCGCCAGGGAGCAGGCCGCGCAACCGGTCGTAGAGCCGCAGCCCTGGCTCGTGATACAGGATGTTCTGCTGCCCATGGAGCAGCTTCGCGGCCTGCGCGGCGACCGCTGCCACGACCCGTGGATGAGCGTGGCCTGTGTTCGTGACCCCGATCCCGGACGAGTAGTCGAGGTAGCGCTCGCCATCGCGGGTGATCAGCCAGGAGCCCTCGCCGCGATCGACGTCGAGATTGGTGATCCTGCCCCAGACCGGCGGCACGACCGAGTGGTCGGGGAGGGGCGACGACTGGGTGCGGCTCTGGGTCTCGAGCATGGTGGAGTCTCCAGGATCAGCGGATGCGGGCGGCGCGGCCCGATCGGAGGGAGGTCAGGCCGACCAACCCCACGGCGCCGAGGAAGATGATCGAGCCGATGACGTTGATCTGCACGGGCAGCGCATTGCGCTGGATCGAGTAGATCCAGATCGGGAACGTGTTGGTCGTGCCGGACACGAAGTTGGTGATCACGAAGTCGTCGATCGAGAGGCTAAACGCGAGCAGCGCGGCCGCCATGACGCCAGGCAGGATCAGGGGGAAGGTGACTTTCCAGAAGGTCGTCAGCTCGTTCGCCCCGAGGTCCATGGCCGCCTCCTCCAGCCGCCGATCGAAGCCGGCCAGTCGCGCCTTCACGGTGACCACCACGTAGCTGATGTTGAACATGATGTGGGCGATCAGGATCGTCGCGAAGCCGGTCGGATAGAGGGTCGGGACGCTGCCAGACAGCGGCGGCAGGGCGGTCGCCACGAAGAGCGTCAGCATACTGGCCCCGAGCACGATCTCCGGCGTCGCCATCGGCAGGAAGATGATCCCGTTGAGGGCGCCGCGACCGCGGAATTGGTAACGGGTGAGCGCCAGTCCAACCATCGTGCCCATGATCGTGGCGAAGATGGTCGACAGGACCGCGATCAGCAGGCTCGTCCGGACCGCGTCGCCCAGCCCCGGCCAGTCGAACGGGTGGAGCCAGCCGTTGAGCGAGAACTCGTTCCAGGTGTAGTTGAACTTGCCTTCGGGCTTGTTGAACGAGAAGACGATCATCACCACGATCGGGACCATCAGATAGATGATGGCCAGCGCGGTGAACGCGGGCAGGATCCGCGGTGCAAGCCGCTGCCCGAGGGAGCCGCGCGGCGCCGTCATCGCCAGGGGCCTGGCCGGAACCTTGGGCATCGTGGTCGCCATCAGCCGGTGAGCTGCTCGGTGCCCAGCAGCCGGGCATAGACCGCCACAGCGACCAGGATGCCGGCCATCAGCAGGAACGAGAGCGCCGAGCCGACCGGATAGTCGTTCTGCACCAGCAGCCGATTCTGGATGACGTTGCCGATCATCCTCGTGCTCGGGTTGCCGAGCAGCTCGGCGTTGATGTAGTCGCCCATCGCCGGAATGAACGTCAGCAGCGAGCCTGCGAAGACGCCAGGGAGCGCCAGGGGGAGGGTCACCCGACGGAACGCGGCGCTGCGGTTCGCGTAGAGGTCCTCGGCAGCCTCGATCAGCCGGATGTCGATCTTCTCGAGGGCCACGTAGAGCGGCAGGATCATGAACGGCAGGAAGTTGTAGGTGATCCCGGCCACCTGGGCAACCGGGGTGCCCAGGATGCTGAAGGTGCCCGGCAGGAGGCCGAACGTATGCTTGAGCGGCGCCAGGATCGGACCCTCGTCGCCGAGCAGGATCTTCCAGCTGATCGTGCGGATCAGGAAGCTCGTGAAGAATGGGGCGATGACCAGGAACAGGATCAGGTTCTTGTAGCGACCGCCACGGAACGCAATCGTGTAGGCAACCGGGAACCCGATCAGCAGGGTCAGGATCGTTGCGATTCCGCCGTACAGGATCGAGTTCACGAACTGCTTGCCGAACTTGCCAAGCGCCTCCGAATAGGCATCCGCCGACAGCGTGATCGTGTAGCCGTTCTCAACCGATCCCGTCGAGATCGAATAGGTGAACATCTGGATCGCCGGCAGGACATAGAAAACCGTCAGCCAGATGAGACCCGGCGCCAGCAGCAGGTACGGCAGCCCCCGGGCCAGCCGACCCCGGAGACCGGGGCCGGGCCGGGCCGTCGGATGCGCCGTCATCGTGATCCGCCTGGGTCGCTTAGAGGCCCGAGAGGGTCGCGAAGAGGTCGTTCAGGGTGGACTCGAGCTCGTCGGAGAGGAACTGGAAGTTGTGCTGCTTGGCCACGATCTCCGCGGTCGGGAAGAGGAGCGGGTTGGTCTCGGCGCCCGGATCGAGCGCCTTGATCTTCTCGTTCGCGCCGTTGACCGGCGAGACGTAGTAGACGTAATCGGCGATCTGGGCCGCGACGGCTGGGTCGTAGCAGTAGTTCATCATCAATTCGGCGGTGTACTTGTTGACCGCCCCCTTGGGGATGAGCATGTTGTCCGTCCAGATCATCGTGCCTTCTTCCGGGAAGGCGAACTTGTCGTCCTCGCCGCCCGAGGAGGCCAGGTCGCCGGACCAGACGAACGCCGCCCAGACCTTCTTCTGACCGAAGTCCTGCAGGTACTCGTTGCCCGTGAAGCGCAGGCCCTTGTCCACGAGTGGCTGCATATCGTCGGCGACCTTCTTAAGGTCGTCGCTGGTGACCTTCGCCGGATCCGGGTCGATACCGAGCTTGAGCAGGCCGAGGCCAAAGGTGTCGCGTGCCTCGGTCAGGAAGGTGAGCTTGTCAGCCGGAATTGACCAGAGGTCGGCGATCTTGGTCGGCTCGGCGATCTTGTTGGCGGCCAGGGTCTTGGCGTTGTAGCCGATCCCGGTCATCCCCGACTGCCATGGATAGTGGAAGTCGTTGTTTGTGTCCCAGGTCTGGCCGCGCATCGCGTCGCGCAGGTTGTTGGCGCAGTTCGGGACATTCTCCTGGTCGATCTGCTCGGCCCAGCTCTTGGCGATGATCCTGGCCGCCATCCAGTCAGTCAGGACGACCAGATCCCAGCCGGTCGGGAGCCCACCGGCGAGGGCCGGACGGATCGTCTCGAAGAAGGTCGGGTTGTCGCCGATCTTCTCCTCGTAGTCCACCTGCACGCCGTACGTGGTCTGGAAATCTTCCAGGGTCTTGGATGAGCCGGCCGGCAGGAGACCGGTCGCCGCGTCGGCCTCGGTCGTCTGGTCGATGTAGGCCGGCCAATTGGCGAACTTGAGGGGACCCGTCACGACTTTCTCGGTCGGCGCCGCGGACGGCGCCGTGGATGGCTCGGTGGAGGCAGCGGCGGCGGAGGCGGCTTCGCTCGGCGACGCCCCGGATTTCGTTCCGGTGCAGGCCGCCAGGAAGGCGGCAAAGCCCGCCATGGCCGTGCCCTGGACGAAGTTTCGACGAGAGACCAATCGCGGCGCTGACGGATGCTGCTCGTTCATGTGGCTCCTTCGATGGATTCTCGGGATCTCGGGTGTCACTCGACGGACGGCTGACCCGGATCGTCGTGGACCACGAAGGTGTGATCCGGCGACCAGGTCAGCTGGACCGCCTCGCCCGGGGCCCACAGCTCAGCCTTGGTGGCTCGCTCGACGTTCTGCTCGTAGACCATGATCCGAGCGCCTCCTCGCGCCTCGACCAGGTACTGGGTGCTCACGCCGAGGTAAGAGGCGTCGCGCACGACGCCCCGCAGATGGTTGTGACCGGCGGGCGGCTCGGCCTTGTCGTCGTGCAGCCGGATCTTCTCCGGTCTCACCCCGACGTTGACCGTGGCATCGTCGCCAACCAGCGCCCGGGGGGCGCGGACACGGCTGTCGTCGGCGAGGAGCACGGAGGCGTACGCTCCATCACTCCCCTGGACGGCTCCGGGCAACAGGTTGCTGATGCCGAGGAAGCTCGCCACGAATCGCGTCGTGGGTCGCTCGTAGAGACTCTCGGGCTCGCCGAGCTGTTCGTAGCGGCCCCGGTTCATGACGGCGATTCGATCGGACATCGTCATCGCCTCTTCCTGGTCGTGGGTCACATAGATGAAGGTGATCCCGACCTCCTGCTGGATTCGCTTCAGCTCGACCTGCATCTGCTTGCGAAGCTTCAGGTCCAGAGCGCCCAGCGGTTCGTCGAGGAGCAGAACCGCGGGCCGGTTGATCAGCGCCCGCGCCAGCGCGACGCGCTGCGCCTGTCCGCCGGATATCTGGGTGGGTTTGCGAGCTTCGAAGCCGGGCAGCTCGACAAGCTTGAGCATCTCCGTCACCCGGCCCTTGACGTTGGCGTCCTTGACTCCTTTGCGGCGCAGCCCGAACGCGACGTTCTCGTAAACGGTGAGGTGTGGGAAGAGCGCGTAGTTCTGGAAGACCGTGTTGACGTTGCGCTTGTAGGGCGGCAGCCAGGTGACATCCTCGCCCTGGAGCTGGATGAGGCCCGACGTGGGGGCTTCGAAGCCGCCGATCATCCGCAGTGTCGTGGTCTTGCCGCAGCCGGATGGACCCAGGAGGCTGAAGAACTCGCCGTCCTGGACCTCGAGGTCGATGTGGTCGACGGCGACCGTCTCGCCGAACTTCTTGACCACGTCCACGAGCCTGACGTCGATCGAAGGCACGATCGTTCGCACTCCAAACGAAACAAGAAATGCCTGCCATCGCAAGGCTGGGGTGGGGGCGAGGATATGGTCGCGAAGCTCTGAGTGTCAAGGAACGCCGCGCGTTGCGGATACGTGACGTGGGCTGCGAGATTCGTTGCGTTTGTCCTGCTGGGCTGCGGAATCCGTAGGCGTGGCCGCCGTTCCGTCCGCCGCCCTCGGCGCGGCTCGTCTCGGTCGGGCCGAGACCCGGGCGGATCATGCATCACAGGCAATTCGCCGGCAACGGCTTGCACGAAACGCAACTACGGTCGGCGCACGGGCGGTCCCTTTCCAAATCCTTGCATGGGAGGGAAGGGTCGAGCGTTTCCCAGACCGTCGCGATCGGCTCGTGCCGGAGGCATGCGTGAAACGCAACGAACGATCAGGAAATTGCCGGCCGGCGATGGTGCTCCGACGTTGGTTGCGTTTCATGCAAAGCCCAGGGCGAGCGAGGCTCCGGGGCGATTGCAAGGCTCCACGGCGAGGGCGATGGTGCCGGGCGCCGGGCGCGACCCTGGCGCCGGGCGCGCTCGTCGCGGGGTCGCGGTAGGATATCGACGCGTTCATCGTCAGAACACCCCACCCGTTGCCGCCACGCGAAGGGACCCGATCACCGATGCTCAGCCTCACCCACGACGCCGTGATCGATGCGATGCGGACCGTCCAGGAGCCCGAGCTCGGGCGCGACCTGATCAGCCTCAACATGGTCAAGAACGTCGTCATCGATGGCTCGGCGTTGTCGATGATGATCGAGCTGACGACCCCCGCCTGCCCGCTCAAGGACGAGATCACGCGCACGACGAACGCCGCGTTAAGCGCCATCGGGGCGACGAAGGTCGATATCACCTGGGGCGCGATGGTCCGCCGGTCGCAGCCGCGCCAGCCCGAGCAGCTCGTGCCAGGCGTCAAGAACATCGTGGCGGTTGCCTCGGGCAAGGGTGGCGTCGGCAAGAGCACGGTGAGCGTCAACCTGGCGGTCGCGCTCGCCCAGGCGGGCGCCTCGGTCGGGCTGCTCGACGCCGACATCACCGGACCGAACATCCCGATGATGATGGGCCTCGCGGGGCAACCCAAGGCGAGCGCCAACAACAAGATCACCCCGCTCGAGCGCTACGGCGTAAAGACCATCTCGATCCAGTTCTTCGTGCCCGAGGGTCAGCCGATCGTCTGGCGCGGACCGCTCGTTGGCGGGGCCATCCAGCAGTTCCTGCGCGACGTGGACTGGGGCGAGCTGGACTACCTGGTGATCGACCTGCCGCCAGGCACGTCCGATGCGCAGCTGACCCTGGCGCAGGCCGTCCCGATCTCCGGCGCGGTGCTGGTCACGACCCCGCAGGAAGTGTCGCTGGCCGACGTCGGCAAGGCGCTGGCGATGTTCCAGCGGTTGAGCGTCCCGGTCCTGGGCCTGGTCGAGAACATGACCGCGTTTGGCTGCCCGCATTGCGGCGAGCTGACCGAGATCTTCGGGCGGGGCGGTGGCGAGCGATTCGCGGCTGCGCACGGGCTGGAGTATCTCGGCGGGATCCCGCTCGACGTCACGGTTCGCCAGGGTGGCGACGTGGGTGTCCCGGCGGTGGCGCAGCGTGAGCCCGGACCGGCGGCGAAGGCATTGACCGCGGTCGCCCAGGCCGTCGCCGCACGGATGAGCGTCCGGGCGGCCCAGGCCGCGGCTCAGCCGGTCCTGACCATCTCCTGAGGTTCAGCCGGGCTGATCGTCATGGTCAGTCCGGGCACCGCCGGCCGGATCCAGCTCCCGACCGCCTCGCACATCCGCTCGAGCTCCGGCCGGCGTGAGGGCGGGTAGTGGACGATCCGTGCCGATCGGGCGCGGGCGCGCGTCGCGAGGTCGATCGCTTCCTCGGCGGTCAGGTGACCGCGCTCCAGGTCGTCGTGGGAGGACAGCCGCAGGGCTGCCTCCACCAGCAGGAGATCGGCGTCGCAGACGAAGTCAATGACCGACTCGCTCGGGCCCGTGTCGCCCGTGTAGGCCAGGCGGGCACCGTCCGGCGCGACGATCGCGAGACCCCAGGCCGGGACGTAGTGACGGCCGCGGGTGAAGGTGATCGTCAGCGGCCCGATCTGGAGCGGCTCGGTGGGATCGTATTCGTCGATCGCATAGGCGTCGTCGAAGAAGCCGACCCGTTCCGAGATCGCCGTCGCGAGCGCATCCAATCGGACCCGCCCGCCGGGTGGGAGATGGACCGGCAGCGGGTTCTTCGCGGGCTCTCCCCATGGATACAGGTACCGGAGGCCGGCCAGGTCGAGGTAGTGATCGGCATGCATGTGGCCCACGACGACGGCAGTCAGCTCGAACGGATTCATGACGTCCTGGAGGGCTCGAACGACGCCCTGACCGACGTCGAGGAGGAGCGCCGTGCGCTCCCATTCGATCAGGAAGCCGGCCGCCGGCGAATCGAGATGCGGAGCCGCGCTCGCATTCCCAAGCACGGTGAGGCGGAGGCCGCCCGACGGGTTGGCAGTCATGGCGACATCCTAGGGCGTGGGGGCTTGTCGGGCCGGCCACACGCGACGATCGAGCTGTCAGCTATCGGACAGTGTCGCAGCGTCACGACCGGCGATAGGTCGCGGTCAGCGTCGCCTCGGCCAACACGTGGCCAGCCATTGCCGCCCGCAGGTCATGCACCTTGGGCGCGCCGGTGATCTCCAGGACCTTGTCGAGCGCCGCGAGGGTGAACCGGTAGTGGTGCGTGCCGGACGGGGGGCAGGGACCTCCGTATCCGCGCCTGCCGAAGTCGTTGGTGCCCTGTGCTGGAGCGTCGGGCGACACCGAGATCGCGATCGGCAGCCCGCCGGCCTGTGTGCCCGCCAGGTCGTAGGCAAGCCAGTGGACGAAGTCTCGGGCATCGGGGTCAGTGACGATCAGGACGAGCGCCTGGGTCCCGTCGGGCGCGCCCGACCAGGCGATGTCGGGCGAGACGTTCTGTCCATCGCAGGTGAACCGGCGAGGAATGCCTTCGCCCTCGGCGAACGCGGTGCTGGTGAGGGTGAACGGCTGTGGACTCATGGTCGCAACCTCCGAGGTAGATGGGCTCGGCGCTCCGGTTGACTCGGCGCTCGGGCTCGCCGGCGGGCTCGTATCGGGCTCAGGCGTGATCGTTGTCGGCGGCGCACTCGTGACCGATCCGGTACCGGGGGCCGACGTTGAGCAGCCGCTCAACGCGAGTGCCAGGCCAACGAGCACGATTCCGAACATCGTCCGCACGGCGTTTAGTATCGGTCAGGCGTCAGAACTTGCCCCTCTGAGTGTCTCGAGCAGGAAGGCGGCAACTGCCAGGGCCGATCGCGACCGGCCAATCGGGCCGGTCAGGAAGACGACCCGCCGGACCTCGCGCTCGCCCGATGGCGTCGAGACGGCGATCGAGACGGCGGTGTCGCCGGTGCGCGGCCGCGCCCGGACCGCTACGCCGACCTCGGCGCCGCCGAGCTCGCGGGCTCGGCGGGCGAAGTGGAGCAGATCGTCGGCTACCTCGTGGGTGTGGGAGTGGGCGGCCGGCGCCTCCGGGGCGATGATCTCGTCGAAGCGGAACCATTCCGCGTCGCCCAGCAGTCCGGCGAGACTGCCGCCGGTCCCGATCTCGACGGCCGCCAGGGTCCAGCCGAGCTCGCCAAGTCTGGCGCCGATCGCCTCGCTCCAGGTCGTCTCACCGGTCGCCCAAACGTACGAGCCCAACCTGTCGAGAACGATGCCGGCCGACTCCTCGACGAGCTCCTCGGCCGAGCGAAGGGGCGCGGCCGTGGCGGAGATGCGGACGTCGACGGCCTCGGTCCGAGCGTAGGTCGCCACGATTGGATTGGTGGCGCGCAGGAGTGGCTCGCCAAGCTGGTCGGCCACCTGTGATTCGCCGATCCCGGTCAGCCGGTAGGTCCGCGAGGCGACCTCCGTCCCGATCCCTATCGCGAGGAGGAGCGGGACCGCACGATCGGCCCACATCGGTCGCATCTCGCGCGGTGGGCCGGGCAGCGCGACGACCACGCGACCATCGGGCCGGGTGACGAGCCAGCCCGGCGCGGTCCCATTCGGGTTGGGGAGGATCGTCGCCGACGGGATCCGCCAGGCCTGCTTGAGGTTCAACTCCGGGAACGGCATTCCACGCCGGTTCCACAACTCGCGCAGCCAGGCCTCGAGATCCTGGTCGACGTGGGGCGTTTCGTCGCACGCCGCCGCGATCGACTCACGGGTCAGGTCGTCCGGCGTGGGGCCCAGGCCGCCGGTCGAGACGATGAGATCGGAACGGGCGAGGCCGGTGAGGAAGGCCTCGGTGACTACGTCGAGCGCGTCCGGGAGCGCCGTCAGCCGTCCTACCCGGACGCCCATCGCGGTCAGCGAGCGAGCCAATTCGCCCGCATTCGTGTCCCGCGTGTCGCCCACGGTCAGCTCGCTCCCGACACTGAGGAGCTCGGCGCTCAGAAGTCGACGCGGTTGGGACTGGGCCATGACCCGCAGCGTAGCGCGCGGCCAGGAGCCACGGGCAGTGCCGGAGGCGGCGGACCGCGCTGTATCATCGCGGCGACCCATGCGCCTGTCCCGGCGCTTACCCGGAGCCGGAGCACGACCCTGGACGATCCGACCACGGCCCCCCCGCCTCACACTCAGTCGCGCGGCGGCGCTCGCAAGCCCGCTCCCAGCCTACGCGCCCAGATCGGCGCCACGCGAGAGGCCGCGATCACACTGGTTCGCGCCCACATCGATCTGGCCAAAACCGAGATCGGCGAGATCGCGGGCGAGGTCGGGCGCGTGGTCGCGCTGGCGGCGCTGGCGATCGCGGTCCTGCTCGTCGCCGGCCTCCTGGCTGTCATCGGCGGCTCGCTCTTCCTGGCCGAGTGGCTGCTCGGATCGATGGGGTGGGGCGTCCTGCACGGGATCCTCCTCGCCGTAGGGATCGCCGTGACGGCCGGACTGCTCGCAGTCGGCGTTCCGGCCGCCCGAGTCGGGCGCTCGTTGCTCGTTGCGCTGGTCGTCGCCCTGGCCGTTGGCGGGGCGCTCGGGCTGGAGCTGCCGAACCAGATCTACATGGGGATCGGCGAGTCGGTGGGCCTGTCGGCCGACCCCGGGGTCCGGCCCCTGCTCGCCGGGTTGCTCGTGGGTGTGCTCGTCGGCCTCGCGATCGGGATCGCCATTTCATTCCTGATGGGAGGGTCCGGCGGCATCCGGCTCGCGACTGTGCCCGGGTTCATCGTCGCCGGGGCGCTGCTCGGCGCGTTCAGCGCAATCACTTTTGGCCCGCAGGTCGGGGCGGCGGTCGGGATCACGGTCGGCTATCTGACCTGGATCGGGTTGATGGGCGTGGATGTCGTCAGGACCGGCGTCGACACCGAGGGCCTCAAGGACCGCTACTACCCGACCCAGACCATCGAGACCAGCAAGGAGACACTCGAGTGGCTACAGAAACGGATGCCGCCCGGGATCGGGTCCTAGCGGCGCGCGCCGCGCTGGGCGACGAGCTCGACGCACTGGAGGCCTCCGCGCGGGCCGCGATCGACGTACCGGCCAAGATCCGGCGCAGCCCGGCCAAGGCCGCGGCGGTCGCGGGGAGCGCAGGATTCCTGGTGCTCGGTGGACCGAAGCGGCTCTTCCGAGCCGCCAATCGCGCCGTCCGCGGGCCGACCGCGCCGCTCCCGAAACGGATGCTCCCCGACGAGATCGAGAAGACCCTGCGCGAGCTTGGCGACGATGGCGAAAAGGTGCGCGGCGCGCTCGAGCGCGACTTCGCGACCTATTCGAAGCAGGCCAACAAGGAGCGCGCGGGAGTCACCGCATTGCTCACGACGGCCGTCGCCAGGCCGCTCCTGACCCGTGCCGTGAAGGCGGCCGGCGATTGGTTCTTCCGGACCGACGACGAGGGTTTCTCGGCTCGCCTCGCGGAGGTTCGCGAACGCGCGGCGACCCGGAAGGCCGCCGCCCCAAGCGCCGAGACGGACACGGACGATTCGGGCACGGCCGGTGCCTGAGCGGAGGCGCTAGACTCCCGTCACGGGCGAGTGGCGGAATGGCAGACGCGCCGGCCTTAGGAGCCGGTGCCGTGAAAGCGGCGTGGAGGTTCGACCCCTCTCTCGCCTACCAGCAGGAACCATCATCCAGGCGGTCGCGGCCGCTCCGGCTTCGACCACGCCTCCGCCCTATACTTCCCGGGCGATGCAGATCACGTCCACCCGCGCCCCAAACTCCTCCGTCGTGCTCGAGATCGAGCTGCCGCCCGAGGACCTGGCCCACGCCATCGGAGAGGCCGTCCGCCACCTCTCGCGACGCACCCGCGTGCCCGGGTTCCGGCCGGGCAAGGCGCCGCGCCCAGTGCTCGAGCGACACCTGGGTCCCGGTGCCGTTCTCGATGATGCCGTCGATCACCTCGTGCAGGACTCGTACCGCAAGGCGCTCGTCGACCAGGACATCCTGCCGCTGACGAACGCGGACGTGGAGGTCGTGCAGGCCGAAGAGGGCAAGCCGCTCGTCTTCAAGGCCACGGTCCAGGTCCGCCCTGACGTTGGGCTCGGCGACTACAAGCACTTCAACTTCAGGCCGGAGATCGACACGATCGATGACCCGAAGGTCGACCAGGTCATCGAGGAGTTGCGGGATCAGAACGCGACGCTCGCCGCCGTCGAGGATCGCGGCGCCCGCGACGGCGACTACGCTGTGATCTCGTTCGTGGGGACCCGCGATGGCGAGCCGTTCGAAGGCGGGACCTCCGATCGGATGCCCCTGATCCTCGGCCAGGAACGACTCATTCCAGGCTTCGAGACGAACCTGCTCGGACTCGAGGTGGGTGGCAAGGCCGAGTTCGACATCACTTTTCCCGATGACTACCCGGAGGCCGAGCTTGCCGCCAAGCAGGCCCACTTCGCGGTCGAGCTCAAGGAGCTCCGTGAGAAGGTCCAGCCGGACCTCAACGATGAGTTCGTCCGGACGCTCGGCGACTTCGGGGGTGTCGCGGCACTTCGAGTGGACGTGCGCGCGCGACTGGAGCGCAACGCGCTCGATCGGGCTCGCCACGGCTTTGCCGATCGGATCATCGAGTACGCCGTCGCCAACGCCACCCTGGACCTGCCGGACATCCTGGTGGAGCAGGAGGTCGAGGTGATGCACGACGAGCTCCGCGGTTCGCTCGCACGCCAGGGTATTGGCGAAGAGGCCTACCTCAAAGCGGTCGAAAAGACCGAGACGGATCTCCATGCCGACTTCCGTCCCGGCGCGGAGAAGCGAGTCCGCACCCTCCTCGTCCTCTCCAAGGTCGCGGAAGCCGAGGGGGTCGCGGTCCCCGAGGCCGAAGTCGACGGCGAGATCGCGCGAGGGCGCGAGCGCTACGCGGGCGACTCCAAGCTCAACGCCTACTTCGACTCCGATCGGGGCCGGTCCTACATTCGCAGCACGCTCCGACGAAGTCGTGTCGTGGAGGGCCTCATCGACGAATGGTTGGCGGCGCATCCTGAGCACCCGGGCCTGCCGCATCTCGAAGACGCGCCGTCGTCAACCATCGAAGGCGATCAGGCCGCCGCCAACGCCTCCATCAATGCCACGGCGGTCGCCAGCTGACCTCGACCCATCACCGGTAGCGCACCGGCGCATCTGCACCAGGGAGTTCCAAGCATGCTCGTTCCGATGGTCATCGAATCCTCCAGCCGAGGAGAGCGCGCCTACGACATCTACTCGCGCCTGCTGAAGGAGCGGATCATCTTCCTCGGCGACGCGATCGAGGACCATCTCGCCAATCTCGTGATCGCCCAGCTCCTCTTCCTCGACTCGGAGGATCCGGAAAAGGACATCAGCCTCTACATCAACTCGCCCGGGGGAATCGTCAACGCCGGCCTCGCGATCTACGACACGATGCAGTACCTGAAGGCCCCGGTCAGCACGATCTGCATCGGCATGGCAGCGTCGATGGCCGCCGTGCTGCTGGCGGCCGGCGCCAAGGGGAAGCGCTATGCCCTGCCCAACAGCCGGGTGATGATTCATCAGGGCTCCGGCGGGTTCCGCGGCAACGCGCCGGACGCGATGATCCAGATGAAGGAATGGGAATTCCTGGTCCAGCGCAATAACGAGATCCTCTCGCACCACACCGGCCAACCGCTCGAAAAGGTCATCAAGGACACGGACCGGGACTATTTCATGTCTCCCGAGGACGCCAAGGACTATGGCATCATCGATTCCGTCTACTCGGTCCAGTGGGATTCACTGACCGCGCAGCATCACGATGAGAAAGTCGCCACGGAGACGACCGACGAACCGGCGGCGGATTCGTCCGCGCCAGCGCCCAAGAAGATCAAGGACCAGTAGCCAGCGACCGCAGGGGAAATGAACCGAGTGACAACGAGCAGCAGCAGCACCAAGGGACCCAAGGTCCCGTATCGCTGTTCCTTCTGTGGCAAGAGCCAGGAACAGGTCCGCAAGCTGATCGCGGGCCAGGGCGTCTACATCTGCGACGAGTGCATCAATCTTTGCCAGGAGATCATCGAGGAGGAGCTCCTCGAGACACCGCGCCAGAAGAACGCCTCGACGAAGCTGCCGAACCCGCGCCAGATCAAGGATGCCCTCGACCAGTACGTGATCAGCCAGGAACGGGCCAAGAAGGTCCTGTCGGTCGCCGTCTACAACCACTACAAGCGGGTCAACGCCGGCCACCTGGTCGACGAGGTGGAGCTCCAGAAGTCGAACGTTCTGCTGGTCGGCCCCACCGGTTCGGGCAAGACTCTGCTCGCCCAGACATTGGCGCGCGTGCTCGACGTGCCGTTTTGCATCGCCGATGCGACGTCGCTGACGGAGGCCGGCTACGTCGGCGAGGACGTCGAGAACATCCTGCTGCGACTCATCCAGGCGGCGGACTTCGACGTCGCGCGAGCCC
>CAYLSK010000025.1:0-20989 GCA_964385975.1 uncultured Anaerolineaceae bacterium | reverse complement strand
GCTAGGCGCCGACGGTCGCGCTGGCCAAGGTCCCGGCGCGGACCTTGTCGAAACACGAGCTGCAATAGACAGGCCGGTCGTTACGTGGCGCGAACGGCACGACGGCCTGACCCCCACAGGCCCCGCAGATCGCGGCATGGAACTCGCGCGGGCCTTCGCTGGCGCGGGCTCGCTTGGCAACGGCACGGCACGATGGGCATCGCTGGGGGTCGTTGGTCAACCCCTTCGAGGCAAAGAACGCCTGCTCGCCGGCCGAGAAGAGGAACTCCTCAGCGCAGTCGCGACAGGTCAGACTACGGTCCTGGTACACGCTCTCCAGACCCTCCTCGGCTCGGACGCCATGACGGTGGAGCCCACGGGTCGAGCCGGTGACGGGTCGGCGACGGGCGAGCGTGATTGGGCTGCACGTCCGGTCGGCCCGGGCTGGGGCCCGGAACTCATAGCGGAGAAGATACGCGCGCCGTCAACCCCCCAAAAGCCTAAATGCAGCCGCTGGGCGGAACCGGCCTGCCGCAAAGGGCGTCCGGGCGCCATGCTTCAGGTGATGCGACCCACGTCCCTGGCGGTGTTTGCCCTCCTCGTTGCCGCGTGCAGCGGCGCCGGCGCCGGCGCGAGCGGGAGCCTTCCGCAATCGGGAGCTCCATCGGCTTCGTCGACCAGTTCGCCGACCGCCTCGACCGGCGGAGTCGGCGCGATTGAGCATGCGACGGGCCCGACCGACGTTCTCTTGCGTTTCGAAGAGGGCGGCGGATTCGTCGCGCCCGCCTTCCTCGCGACGCAAGCGCCGATCTTCACGTTGTATGGCGACGGGACGGTGATCTTTCACAATCCGGCTCAGGATCCGTTGCCGTCCGTCGGTTCAGTTTCGCCCTCCCGTCCGTTCCGGATCGCCCGGCTGAACGAGGACCAACTGCAGAAGGTTCTGGTAGACGCGCTTGGTCAAGGCGGGCTCGGAGCGGCTCGAACTGACTATCCGAACAACCAGATCGCCGATGCCCCAACGGCCGTCTTCTCGATCAACGCCGGCGGGAACAGCAAGAGCATCTCGATCTACGCCCTCGGGATCGACGTCGAAAGCTCGCCGGACGCGCCGGCACGGGCGGCGTTCGCCAAGCTCGCCGCCCGGCTCGAGGATTTCGACAACGGCGGGGCATTCTCAACGGATGTGTACGCGTCCGACCGCTATCGCGGAATCCTTCTCGAAGGGCAGGCCGGCGCACCGGATGCGAAAGCCTGGCCATGGACCACGGTTGCGCCAACGGACTTCGTGTCCGATTCGGACCCGAACGCGTTCCAGCTCCCGGCGCGGGTCATGTCCGTTGCCGAGGTCGAGGCGCTCGAGATCAGTCCGTATCAGGGCGGTTTCCAGGGCCTGACCCTGATCGGGCCGGGCGACGGCAAGGTCTACACGTTCTCGCTGCGGCCACTCCTACCCGACGAGGCAAAGTAGCAACGCGCGAACCCCAGCGTGCGCCAGGACAATTCAGGCCAAAGCGGCGGGGAGCAGGCAAGCGAGCGCACTTCGGGGTGCGTAAGCGAACGGCGGAGCCGGCCAACGCACACCTGGGCCGCCCCGGCGGACGCTACCCTGCCGCCGCGTAGCGTTCGCCGGCATAGCTGACGAAGCGGGTCTGCTTCTTCTTGAACCAGAGCCCGATCTCGCCGGTTGGGCCGTTGCGATGCTTGGCTAGCTTCAGCTTGACGACCTCGCCGTCTTGTTCCTGATCGTCCGCGCCGCGCTCCTTGTCGCGCCACAGGAACATGACCAGGTCGGCGTCTTGCTCGATGGCGCCAGACTCGCGAAGGTCAGACAGACGCGGTTCCTTCGACTCACGCATCTCGGGCTGGCGTGACAGCTGGGAGAGGGCGATCACCGGTACCGACAGTTCCCGGGCGAGGGCCTTGAGTCCCCTGGAGATCTCGGACACTTCCTGGACGCGGTTGGCATCTCGGTTGGTGGTGGTCGCCTGCATGAGCTGGAGGTAGTCCACGATGATGAGGTCCAGGCCGCTTTCGGCCTGCAACCGCCGGGCCTTGGTGCGCAGCTCCATGGCCGAGATGTTCGGTGTGTCGTCGATGTACATCGGCGCTTCGGAGAGGGCGTTCATCGCCGGTGCGATGCGGGCGAAGTCCATCTCTTCGAGGAAGCCGCTGCGCAGCCGCTGCGAGTCAATGTTGGCGACGCTCGAGAGGAGGCGCAGGACCAGCTGTTCCTTGCTCATCTCCAGGCTGAAGACGCCGACGCTCCGGCCCTCGCGCACGGCCGCATGCTCGGCGATGTTCAAGGCGAAGCTCGTTTTGCCGACCGAGGGTCGGGCGGCCACAACGATGAGGTCGCTCTTCTGGAGACCGGTTGTGAGTGTGTCCAGGTCCGTGAAGCCGGTTCGGACGCCGCTGATCTCGCCGCGATGGGCGTGGAGATAGTCGAGCCTGTCGTAGGCGTCGTGAAGGAGCGACTTGAGCGGGCTGAAGCCCGCGTCGACCCGCTTCTGGCTGACCGCGAACAGCTCCGCTTCGGCGCGGTCGATGGCCTCCTGGATCTCGGGTGGATCCTCGTAGCCGATCCCGGCAATCCGGCCGGCCGCGCCGATCAGGTTGCGCAGGACCGCTTTGCGTTCGACGATTCGCGCGTACTGCGCGACGTGGACGGCGGTGGGCGTCTCGTTGGAGAGACTCGACAGGTAGGCGCGGCCGCCGACTGCCTCGAGCTCGTCGCGGCGCTCGAGCGACTCGGCCACGGTGACGATGTCGATGGGTTCACGGCGCTCGAACAGATCCAGCACCGCCGCATAGATGCGCCCGTTGGCCTGCCTGTAGAAATCGGCCGATCGAAGGAACTCGGCGACCTCGATCACGGCGTCGCGATCGATCAGGATGGCGCCGAGCACCGACTGTTCGGCCTCGAGGCTTTGCGGCGGCAGACGGTCGATCACGCGGGGCGGACTCCATCGGTGGGTGGGCCGGCACAGCATGGGCGCCCGGGGTGGCAGGCCGGAAGAGCCTTATCCCCGGACGGCGTCCACAAGATTCCGTTCAGGTGTGGAGTGGATGTGGAAATGCGATCCCTCGCGAAAGCGAGCTACCGAGAATCCGGCCGCTGGGCGGGTCGATGCCAAGGCGGGCGGCGAGCACGAGAGCGAGCGCACCTCAACGTGCGTGAGCGAACGGCGGAGCCGACCAACGCCGGCATGGCCCGCTCCAGTGGCCCGCCATCAGTCGAGCCGCCGAATGACCCCGATCAGCTTGCCCTGAATCCTGACGTCGTCGTAGAACTGGGCGGGATAGGCAGGGTTCGCTGGCTGGAGCCGGATCTGGTCCTTCTCTTTGAAGAAGCGCTTCAGGGTGACGGCGTTCTCTTCCACCTGGGCGACCACGATGTCACCGTTCCGGGCCGTCGTCTGGGGGCGAATGAGCACGAAGTCTCCGTCGGCGATATGGGCCTCGATCATCGAGTCGCCCCGGACTCGCAGGACGTAGGCGTCCCCGCCCGGCGCAAGCAGATCAGGGACCGCCATCGTCTCTGACGCATCCTGGTACGCCTCGATCGGTCCGCCGGCCGCGATCTCGCCGATGATCGGCAGGACACGGGCTTCCCCTGCCGTGGACTGGGGCACGAGCTCACTCGTGAGACCGAGCCGGATCGCCGCGGTGGGCGTCAGACGGATCGCCCGAGACTGGGCGGCTCCGCGCTCCAGGTAGCCCTCGCGCTCGAGGATCTGCAGGTGGTGGTGCACGGCCGAGGTGGAGGCCAGACCGACCGCGCGGGCGATCTCACGTACCGACGGCGGGAAGCCGCGAGCGCGCAGCGTCGCCGCGATGAAGTCGATGATCTTGATCTTGCGTTCGGCGTCGTGTTTGGTCACTCGCGCCTCCTTGGGCGTCATCATAGCGAACGGACGTTCGATGTCAAGGCGGCGGAACATACGGAAGATCCTCACCTGGCCCGGCGCTCCAAGCCCCAGACGCCACTCCGGGTGGCGCTAGCCACTTGAGCGAGCGGCCGTTCTGCCCAAATGCCACCCCGGGCGGCACTGGCCGCGTGCTTGGAGGCAAGACGGCCGATTCCGTCGACGATGGGGTTCCTACTGCCACCCCGGCTGGCAAATGGCGACGACTCGGCGTCTCGCGCCACCGGTATGCCGTGCAACCGACCCCACGACTGAACGTGTGAGGAATGATCGCCCCGAACGGCCTCCGACCCTGAGGCTGGTAGACTCCTCCATCCCCGGACGAGTGAGGCATCTGGCGCATGGGACGCAGCACGGCGAAACGACGCAGAGGCTCCCGCGGGCGCGCCGGATTCGGTCGTGCCTTGAAGCTCCTGGCGTTTCTGCCGGTCGCGAGCCGGATCCCAACGTACGCCCGGCTGGTCACGGCTCTCGTCCTCGATGAGCGGATGCCGGCCAATAGGAAGGCGCTGCTCGCCGGTGCCGCCGGGTATCTGGTCATAGGGCGGGATCTGATTCCGGACTCGCTGCCGATCATCGGCGGCGTCGACGATCTCGTGGTCGTCGTGCTCGCCGTCGATCTCTTCCTGGAAGGGGCGCCGGACGACCTGCTCGAGGAGAAGCTCGATGAGCTCGGTATCGACCGGGCGGCCTTCGATCGCGACATCGCGCAGATCCGACGCTTGACGCCCGGACCGGTCCGGCGGACCATCCGGCGGGTTCCCGATCTGATCGGTGGCGCTGGGGACGTCATAAAGCAACTCGGTCTGGGGCCCCGGATGCGGGCCTGGATCAGCAGGGAGGATCGCAGCGCGTGAAGGTCATCCTGACGAAGGACGTGGCGAAGCTCGGCAAGAGCGGTGAGATGCGGATGGTCGCGGACGGCTATGCGACCAACTTCCTCATCCCCAACCAGCTGGCCGTGCCTGCGGCCGGCGGCGCCTACCGGGCCTGGCAGCACGACATCGCGAGCCGCGAGGACAAGCGAGTCCGCGAGCGCGCCGACGCCGAGATCGCGGCGACCCGGATCGCCAGCACGACGCTGACGATGGGCGTCAAGGTCGGCGAAGGCGGCAAGCTCTACGGCTCGATCACGTCGAAAGACATCGCCGACGCCCTGGGCCGCCGGGGGATCGAGGTCGACCGCCACAAGATCGATCTCGAGGAGCCGCTCAAGACGCTCGGCACGTACAAGGTCGCGATCAAGGTCTTCACCGGCACGACCGCCGAGGTCACGGTCGTCGTAGAACCCAAGGGTTAGGTCCTGGCGGGCGCGTAGGCCGATGCTCTTCGCCCTGGCGCTTGCCCTGCTGGCCACCGCGGCCGGGGCGCTGGCGAGCTACGCGTACGACGACGACGCGACCATCGTTTCGCGTCTGGCCTGCGGCGCCGCGAGCGGCCTCGTGGCCGTGTCCGCGGTTGGATTCATCGTCGCCAACTTCATCGGAATCGAGCAGGCGACCATCGCCGCCGGTGTCGTCGTTGCGCTGCCGCTCGCTGCCCTGGTCCGCCCGGGGCTGCGCGATCGCCTGGCCAGCGATGCGCTGGACGGGGCTCGCGACCTCACGGCGGCGATCCGACGGCCGAGCCTCACGGCTACGGGCCCGCTCGTATATGGGGTCGTCCTGATTTTCTTCCTCTGGTTCGTCTTCGACCGCGTGATCATCGAACACGACGGCGGGCTGTTCACCGGCTACGTGAACAACCTGGGCGATCTCCCGTTCCATCTGGACGTCACGTCAAGCTTCGCCTACGGCCAGAACTTCCCGCCGGAGGATCCCACGTACGCTGGGACCGGGTTCGCCTACCCCTATCTGTCCGATGTGCTCGCCGCGATGTTCATGGCGCTCAGCGCCTCGATGCGCGAGGCGTTCTTCATCGAGAATCTGCTCCTTGGGCTTGCCCTGGCCGGTCTGATTTACCGCTTCACCCGCGTCCTGACCATGGATCGGCTCGCCGGTTTCATCGCGCCGGTGCTCGTGCTCTTCAGCGGTGGGCTCGGGTGGCTGTTCCTCCTCCAGGACGCGCGGACCAACGAAGGCGGCCTGTTCGGTGTGCTCGGCGCAATGACCCGCGACTACACGATCAGCGCAGATGGTCCGCTGCGCTGGGGCAATGCGATCACGACCCTGCTCGTCACCCAGCGCAGCCTGCTGCTCGGCCTGCCGATCGCGCTGATCGTCTTCACGCTGCTCTGGAAGCTGATCCACATGGAGATCGCTGGGCCCGCGCGAGTCGGCGCACGGACCGTCGCGCTGGCCGCCGGAATCCTGACCGGCAGCCTGCCGCTCGTCCATGCCCACTCCTTCGTGGTCGTCATGGGCACGGCCTTCTTCCTGGGGCTCCTGTTCCGCCAGTGGCGCGAGCAGCGTTGGCGTCTGTGGGTGGTCTTCGTGGTGGCGGCCTTCGCCGTCGCTCTGCCGCAAATCTGGTGGTCGACCCACGACAGCATCGCGAATGCGGGAACCTTCTTTGGATTCGAGCTCGGTTGGGACCATCGCGAGGAGAGCATCGCCTGGTTCTGGTTCCTGAACACCGGGCTGTTCATCCCGCTCGCGGCGGCGGCCGCGTTCTGGCCCGTGCAGCCCAGGATTGCCTCGCGCTCGCTCCTGCTCTTCACGGCCGCCTTCCTGGCCTGGTTCATCGTGCCCAACGTCATGAAGCTGGCGCCCTGGGTGTGGGACAACATCAAGGTCCTGTTCTACTGGTTCGTGGGCTTCGTGCCGTTGGTGGCGCTGCTCATCGCCCGCCTGCTTAAATCAGGTCCGGGCCTGAGGGCGGCGGGCGCGACCGCGCTGGTCGTATTGACGTTGGCCGGCGGCCTCGACGTCTGGCGGGTGGTCTCCGGCCAGACCGAGTACGGGGAGTTCGACCGTGACGGAATCGCCATTGCCGCGCTGATCAGGGAAGAGACGCCGCCACGTGCTCTGATCCTCAACGCGCCCACCTGGAACACCCCGGTCTTCCTGACCGGGCGGAGGTCGCTGCTCGGGTACACCGGTCACGTCTGGTCGCGCGGTCTGCCGTACACGGATCGCGAGGCTGACATCAAACGGATCTACGCGGGCGAGGCGGATGCACAGCAGCTCCTCGACAAGTACGGGATCGAATACATCGTGGTCAGCCCGGTCGAACGCAACAATCTGACCGTGAACGATGCGTTCTTCGAACGGTTCACGAAGGTCGCCGAGGCGGGAGAATACAAGCTCTATGAAGTCCCGAGACCGTAGGAAGGGCCGAGTCCGCGCGGCCGCCCGGCTCAACGACAGCCGCCCGGACCCGTCGGCGTCGATCCATCAGCAGGCGACCCAGGCAACGCCGTCGGATGACCTCGGGAAGGAGATCGGCGGCGCCCCACCAGCCCTGCTGGATCGCTGGTTCGTGCCGATCGCGCTGGGCATCCTGCTGGTGGCCGCGGCTGTCCGGCTACCCGAGCTGGCCCTCAATCCGTTCCACCACGACGAGGGCGTGAACGGGTTCTTCACCATGAACCTGGTCCGCAAGGGCATCTATGCCTATGACCCGGCCAATTACCACGGACCGAGCCTCTACTACTTCGCACTGGTCTCCGAGATCCTGTTCGGCTTGACGACGGAGGCGATGCGGCTCGTCTCGGTCGTCTTCGGGCTCCTGCTGGTCGGGCTGACCTTCCCGCTGCGGCGGTATCTCGGCACCCTCGCCGTCCTCGTCGCAGGCGCGCTGCTGGCGATCTCACCGGGCGCCGTCTACATGTCGCGGTACTTCATCCACGAGACGTTGCTGGTGGCCTTCTCACTTGCCCTTGTGGTTGCCGTGACGTTCTATCTCGATCGACGTGAGGCGAAGTACCTGCTCGCCGCCGCGGTCGCCGCGGCGCTGCTCTTCGCGACGAAGGAGACCGGGATCATCACGGTCGTCGTCCTCCTCGTCGCCGTCGTGATCGGCCATTTCTACGTCGCCTGGAGGGCTCCCGCCGCGGTTCGTCGGCGCAAGCCCGGTCGTTCCCCGGCGCCGTCCAAATCGGTCTGGATCGAGGGCGTGGAATACCGCCCGGCGCGCGACGATCGCGCCACGACCGGCTCGGCTGCCTCACTCTGGACCGGCTCCATTCCGCGCGACCAGCTCGCCGGCGGGGCCGTGGTCTTCCTGGTGATCTACGTCCTGCTCTTCTCATCGTTCTTCACGAACTTCCCGAAGGGCCTGATCGACTCGCTGGCGACCTTCACGATCTGGACGCAGACCGGCGAGGCGACGCAGGTCCAGCCGATCTACCGGTACCTGCAGTGGATGATCCCGGTCGAGGCACCCATCCTCGCCCTGGGCGTGATCGGCGGGCTCATTGCGGCGATCCGCGCGCCCAGCCGGTTCTGGGTGGTCATCGGGCTCTGGGCGGCTGGGATCACGGCCGTGTACTCGATCATCCAGTACAAGACCCCCTGGATCATCCTCAACATGGTCCTCCCGATGGCGCTCCTGGCGGGCCTTGCGGTCGCGGAGATGTGGCGGTCTCGCCGGTTGCGTCTCGGGGCGCCGGTGGTCCTCGGGGCAGCGTTGCTCGTGAGTGGCTACTTCACGATCGATCTGAACTACCGCCATTACGACGACGAGACCTACGGGTATGTCTTCGTCCACTCGACCCGGGACATGCTTCTGCTCGTCGATGAGATCGAGGCCATCGCGCAGCGGGCGGGCACGGGCACGGAAACCGGTGTGGTGATCATGTCGCCTGAACATTGGCCACTTCCGTGGTACCTGCGCGACTATCCGCGGGCCGGCTACTACGGCAAGATCGTGGAGACGGAGGAGGCGATCATCGTGGCCAGGGTGGATCAGGAGGCCGAGCTCGCGCCCAAGATCGCAGGTACGTACGACCGGGTCGGCACCTACAACTTGCGGCCGGGCGTCGATCTCGCGCTCTACGTCCGCAGCGACGTCCCGAAGGAGTAGCGCTATGCCAGCCCGGCGTTCCGCGCTCGTTCGGCTCGTCGTCGGGGTCGCGATCAGCGTGGTCTTTCTGGCGGTGACCTTGTCGCGGGTCAATCTCGGGCAGGCCGCGGAGGCGATCGGGCGGGCCGCGCCGGCCGGTCTCGCCGCCGCCCTGCTCATCGTGCTCGTGGATCTTGCGCTGCGAGCGCTTCGCTGGCATGTCCTGTTGCTCAACGTGGAGGGCGCCGCCGTGCGGCCGCCCTACCGCCTGGCCTTCGGATACCTCACCCTCGGGTTCGCCGCGAACGCCGTTCTGCCGGCCCGCCTGGGAGACGTCGCGCGGGCGGTCCTCGCCGCGGGGACGTTCCAGACTCCGCGACTGGCGATCTTCGGCACGATCATGATCGAGCGCGTCAGCGACGGCCTGACGATGCTCGGCCTGGCGATCCTGTCCAGCCTCGTGGTCGCCAGCGCTTCCGAGCTGCAGGCCCTGACCGGCTACGCGGTCGTGCTCGCGGTCGGCGGCATGGTCGTCGCCGTCATCGGCTGGATCGCCATCTCGAGATCGGCGCTCGCGTCGACCCGGATCGCGACCGGCATCGCCGGAATCGTTCGACGGCTGTCCGCCGGCGCCGGAGCGCTCCGCCATGCCCGCGCGGCGACCGCGTTCCTGGGGCTGACGGCGGTTCTCACGACCACCGCGATCCTCGTCGCCTGGACCGTCCTTCAGGCGGTGGGCGTGAATCTGAGCCCGATCCAGGCGGTTCTGTTCCTGAGCGGCATCGCCCTGTCGCTGGCGATTCCAGCAGCGCCTGGGGCCCTTGGCACGTACGAGTTCGTGGGCGTGGCGATCATCACAGGACTTGGCTATACACCCGAGCAGGGTCTGGCCACCATTCTCCTGATGCGGATCATCACGACGTTCCCACCCGCGCTCATCGGACTGGTATCGATCTGGGCACTCCACGTGCGGCCGGACGCCGTCGCGGACTCCGCGGAGGCGCCCGTCGCCGAGGTGGAGGCGACGTGACCCGACCTGCTGTGTCGCTGGTCATTCCGGCCTACAACAGTGCCCAGTACCTGAACGACAACGTGCTCCGGGTGCGCGACTTCTATGCGCGGGCGGGGATCGATGGCGAGGTCGTTGTCGCCGACGACGGCAGCACTGACGGCACGGCCGATTCGGTGAACGAGTCGGAGCGAGTCCGCGTGCTCCGCCTGCCGCATCGCGGGAAGGGCGCAGCCGTCCGCGCCGGGATGGCGGCGACCAGCGGCCAGATCAGCGGCTTCACCGATGCCGACCTGCCGTACGGCGTCGACCCCCTGAGGCTCGCAATCTCGTACATCCGCGACCGTCGCTACCACGCGGTGATCGGCGATCGAACGTTGCCCGGGTCGGCTTACGCGAGCACCGGGCTGCTGCGCACCGCCGTCTCCGAGGTCGCCAGCTTCTCCTTCCGCACCCTCGTGACCGGCGGCATTTACGACACGCAATGCGGCTTCAAGATCTTCCGCGGAGACGTGGGCCGCGAGATCTTCCGGCTCTCGCGAATCCGTGGCTTCGCCATCGACGTCGAGGTCATCTATCTGCTGCTCAAATACCGCCTGGACGTCAAGCGGATCCCCGTCCGCCTCGAGCGCAATGCGCCGAGCTCTGTCCGTGTCGTGCGCGACTCAGCCGCGGCGTTCGGTGACATCGTCTCCATCCGCTGGAGCTGGGCGACCGGCCGCTACCGGACCTCGATGCTCGTGGATCTGCTCCAGACGGAGCTCCGGCGCGACGTGGAGGAGGTGGCGGGGCAGCCACCATCCGATGGCGGCAACAGCCCGCGCTGACCGCGAGCGGAGAGCTCAGAGGAGCTCGTCGACCACGATGTCGTCGATCTCGACCTCATCGCCCAGCGTTCCGCCCGGCTCGAGGTAGCAGGACACGTTGACGTAGACCGTATTCGGGTCGAGCTCGATGGGTGCGATCCTCTCTTGTTGCCACTCGCCCGATGGCCTCAGCTCGACGGTCTTCGTGTGCCACGTCACGAACTGACGATTCTCGTCCATCTCCACCAGGGCGATCGTGACGCTGACGGGGGACTGATCAGTTGGTGCAGCTCGGACGAAGGCCTCGAGCGCCAGTGATGCCACGCTCTGGATCGCAACCGCCGTCGAGCTGGTCTGCTTCGTCGAGGACGTATCGGTGATCTGGCCGAGCACGAGATGGGCACCATCGGATCGTGCGCCGTCGGGGCGCAGGGCGGTGTCGGGCGATGTCGACCATCCGAAGATCGGCGCGCCGAAGGTATCGAGCGGCGTGCTGCCCACCTCCTCGAAATCTGCGTTCGGGATCAAGCCGGCCGCCGAGGACTCGCCGGCCACGTAGGCGATGTAGTCCCCGCCCTCGGCGAGGACCTCGCACGTGCCGCATGTCTTGTCCGTCCCGAGGACGACGGATCCTGGCGGCGGAACCTCATCGGCCCTGAGGCGAACGAAGGCCGAGCGATCCAGGCCGCGAAGCGCCCCGTACCAATAGGCCTCGATGTAGCCGGGCAGGTCGCCGCGGTCGCGCAGATAGATGGGCGACGAGCCGGTCGCCAAGGCGGCCTCGAAGACGCCGGGAAAGGCCGCATCGAAGGCGCCCCCTCGATTGGGACCGTCGCGCTGGAACTGCACCTGAAAGACGAGCGCCTGGACCACAGTGAGCGCAGCGAGCGCGATGGCCGCGCGTCGTCCCCACGCCGGCTCGGCTTCCAGGCGAGCCAGACCAATGGCCGCGAAGAGGAGCAGGAAGGTCGGGAAGGCTATGAGGCGAAGGGTGTGGAACACATCGATGGTCAGCGAGGCCGGCACCAACGACGCCAGGAGTCCATAGAGCAGGTACCGGTTCCAGGGGTTTCGCCAGCCTTTGTGAGCCAGCCAGTCGAGGCCCACGACCGCCACGAGCAGCGTTCCGGCAAGGATGCTGCCCATCACCGGGACGTGGTGGCGGATGTTCGGATCCCCGGTCAGCAGCATCCGCTGGAGGTCGAGGTTCCCCAGGACGTGGCTGAGGAACGCCGCTCCGATGTCGATGACCGACATGGACGGCGTGAAGTAGCCAAGCAGGCCGGCTCGCGCGCTGATGGCGCCGCCGCTGCTGACGTTGAAGATGAAGGCTGGAACGAGGGTCAGGCCAAAGACGAACCAGGTCGCCACGATGGACCGGAAACGGCGGCGTGATGCGAACAGGACCAGGCCGAACGCCAGGATCGGCCCGAGCAGCCGCCCGATCGAGTACGTATAGGTGAGCAGACCGAGAAGGCCGGCGATCGCGACGATCTCCCAGGCCGTCCAGGCCTGTTTCTCGTGGGCACGATGCAGCACGAGCAGCAGGCTGGCGAGCACGAGCGGGAACAGGGCCACCTCGAAGACAAGGCGACTCACCTCGAAGAGCCACGGCGTGACGAGGGCGCTGCCGGCGATGAACCAGCCAACCATCCGGCTTCCCGTCATTCGCCTGGCCAGCAGGCCAAGGACGATCGCGGCGGCGAACCCGACGACAAGGCTTACCAGTCGAGCGGTAATGATGCCGGGACCGAATAGCTTGAAGACGGCCGCAAGCAGGTAGACGTAGGTCGGGTTGACGGCCACCGAGGCATCCCAGGTCTGGAAGAAGACGGGCCACGACACGCCGTGCTCGTCCCGGCCATCGAGCGAGATCGAGTACGCGTTGTACGAGTTCGAGGCCTCGTCCAGGTAGAAGCCCGGCGGATTGGTCTCAACGTGCCACGCATAGAGGCCGAAGGCCACGATCAACAAGGGGAGCCACGGGAGTGCCTGACGGAGCGACGTCACCACCGCCGTCACGCGATCCGAGCCCGACGTGGCCCGGTCGGCGGCGACTCCTTCCTGATCGCCGACCTCGGGCAGGCCGCCCGCCTCGATCGATGGATCTCGTTCAGTCATTGGTCAGCCGACCGGGACGTTCTGCAGGATCGAGATGAGCAGCAGGCCGAGGCCGAGGATCGAGGCAACCAACCAGCTTGTGTGGAACCAGCGCCGCCGCCCGAGCAGGCCCAGCACCACGAAGATCGGGAACATGACCAGCATGAAGCGCGAGGCCGACTCGAGTGGCGTCGCGGGGCCACCGGCGGTGATCAGGAGGAGCTGTGGCGCGACGTACAGCGAGTATGTGACCGGCAGCCTGCGCAGCCCGACAGCGAGCAGGGCAATGAAGATCGCGATCATGACCAGGTGGAAGCCCGTCAATGCCTGGATGTTCGCGAAGCCCGCATTCGCTGGATCCAGCATCCACCGCCATGCGTGGCTCAGGACATCCCACGGAGCGCCGATCGAATACCCCCAATGCTGCGTGGCGGCGTCGGACGGTGAGAGGCCCGTGGCGATGCTGGTGTACCCCACGAACACCAGGAATCCAACGAGCGGCGCGCAGGCTGCGGCAACGGCCGTTGCCAGCGCCTGTCGCTGTCCTCGCGCGTACCCGTTGGCGCGTAGCACGAGGAAGGCCTCCCAGGCCAGGGGCACTGCGAGAAGCACCCCCTGTGGCCGGGTCAGACCTGCCAGCAGGGCCGCTGCCACGGCATAGCCATGGCGGCCAGTTCGGACCAAGTAGATGGAGGCCAGGGCAAGCGCCAGGAAGAGCGACTCGGTGAATGGCGCGAAGAAGAAGAACGCGGTGGGAAACACCGAGAGGTAGAGAATCGTGCGGTCGGCCGTGCGCCGATCGAAGTCGGCTCGGACCATCACGTGCAGGATGGTCATGGCGGCGATGTAGCCGAGCGCGGCAACCACGAGGGCGGCGAGCGCAAGATTCCCACCAAGCAACGGTCCCAGGACGCGGATCGACGTCGGGAAGAGCGGGAAGAACGCGGTGCCCGGTTCGCCGGGTTCGTACCCGAAGGTCGCGATGCGCAGATACCAGCACGCGTCCCAGCGCTGCCAGACACCGAGCAGGCGGCCCTCGATTCCATCCGAATAGAGCACGGGCATCGATGTCCAATCGACCACCCCGTTGTGGAAGCATGGTGGGGGCAGCTGAAACAGGAACGATGTCGCCAGCGCATAGACAGACAGGCTGACCCTCAGGAGGATGAAGAGGAACAGCGCCTCGCGCAGAGAGATCGGCAGGCGTGATCGCATGTCCCGGACGCCGAGCCGATCCATCACACCAGCGGGTCGTCGCACACGGGGACGATGATAGGACCGTGGCCGACCGGACGATCCTTCACGTGGACCTCGACGCGTTCTTCGCGGCGGTGGAGCAGCGCGACCGCCCGGAGCTGCGCGGACGTCCGGTGATCGTCGGCGGCGCGGGCGGCGAGGATTCGCGAGGCGTCGTGTCGGCCGCGAGCTACGAAGCCCGGAAGTTCGGCATCCACTCGGCGATGTCGCTGCGCGAGGCGTATCGGCGCTGCCCGGCCGGCGTCTTCCTGCCGGTCGATGGCCGCCGCTACCAGGCCGCCAGCCGCGACGTGATGACGATCCTCCGGCGCTTCACCCCGCAGGTCGAGCCAATCTCGATCGACGAGGCGTTCCTCGACGTGACGGGCTCGGCCGCCCTGTTCGGCGACGGCCCGACGATCGCTCGACAGATCAAGCACGACGTCCGGGCCGAAGTGGGCCTGACCGCGTCGGTCGGGGTGGCGAGCACGAAGCTGGTGGCCAAGATCGCGTCCGACCTGCGCAAGCCTGACGGGCTGGTGGTCGTCGTCCCGGGCGAGGAGGCGGCCTTCCTGGCTCCCCTGCCGATCTCCCGCCTGTGGGGCGTGGGCGAGAAGACCGCGAAAGTGCTGGCCGATTACTCGGTGCGGACGATCGGGGATCTCGCGGGCCTCCCGCCGGATCTGATCGAGCGCCGGTTTGGGAAGCACGGGGCGTCGCTGGTGGAGCGTGCCCGTGGGATCGACCCGGATCCGGTCCACGAGGGCGACCCGGCGAAGTCGGTCGGCCACGAGCACACCTTCGACGTCGACACCAGTGACCCCGAAACGATCGAGCGGACGCTCCTGGCCATGGCCGACGGCGTTGCCGGTCGGCTCCGCTCCGCTGGCGTTCGGGCCTCGACCGTCGCCGTCAAGATCCGGGACTCGAGCTTCAGAACGATCACCCGGCAGCGCACTCTGCCCGAACCGACCGACCTGACCGAGCCAATCTTTCGGGCCGCCCTCGAGCTGGCACGACCAGAGGTCCGGGGCATCCGCGTTCGACTCCTCGGTGTGACCGCCTCGAACCTCGGCGAGCGTGAACAGCTCGCACTCTTCGAGGCGGCCGAACCTCGACGGCGGCGCGCGGTCGAGGCTGCGGACGAGCTCCGGAGGCGGTACGGGGAGGGGACGGTCACCAGGGCGAGGTTGCTGGGGGCGGGATTGCCTGCTCCATTCGAGCGTGACCCGCGCAACCCGTTGGACCGCCGGGCGCGAGGTGGCCGGGCGGATCCGGCCGATCCGGCCGACGCCGCCGACGCGAATCGGGCGGTCGGGTCGCGTGACACCCAAGCTGACACGGACGCCGACGAGATTCTGCCAGACGAGTCTTGACATCGAACACCTGTTCGGTCTAGGCTGACACCACAATCGAACAGACGTTCTGTCGGACGCGTGCCCCGGACGACACGACCCAGCGCCCCCGGAAAGGAGCCATCGAGCTTGGCATTCATCCGTGTCGAACCCGTCCAGGTCCAGGTCCGAACGAATTGGTTCAGCGGGCGTCCCCGGGAAATCACCTGGGGCAATGAACGACTCCCGATCACGCGACTCGCGGTGGTCCGCGAAGAGGCGGCGGCCTATCCCGTGATCACAGGCCCGCGGACGCTCTTTGAAGTCGATACGCCTCGGGCTCGGGTTTCGCTTGCCTTCCAGCACCGATCTCGGCGCTGGACCGTCACGGGCCTCGACAGCGAGGTCCGTCTAACAGGGCGGCGCCCGGGAGCGGCCCATGCCGGCGTTGGCCCGCGCCGTTCGCTCACGCAAAACTAGTGCGCTCGCTCTCGTGCTCTCGGGTCGCCTTGGCCTGAACCGCCCCGGGCGCCGATCCTCAGATCGTCCGGAGTGCCGATTCTGAGCTGATTTGCCAACATCTGCGGCGGCGAGTCCTCCCACCGCCGCCAACCGTCGTCGGGTTCGGGGCGGGTGCGCCGGTACCGTGCCCGCCCCGCCCCGACGCCCGGGAACGGCCGATGCCTGCGTTGGCCCGCCCCGGTCGCCGATCCTGAACGTGGAACGGCCAGTGCGTGCAGACGGGGCTCGCGGCCCGCCGCAACCGTACAATCCGACGGTGGATCCCTCCGGAGAGCCGCGGTTCCGTGACCTGACCCTCGATCGGTTCGTGGCGGAGCTAGCGTCGGCCGCTCCGGTGCCTGGCGGAGGCAGTGCCTCCGCAATTGCCGCCAGCCTGGGGGCTGGGCTCGCGGCCATGGTGGCGTCCCTGTCGATGGATCGCCCCAGGTACGCCGAACACGCCGAGTTGCTCGCTTGGGCTGCTCGGACGGGTCGCGATCTGGCCGACCGGTTCCTCACGCTCGCCGACGACGATGCCGCGGCGTTCGCGGTCTACGCCTCCGCCATGAAGCTGCCACGTGACACGGACGAAATGCGCGAAGCTCGCTCAGCGGCGGTTCGATCCGCCGCACGCCATGCGTCCGAGGTGCCGCTCAAGGCCGTCGAGGCCTGCGTGGAGCTTGTCGGTGTCACCGAAGCGCTTGCCGGGCGGAGCAACGTCAACGCGGCGAGCGACCTCAGGGTGGCCACGCTCCTCGCCGAGGCGGCCGCGCGCGGTGCCGCCGCCAATGTCATGGTCAATCTGCCGTCCGTGGCGGACCCGGACTTCGAGCGCGACATGAGCGAAGGGGTCGACGCTCTCGTCCACGAGGTGGAGCGTCTGGCTGAATCCACACGCGAAGCCGCCGGCAGCGGCGAGCCGCGGGAGCCGATCGCGGCCCCGGGGCGAGCCTGATGCGATGACCGCCTCGGGCGCCCGGTTGCTCGAGGGCGGGGCGATTGCCGAGGAGATCCGGACCGCGGTCGCCGAGGACGTCGCGACCTTCACGGCGACGCGCGGACGACAACCCGGTTTGCGCGTGGTGATCGTCGGCAAGGACGCGCCATCCACGGTCTACCTGGAACGGATCCTGCGCGGTTGCGCCAAGGTCGGCATCGACGGCGGCTTCGTCGAGCTCGAGGGCGAGGCAACCGAGTCGCGGGTGACGGCGACGGTCCGCGAGCTCAACGACGACCCATCGATCGACGGCGTCATCGTCCAGATGCCACTCCCTCCGACGATCCGGTTGCGGGCCGTCATCGACGCGATCGACCCGGCCAAGGACATCGACGGGATCCATCCCCTCAACGCCGGGCTGCTCCGCCTGGGCTATGACGGGTTCCTCCCGGCCACCGCCCATGCCGCGGTCGAGATCCTGCGTCGGTCGGGGATCGAGATCGCGGGTCGAGAGGCCGTCGTGATCGGGCGGTCGGCGGTAGTCGGGATGCCGGCGGCCTTCCTGCTGGTCAGGGAGGATGCCACGGTCACGGTTTGCCACAGGCGGACGCGTGACCTCGCTGGTCATGTCCGGCGGGCGGAGATCGTGGTCGTCGCGGCGGGTGTGCCGGGCCTGGTGACCGGGGCAATGCTCAGACCAGGAGCGGTAGTCGTGGATATCGGGATCAACATGGTCGACGGGCGGATCGTCGGAGATGTCGACTTCGCCTCTGCCCGCGAGGTGGCCTCGGCGATCACGCCGGTTCCCGGCGGTATTGGACCGCTGACCAACGCGCTCCTCCTGACCCACCTGATTCGCGCCGCCGAACGCCAGGCGCCCCCTCAATCCGCCGTCACCCAGCCCGCCGTCACCCAGCACGGGGCAAACCGAGGAGACCGATGAGCTTTCCGTCCGATCTCGAGATCGCCCGAGCCGTCACCCCGCGTCCCATCGTGGACGTGGCGCGAGACCTCGGAATCGCCGATGGAGAGCTCGAGCTGTACGGTCCAACGAAGGCCAAGGTCACTCTCGAGGCAATCCGTCGTCTCGAGGCCGAGCGCCCGCGGGGCCGGTATGTGGTGGTCACCGCGATCACCCCGACGCCGCTGGGCGAGGGCAAGTCGACGACCTCGGTCGGGCTCGCCCAGGGCCTCAACCAGATCGGCAAGCGGGCGGCGGTGAATCTCCGCCAGCCATCGCTCGGGCCGGTCTTCGGAATCAAGGGCGGAGCGGCGGGCGGCGGCTACAGCCAGGTCATCCCGATGGAGGACTTCAACCTCCACCTGACCGGCGACGTTCACGCGATCGGCGCGGCCCACAACCTGGCCGGCGCCTTCATCGACAACAGCCTCCATCACAAGAACCCGCTCGGCATCGACCCACGCGGAATCCTCTGGCCGCGCGTCCTCGACATCAGCGACCGCGCGCTCCGCCACGTCGTGATCGGTCTGGGCGGTCGCGACGACGGCGTCCCGCGGGAGACCGAGTTCATCATCACGGTAGGTTCGGAGGTGATGGCCGTCCTGGCGCTCGCCACGGATCTGCACGACCTTCGGGCGCGCCTTGGCCGGATCGTCCTGGCCACCACGATGGACGGCTCGCCGGTGACGGCGGAGGACATCGGCGTGGCCGGGGCGATGACGGTCCTGCTCCGCGACGCGCTCAAGCCGAACCTGCTCCAGACGCTGGAGGGCGGGCCGGCGTTCATCCATGCCGGGCCGTTTGCCAACATCGCCCACGGCAACAACTCGATCATCGCCGACCGCCTGGCCCTGGTCACCAACGACATCGTCTGCACCGAAGCCGGGTTCGGGGCGGACATGGGCGCCGAGAAGTTCTTCGACATCAAGTGCCGCGCGTCAGGGCTCAGCCCGGATGCGGCCGTGGTGGTCGCCACGGTCCGGGCGCTCAAGATGCACGGCGGGGTCGGCAAGATCGTCGCCGGCAAGCCGCTGGATCCGGCGCTCCTTGAGGAGAACGTCGAGGCGGTCCGTCGCGGAGCGGCCAACCTGGCCAAGCAGATCGAGAACGTCACGGTCTTCGGGGTGCCCGCGGTCGTGGCGATCAACTCGTTCCCGACCGACACACCCGCTGAGGTGGAGGCAATCCGGGAGGTCGCCATAGCCGCCGGAGCGCGCGATGCGGTCGTCGCCACCCACTTCGTCGACGGCGGGAAAGGGGCGGCCGCCCTCGCGGAGGCTGTCTGGGCCGCCACCGAGAGCGGCGAGGCGGCGTTCGAGCTGCTTTACCCCGACGACATGGCGCTGGCGGACAAGATCGAAACGATCGCGACGAAGATCTACGGCGCCGACGGTGTCGATTTCCTGCCTTCCGCGAGCAAGTCGCTCAGGCAGTTCGAGGAGATGGGCTACGGCCACCTGCCCATCTGCATGGCCAAGACCCAGTACTCGCTCAGCCACGACGCGACGCTCAAGGGTCGCCCGACCGGCTTTCGGGTGCCGATCCGCGAGATCCGCTTGTCAGCCGGGGCGGGCTTCATCACGCCGCTGTGCGGCGAGATGCGGACGATGCCGGGGCTGCCCTCCAGACCGGGCGGCGAGAAGATCGACATCGACGCCGACGGGAACATCGTGGGGCTCTTCTAGCGGGCTTCGGCGGTCGAGGAGGCTAGACGGGCCGTGCCGGCCGTGCGGGCCCGCTGGGCCCCCTGCCGGCCCGTTGCTCACGCATCTCCGAGGTCCGCGGGCGTCTCCAGGAGGCGCACGTTCGCTACAGATGAGCGTGCCCGCATGGCAGGAACGACACCATCCGTCGTTTCTGGCAGCGGTCACGAGGCATCCATTTCGTGCTTGCGCCTGGAGGTGACGCGCGGTCCTTCATGGGCCGAGGCCGAGGCCATCCTATTCCGGGCCTGTCGAGAACGCCCGGGGCTCGCGGTTGGTGCGCGGCGGTAGCTAGACCGGGGCGGTCGCCAGCGCGAAGCAGGCCGCTATCACGATCGCGATTGCGACGCCCGCGATCCCCGCTCCCCAGGCGGCGACGTCGATCGGTCCGAGCGCCACTTCGGCATGGGCGTGATCGTCGTGCCCGTGGTCGTCGCCATGGTCATCGGTCAGATGATGGCCGACCGCGCCTTCGTGGCCGGGCGTGTCAGTGGAATGGTGATTTGCGCTCATCGCCGGCATTCTGGCAGACGGTTCGGACACGTGCCGAGCCGACAGACAAGCCCGTAGACTCGCCGGGATGTCGACATCCGCCGTCTCCGACGTGGGCCTGGTCGTCAGCCTCCGAGGACTCGATCAAAACGGCCGGCTGCTCTTTGCGATGCGCATCCTGCGGATGTTCGGGTACGGCTTCCTGGCGGTTGTGCTCGTGCTCTATCTCGCCGCGATCGGTCTCGATCCACTGACGATCGGGATCGTGCTGACGCTGACCCTGGTCGGCGACACGCTTGTCTCGCTCTGGCTGACAACGAACGCCGATCGGGTCGGACGTCGTCGGGTGCTGGTCGCCGGGTCTCTCCTGATGGTGGCGGCGGGCCTGGTCTTCGCTCTGACGAGCTGGGCGCCACTGCTCATCGTGGCGGCCACGATCGGGGTGCTCTCACCGACCGGCAACGAGGTCGGGCCGTTCCTGGCGGTCGAACAGGCGGGCCTGTCGCAGACGACCCCGGATTTCCGGCGGACCGCGACCTTCGCCTGGTACAACCTGGTCGGCTATGTCGCGACGGCGACCGGGGCGCTCGGCGCGGGGTTCATCAGCCAGGGGCTGATCGCCGCCGGACTTGCCCCGGCAGACGCTTACCGAGCGATCGTCATCGGGTACGCGCTGATCGGGATCGCGATGGCCGTCGGGTTCAGCCGGCTCGGCGAGGCGATCGAAGCGCCGCCGCGCGCCGTCCCGACGGACGGGATCCGCCGCCGCTTCGGGCTCGGGCGCTCGCGGCCGGTCGTCCTTCGGCTGTCGGCGCTCTTCTCGATCGATGCCTTCGCCGGCGGGTTCATCCCGCTGAGCCTGATGGCCTACTGGTTCCACCTCCACTACGGCGTCGAGCCGGCGCTCCTCGGCTCGATCTTCTTCGCTGCGAACCTGCTGTCCGCGGTCTCGTCGCTCTCCGCCGCCCGGATCGCCGCCCGGTTCGGGCTGATCAACACGATGGTCTTCACCCACATTCCATCGAACGTGTTGCTCATCCTGGTCCCGCTGATGCCCA
>CAYLSK010000024.1:0-21150 GCA_964385975.1 uncultured Anaerolineaceae bacterium | reverse complement strand
CGCCGACGTAGGATCGACGCGCAACCCAGATCACGGCGAGGAGGCGACCCGCGATGCTCACGGCCACCAAGGACTTGATGCTCCCTGCGACCGTCACCGGCTCGTGGCCGCGACCGCGCTGGTACGACGGCGGCCTGTGGGGCCGACCGCTCGACACGGCGCTGCTCGATGTTCGGTTCCGAGAGCAATTCCTCGATGCGCACTCCACCGTGATCGCCGACCAGGAGCGTGCGGGGCTCGACATCCTCACGAATGGCGACTACCACCTCGACGAGGACTTCGCGGGCCGCTCGTGGCACCACTACCCGCTCCAGCGCTGGAAGGGGCTCGAGCACGAGGAGCTGCAATACGCGGCCTCGCGGGACGGGCTCCTGGCGTTCCCGGCGGGGACGCTGATGAACGAGATCGAGACGACGTGGCGCTGGCCCCGCGTCATTGGGAAGGTCGAGCATGACCCTCGCAATCCGCTCGAGTACGCGAAGCTCTGGCGGATTGCTCAGGCTCGCTCGGGCTCCGGCAAGCCCATCAAGTTCGGGACCTGCTCATCGCAGGTGCTCTCGATCTTTCTCGACAGTCATACCGCCGAGTACGACCTCGACGACAAGAAGCAGCTCATCTGGGACATGGCAACCGCGATGAACCTCGAGCTGCGTCAGCTTGCGGCGGCTGGTGCCAGGGTGATCCAGATCGAGGAGCCGACGATCCATTTCACCGCCTGCTTCCATCCCGAGCAGACCGAGTTGCTCGACTTCATGGTCGACGCGTTCAACCACGAGGTGGACGGCCTCGACGATGTCGAGCTGTGGATCCACACCTGCTGGGGCAACCCGAACATGCAGAAGGTCTACTCCGGCGAGTCGTACGCGAACTCGATCGAGATCTACCTCGAGCGCCTCAATGGCGACGTCTGGACCATCGAGGCGACCGAGAACAACCTCGCCGAGATCGACCTGTTCAAGCCGTATGCCGGCAACCTGAAGAAGAAGGTTGCCGTCGGCGTCGTCAACCACCGCACGCTCCAGGCCGACATGGCGCCGGTCGTCGCCGGGCGGGTGCGGCGCGCGCTCGAGGTGATCCCGGCCGACAAGCTGATCTTGTCGAGCGATTGCGGCTTCGGCCGACAGGGGTTCAACCGGACCGTCGCGTTCTACAAGACGACGGCGATCGCGCAGGCCCGGAACATCGTCCTGAAGGAGCTCGGGCTCGAGGAGCGCTACGTGCCGGCGGCCGACCCGGCGCTCCAGGTCGACGTGCTACCGGACCAGGAGGCCCTGACGCACCTGCCGTCACCCTGGGCGGAGCGACGGTCGACCAGCTAGCGGCCCTTCGCGTACCCCGTCGCGGTCAGCTTGTCCCAGAGCGATCCGGCGTTGTTGTTCTGGATGTGGTCCATCATGTAGCCCTGCCCGACGTCGACCGGCCCGAACCTGTCGTCGAACCGGACCCGGGCGATCGTCTCGTCGCGGCTCCAGCCTTTCGCGACCGCGTCGGCGACGGCGGCCTTCCAGGCCATCAGGACCGCCCGCTGCGTCTGGACGTACTCGATCGGCTGGACTGGCCCGTGGCCAGGGATCACGTAGTCCACGTCGAGTGCCCGGATCCGCTCGAGCGCCTCGAGCCATTGGTCGACGTTCGAGGTCATCAGCCAGGTCTGGACCTCGCTGAAGATCGTGTCCCCGGTGAAGACCGCCCGCTCCTCCGGCACATGGACTGCGAGCTGGCCGGGCGTGTGGCCCGGGGTCCAGAGGCAGTGGAAGGTGTGGTCGCCGACCTTCAAGGTCAGGTCGCCCGTGAAGACGACGGTCCCGCGCGGCAGGTCGGCGTAATAGGCGTCGCGATCAGGGAGAAGCGAAGCGCCGTCCGGATCGTCGGTCGGAATCGCCTCGAGGGCGTAGGCGAACGGGTCGAGGGCCGCCTTCGGGTCCATGAAGATGTCCCAGAGCGCCTGGTGGTTGACCACCTCGCCGGCGCCGCGGTACCACCAGTTCCCGAAGATGTGGTCGACGTGGTTCTCCGTGTTGATCAGGTAGCGGATCGGGCCGTGCGACTCAGCGGCAGCGCGCATCGCGACCGCGCGGGTCGGCAGCTGCGGCGTGTCGATCGCGACGACCCCGTCCGACGTCGTCACGAAGCTCGGGTTGCAGCCTCGCAGTCTGGTCGTCGTGTAGACGTTCGGCGTCACTCGTTCGAGCTCGAGCGTGGGGGCTGGCATGCAGGGCTCCTGGGCTATTGGGTCGCGGTGAGGCCGCCGTCGATCCCGAGGATCTGGCCCGTCACGAACGATGCGGCGTCCGAGCAGAGGAAGATTGCCGGCCCGATGAGATCCCGTGTTTCGCCGACCCGGCCGAGCGGGATCCGGCTGACGATACCGGCCCTGAACGCCGGGTCCGCCAGGAGCGAGGCGATCTGAGGCGTGTCGACGAAGGTCGGCATGATGGCGTTGACCCGGATCCCGTACTTCGCCCACTCGGTGGCCCACTGGCGCGTCAGTGAGCTGATGGCGCCTTTCGCCGCGACGTACGCCGAGTAGCCGGCGTTGATCCCCAGGTTCGCGCGCACCGACGAGATGTTCAGGATGCGTCCGCCGCCGCCCTGGGCGATCATCTGGCGGGCGACCGCCTGGGTGGCCACGACCGTGCTGCGCACGTTCAGATCCATGATCCAATCCCAGTCGGAGCGCGGATACGACTCCGCCGCGTGGAGCGCCTGCCCGGCCCCGCCACCGACCGCGTTGACGATGATGTCGATGCGTCCGAACTTCGCGACCGCCTCGCGGACGACGCGTTCGATGGCGGCTTCGTCGGTGGCGTCGGCAACGACGGCGAGCCCGTCACGGCCGGTGGCCCGCACCCGCTCGATCGTCGCGTCGAGCGATTCCTGCGTCCGGCCGGTCACGACGACCAAGGCTCCGGCCTCGGCGAAGGCCACGGCCAGCGCGGATCCGATCCCGCCGGCGCCACCCGGAATGACGGCCACGAGACCGTCCAGGCTGAAGCCATCGAGTCCGCCCATCGTGCTCCTTCGGCAATCTGATCGATTATCGAGAATAGCGATGCTGCATGAGGCCGTCAACGAGCGGGCTGCATCGGGCGGGCCTACTGAGCGTAGGATAGTAAACGGTTACTCGTCCAGCTCCCCCCACGACCGACGGAGCGTGCCATGGCGCTGAATCTGAACGGCCTCATCCCCGCCACCGTCCTTCCGATGGATGGGGACGGCGAGATCGATGAGGCGGCGCTGCGGTCGTACATCGGCTGGGTCGTCGGCCAGGGACCCGTTGCGCTCGCGATCAACGTGGACACGGGTGAAGGCCCGCACCTCAGCCACGACGAGAAGGTCCGCATCCTCAAGATCGTCCGCGACGAGACGGACATCCCGATCGTGGCCGGGTTGGCCGGTCCATCCACCGACGCAGCCGTGCGCCAGGCCCGGGAGTTCCGGGCGGCTGGCGCCGACGCGCTCCTCGTCTTCCCGATCCCGGCCTACCTGAGCCAACCGCTGGATCCCCGGGTTCCGGTGGCGTATCACGAGGCCATCGCCGACGTCGGCCTGCCGATCATCCTGTTCCAGCTGCAGCCGGCCCTCGCCGGTGTCAACTTCGAGACCGACACGCTCCAGGCGATGGCGTCGGTCGACGGGGTCGTCGCCATCAAGGAAGCATCATTCGACGCCCGCCGGTTCGTTGACACGGCCCGCCTGCTCGAGCAGCTGCCGCGTCGCATCACCCTCCTGACCGGCAATGACAACTTCATCCTGGAGTCGTTCGTGTTGGGCGCCACCGGCGCGCTGATCGGCTTCGGGGCCGTGATGACCCGCGAGCAGGTCGACATGATCGCCGCCTGGCAGGCCGGCGACAGCGAGACCGCGATGGCCCTCGGTCGCCGCGTCCAGCGCCTGGCCGACGTCGTGTTCGCGGCGCCGGTCGGCGACTACCGGGTCCGGCTGAAGGAGTGCCTGCGGATCCTCGGGGTGCTGGACTCCGCCCGCGTCCGCCGTCCGCTGCTGCCGCTGGATGATGCTGAACGCACGTTCCTCGCCAGCGTCCTCGTCGAGGTCGGCCTGCTGGCGTCCTCAGCTGCGGCCCCCGTGCTCGCCCGATGACCACGGAACCCGCGGATGTTCTGATCGTGGGCGCGGGCGCATCGGGCGGCGTGGTCGCCCTGCGCCTGGCCGAGGCCGGCTTCACCGTCGTGTGCCTCGAGCAGGGTGGGTGGCTCGATCGCGCGGACTATCCGGGCAACAAGCTCGACTGGGAGTTGAAGGCCCGCAAGGATTGGGCGACCAGCCCGAACATCCGCGGACTCGCGCAGGATTACCCGATTGTCGAGGACGACACACCGGTGTCGCCGCTCATGTACAACGCCGTCGGCGGTTCCACGATCATCTTCGCGGGTGCCTGGCCGCGGGCACTCCCATCTGACTTCCGGGTCCGCTCGCTCGACGGGATCGCCGACGACTGGCCGATCGACTACTTCGAGCTCCTGCCGTACTTCTACCGGACCGATCGGCAGTTCGGCGTGTCGGGCCTGCCGGGGGATCCGGCTTACCCGCCTGACAGCGATGACGCGCCGATGCCGCCGCTTCCGATCGGGTCGGCCGGACTCAAGGTGGCGCGCGCGCAGACGAAGCTGGGCTGGCACTGGTGGCCGGAGTTCAATTCCATCAACTCGACGCCCTATGACGGACGACGGGCGTGCGTCCAGCGAAGCACCTGCCAGTCGGGCTGCAACGAGGGCGCCAAGGCGTCGACCGATCTGACCCACTGGCCCAAGGCGCTCGGCCTGGGCGCGCGCCTCGTCACGGGCGCTCGCGTCCGCCGGATCGAAACCGACGCCCGAGGCCTCGCGACTGGCGCGACATGGATCGACCAGGAGGGCGGCGAGCATTTCGAACGGGCGAGGGTGGTCGTCGTCGCGGCCAATGCGATCGGCACGCCCCGACTGCTGCTGAACTCGGGGAGCCCGACCCACCCGGACGGATTGGCAAACTCGTCCGGCCTCGTCGGCAAGCGGCTGATGATGCATCCGTTCGCCAACGTCGCGGGCCTGTTCGAGGAGCCGCTGATGAGCTGGCAGGGTCAGTTCGGCGACCTCATCGAGTCGCTCGAGTTCTACGAGACCGACGAGAAACGCGGCTTCGTCCGTGGTGCGCGATGGGGCCTCGCGCCCACCGGCGGGCCGATCAACACCGCGCTGCCCAGCCGCGCCGGCGAACAGGCCTGGGGCCCCGACCACCATGCCCACGTCAAGACCCATCTCGGCCACGGCGCGAACTGGGGTCTCTTCGCCGAGGACCTGCCCGACGAGGCGAACCACATCACGCTGTCCTCGACGGTGGCCGACTCGTCGGGCATTCCGGCGCCCGAGGTCCATTACCGCATGTCCGACAACTCGCGCCGGATGCTCGACTTCCACATCGAGCGGGCCAAGGAGTCAATGGAGGCCGCCGGCGCGTACACGATCGAGGTTGACCGGCTGATGCGCTACTCCGGTTGGCACCTCCTGGGTACGGCCCGGATGGGCGACAATCCGACGACGTCCGTGCTCGATCGCTGGAACCGCGCCCACGACGTCGCGAACCTGTACGTCGTGGACGGCTCGTGCTTCGTCACCTCGACCGGCGTGAACCCGACGTCGACGATCGTCGCGATCGCCCTGCGCGCTGCCGACCACATGGTCGAGACCCGCTTCGAGCAGCAGGTGCCCGCATGACCGCGGGATCGAGCCCCACCACGGCCCCGGCCGACCCACTCGCGAGCCTCGACGCCGCCGAGCGGTCGACGCTCGGCGCGATCGCCGACCGACTCATCCCCGCGGCGCACGGCATGCCGTCGGCGGCCGACGTGCTCGGCGACGATCGGCTCCGGTTTGTCCTGAACGCACGGCCTGACCTGGTCGCGCCGCTTCGAGCGGCCCTCCGGCCCGACCTCGGCGAAGACGTGGGGGCGCGCCTCGACGCCCTTGGCCGTGACGAGCCGTCGACGCTCGGCGTGCTGCAGCTGGTGATCGTCGCCGGCTACTACACCGACCGAACCGTCCGCGAGCTCATCGGCTATCCCGGTCAGATGGCGCTGGAACTCCGCTCGTGGGAGTACCCCGCCTACCTCGAGGAAGGCCTGATCGACGCCGTGCTCGCTCGGGGGCCGGTATGGCGTGACCCGGCGACCGGGCAACGGGCCGTCGTCGCGGGCGCGCCGCGGACGTACGCAGAGCGCTGGTCGACGGACGCTGGGTCGCCCGAAGGAGGATTTGATGGCCGCCATCGCACCTGACACGACCGAGTCCGGGGCGCCAGGCTGGCTCGGATCCTTCCTCGAGTCGTGGGTGCCCGGCAGGGGCGCGCCGATCGAGGACCGCGAGCCGGCGACCGGCCGGCACCTCGCGACCATCGCCGGTTCGACCCCGGACGACGTCGCGCGCGCCGCCGCGGCCGCGAAGGCCGCCCAGCCGGCCTGGGCCGCGACGAACTACCAGGAGCGCGCCCGGATCCTGCGGCGTGCGGCGGAGATCTATGAAGCGAACCGGGACGAGTTCGGCACCTGGACGCAGCGGGAGACCGGGGCCTCCCACAGCAAGATGCACCACGAGTCGAACTTCGCCTACCAGGAAATCCTCAACGCGGCGACCCTGCCGTCACTGGCTTACGGCTCACTCATGCCGTCAGCCGTCAAGGGCCGTCTGTCGATGGTGCGCCGCGTGCCGGCCGGGGTCATCGGCGCGATCACGCCCTGGAACTCGCCGTCGGTGCTCGGCATGCGGGTCGTGGCGCCGGCGCTGGCCCTCGGTAATGCCGTAGTCCTCAAGCCGGATCCGCAGACGCCGGTGGTGGGTGGCGCAATGTTCGCGGCGGTCTTCCGTGAGGCGGGCTTGCCCGAAGGCCTGCTCCAGGTCGTCGTCGGTGGCGCCGACGTCGGCGAGGCCCTGGTCACGGACCCGAACATCCCGGTCGTCTCGTTCACCGGCTCGACGGCGGTCGGGCGTCGGGTCGGCCAGCTGGCCGGGGGAATGCTGAAGAAGGTCTCGCTCGAGCTCGGAGGCAACAACGCGTTCATCGTGCTCGACGACGCAGACCTCGACGCGGCGGCCGCCGCCGGCGCGTTCGCCGCCTTCCAGTTCCAGGGCCAGGTCTGCTTCGCCGCCGGGCGTCACCTGGTCGACCGCAGGCTTGCCGACGACTACACCAGCGCCCTGATTGAGAAGGCGAAGCGGCTGCGCACCGGCGACCCGTTCCGCGAGGACGTGCAGCTCGGGCCGATCGTCAACGAGAAGCAGGTCGCCCGCGTCGACGACATCGTCCAGCGCTCGATCGCGGCCGGGGCCGTGGTCTCCGAGGGTGCCACGCGTGACGGCCTGTTCTATCGACCGACGGTGCTCACCGCGGTCACGCCCGACATGGCGGCGTTCACCGATGAGATCTTCGGGCCGGTGGCCCCGATCACGGTCTTCGACAGCGACGAGGATGCGGTGGCCCTGGCCAATGCGAGCAGTTACGGCCTGGTGGCCTCGATCTACACACGCTCGCTCGGACGCGGGCTGGCGATGGCCGACCGGCTGCGGACCGGCATGGTTCACATCAACGACGGCACGCTCAACGACGAGGCGATCATCCCGTTCGGCGGGATGGGCGACTCCGGCAACGGCAGCCGGTACGGCGGGGAGGCGAGCCTCGACACGTTGACCGAGTGGCAGTGGGTCACGGTGCGCGACGAGCCGCCGACCTTCCCGTTCTGAGGCGACCGAGTGGCATCCATCACCGACGTCGCCAGGCTCGCCGGCGTCTCCACGGCCACCGTGTCGCGGGTCGTCTCGGCGGCGCCATACGCGGTCAGTCCGGCCACCCGCGCGCGCGTCCTGGACGCGGCCCGGACGCTCGACTACGTCCCCAACGCGCTGGCCCGCGGGCTGCACAAGAGCTATAGCCCCGTCGTCGGGGTGATCGTCCATGACATCACGGACCCGTACTTCGCTGAGGTCGTACGCGGCGTCGAGGACGCCGCATCGGTCGGCGGATTCCTGGTCGTGACGTGCAGCTCCGATCGGATCGCCGAGCGCGAGAACGCCTATGTCCGGCTCCTGCGGTCCATGCGCGCCGGGACCGTGATCTTCGCCGGCAGCGGGCTTGATGACCCGGCCTACAACGACGAGATGAGCAAGCACCTTGCGGCCATGCGCGAGTACGGTGCGGCGGTCGTCCACCTATCGCCGTATGCCGCCGGCGAGCCGGAGGTGGGCGTCGACAATGCAGCCGGGGTTGCCAGGATGGTCGCCGCGCTCGTCGGTCTCGGCCATCGGAGGATCTGCTTCCTGGCCGGGCCACCCTCGCTGTACGTGGCCCGTGAACGCCTCGCGGGCTACCGCCAGGGACTGGCCGACGCCGGCATCCCTTTCGACGAGCGACTTGCGGTGAGCACCGGGTTCAGCCGGGAGGCAGGCGCGCTTGGCGTCGACCGGCTGCTGGCCGGTGGGGCGCCATTTACCGCCATCTGCTCGGCCAGTGACCTGCTTGCGATCGGCGCCTTGCAGCGGCTCGACGAGCTCGGTGTCGAGGTGCCCAGCGAGGTTTCGGTCGCGGGCTTCGACGATATCCAGACGGCGGCCATGATCGCGCCCAGCCTGTCCACGGTCCGATTGCCGCTGCACGACATCGGGCGGCTGGGCTTCGAGTTCGCCGAGCGGCTTCTGGGTGGCGGTCAGCCTGAACCCAGGCTCCTGCCGACCCAGCTGGTCATGCGTGACTCGACCGGCGTGGCGCCAGTCGTCGCGCTGCCGGGCAGGCATCGTCGTTCGGCGGGCGTGAGTGCGGCGACGGCTGAGGTCGCCTGATGGGAAGCGCCCTGGCAGGTCGAGTCGTGCTGGTGACCGGCAGCAGTCGAGGGATCGGCGCCGAAGTCGCAGTCAAGGCCGCGGCCGAGGGCGCGAGGGTGGCTGTCCACTACCATCGATCCGCCGAGGCCGCCGACCAGACGCTCGCGCGTGTGCGGAGCGCGGGCGCGGACGGCGCAACATTCGCTGCCGACATCGCGGACGGCCGTGAGGCGGAGGGCCTGATCGCGGCGGTGATCGATCGGTTCGGGCGCGTCGACGGTCTCGTGAACAACGCCGGTCGGACGCTGGTCGGGCCGTTCCTCCAGATCGAGCCGGCCCAATGGGACGAGGTCATCGCCACGGACCTCACCGCAGCGTTCCATACCTGTCGGGCGGCCCTGCCGTCGATGGCGGAGCGGGGCAGCGGAGCGATCGTCAACATCGCGTCGCGCCTCGGGCAGATGGGGGTCGCCGAGACCGCCGCGTACAGCGCGGCGAAAGCTGGGCTGATCGGCCTGACCCGCGCTCTCGCTCGGGAATTCGGTCCGCGCGGCGTGCGAGTGAACGCAGTCGCCCCTGGTGTGACGGTCACCGAGATGACCACCGACCTGGTGGACAGCGAGGAGGGCCGGCGCCGGCTGCGGGACATGGCGCTCGGCCGGTTCGGGCGGGCGGACGAGGTGGCCGACGCGGTGATCTTCCTGCTGTCCGACGCTTCGAGCTTGTTCCTGGGCCAGACGCTCAATCCGAACGCGGGGGGCTACATGCCGTGAGCAAGGTGATCGGCGTCCGCGAGGCGGTCGGACTCGTGCGCGACGGGAGCACGCTGCTGATCGGTGGCTCCGGAGCTGGGCACGCCTTGCCGCAGCGCTTCATCGACGAGCTGGCGGCGGTATTCGGCGAGGAGGGCCGGCCGCGCGAGCTGACCACGGTCCGCGTGGTGGGCATCGGCGACTTCGCCGACCGAGGTTTCTCGCAGCTTGGCCTGCCCGGGCTCATGCGGCGCACGATCGGGAGCAACATCGGAAATGAGCCCCGCCTCGGCGCGCTCGTCGAGGCCAACGAGATCGAGTCGTACTCGTTCCCCCAGGGCGTGCTGTCGCAACTCATGCGCGAGATCGCTGCGGGACGGCCTGGGCTCGTCACGCACGTCGGCCTGGGGACATACGTCGATCCGCGCCAGACCGGCGGCAAGCAGAACGCGGCCACAACCGATGACCTCGTCGAGGTGGTCACGCTGCGCGGCCGCGAGTGGCTGCTCTACCATGCCTTCCCGATTGACGTGGCCGTCATCCGCGGCACGACCGCCGACGAGGACGGCAACCTGACGATGGAGGGCGAGGCCGTCCAGGGCGAGATGCTGGCGATGGCCATGGCCGCGCGCAACAGCGGCGGCATCGTCATTGCGCAGGTCCGGCAGTTGGCGACGCGCGGCAGTCTGCGCATGCGCGATGTGAAGGTGCCGGCAGCTTTGATCGACCACGTCTATGTTGATCCGGCGCAGTGGCAGACGTACATCACCGAGGACTCGCCGTACTACGCCGGCGCGCTGCGCAGGCCGGTCCGGCCCGAGCCGCCGCTGCCGCTCGACGTGCGCAAGGTGATCGCGCGCCGCTCCCTGCTCGAGTTCCCACGCGGCGCCATTTGCAACCTCGGCTTCGGGATCAGCCAGCTGATCGGCCAGGTGGCCTGGGAGGAGGGCATCACCGACCAGCTGGTCCTGACCGTTGAGCAGGGCATCTTCGGGGGCGTACCGGTCGCCGGCAACGAGGGCGGCGCCGGTTTCAACTACCAGGCCATGATCGACCAGCCGTACATGTTCGACTTCTACGACGGCGGCGGGCTCGACGTGGCGAGCCTCTCGTTCGCGGAGGTCGACGCCGAGGGAAACGTGAACGTCCACGCCTTCGAGGGGCGAGTCCGCGGCCCGGGCGGATTCCCGAACATCAGCGCGCGAACGCCGAAGATCTGCTTCGTCGGCACGTTGACGGCACGCGGCCTACAGGTCCAGATCCGGGACGGTATCCACGTCACCAGCGAGGGCAGCCTCGGCAAGTTCGTGCCGCGGGTTCGCCAGATCTCGTTCAACGGCCAGCTGGCGCGGGAGCGAGGGCAACAGGTGCGCTACATCACCGAGCGGGCGGTCTTCGCGCTCGACGACGACGGACTCGTGCTCATCGAGGTCGCCCCGGGGATCGACGTCGAGCGCGAGGTGCTGTCACAGATGGGGTTCCGCCCGCGCGTGGCCGAGGACCTACGCCTGATGGACCGCCGGCTGTATGCGATGGGACCGATGGGCCTGGCCACGGACTTCGGAGCGGCTTCGTGAGCGACCTCATCTCGCTCGCATTGGGCACCGTGGCACACCTCGAGCTCGTCAACCCGCCGCTCAACCTCGTCACGCGCGAGCTCACCGAGCAGCTGCACGAGGCGCTGGCCCGCCTCGCGGCCGCAGACGACGTTCGGGCCGTGGTCGTGACGGGGACCGGGGAGCGCGCCTTCTGCGCGGGCTCCCACATCGGCGAGTTCGAAGGGCTCCGCGGCCGCGTGGCGGAGGGCAAGCTGCTGCTCGAGAAGCTCGTCTACCGCCAGCTCGCGGAGTTGCCGATGCCGACCATTGCCGCCATTGAGGGCGATGCTCTGGGCGGCGGACTCGAGCTGGCGTTGTGCTGCGACCTGCGCATCGCATCGGCCCGCGCCCGGCTGGGAATGCCCGAGGTACGCCTGGCCGTGCTGCCTGGGAGCGGCGGGACGCAGCGCCTGCCGCGGGTCGTCGGACCGGCGCGTGCAAAGGAGCTGATCCTGACAGGACGAATCATCGGCGCCGATCAGGCCGAACACATCGGCCTGGTTAACGAGGTCGTGCCTGCGGGAGAGGCCCGCGTGAGGGCCGACGCCGTGGCGGACGAGATTGCCGCTCGCGGCCCACTCGCCGTGCGAGAGGCGAAGCGGCTGATCGATGCCGCCACGGACCTGGATCTGGACGCGGGCCTGGCCGCCGAGCTGGACGCGTCGGAACGCATCTTCGCAAGCGAGGACATGCTGGAGGGAGCGAACGCCTTCTTTGGAAAGCGCGATCCCCAGTACCGGGGCCGCTGAGGTCCACGTGAAGCGAGGAAGCAAGACACATGAGTGAGGTCGGCAAGTTCGGGGTCTTTCTGCCCTCGTACGTCTGGGAAGGCGACGGCCCGGAGCGGTCGCGCAATATCCGGGCGTTCGCCCGGACAGTCGAGGACCTCGGCTTCGATTCGCTCTTCATCACCGACCACCTGCTGGCGGCGAAACGGTTCTACTCGGTCTCGTGGCTCGAGCCCATCTCGACGCTATCAGTCGTGGCCGGCGTGACGGAGCGCGTCCGTCTCGGCACGTCGATCCTGATCCTGCCGCTGCGGAACCCGGTTCTGCTGGCCAAGGAGCTGGCCACGCTCCAGTTCCTGTCTGAGAACCGGGTGATCCTCGGCGCCGGCGTGGGCTGGTATCCGCCCGAGTACGAGGCGGTGGGCGTCCACAAGTCAGAGCGCGGGCAGCGGACCGACGAGATCCTGGACATCATCACGCCGCTGCTCGAGGGCGAGCCGGTCACCTACCACGGCAAGTTCTATTCGGTCGACGACGTCGTCATCGAGCCGCGGGCGTCCCGGCGCCCGGAGATCTGGATCGGCGGCGGGTCGCAGCTGGCCGATCCCAAGTCGCCCGACCTGCCGCGCTTCGTGGAATCGGTGAAGGCGCGGGTCCTGCGCTCCGACGGCTGGATCCCGCGTCCCACCTGCCCGCCCGGCGAGATCGCCCGCGACTGGGTTGAGCTGCAGGCGTATTACCGCGAGCACGGACGCGACCCTGGCGAGTGCGTCGTCGCGCACGAGAACTTCCTGCACCTGGTGATGACGAACGACCCGGCTAAGGCCCGTGAGGAGCAGCACCGGGCCTTTCTGAGGGTCATGAGCGCCGAGCGGGGACCGAAGTACCTCGAGTCCGTCTACCTGTTCGGTACGCCCGACGAGGTGATCGCCTCGATCCAGGCCCGTGTCGACGCTGGCGTGGAGTACTTCGTGTTGCACACCATGACGCCCGACCCGGCCCAGCTCCAGAGCTGGGTTGAAAAGATCATCCCCAACGTACGGTTCCCTGCCACGACCGGTCCAATGCGGCGAATGGCGCCGGCGCTGCGGTGACCCGGCGGGTCGCCCTGATCGGCAAGCCGCTTCGGCGGCGTCATTCGCAGGTCATGCATGATGCTGCCTTCACGGCGGCCGGGATCGACGCGCGCTACGAGCTGCTCGAGCTGGAGCCTGACGCGGTCGAGAGCGCGGTGAACGAGGCTCGGGGGCCCGATTGGCTCGGGCTCCAGGTTACCGCGCCGTATAAGCGGCTGGTCGCCGGTCTCTGCGACGACGTGGAGGCCGACGCCAAGACGATCGGAGCGGTCAACAGCGTCGAACGATCCGTGGCGGGCGAGCTCATCGGCTTCAATACCGACGCGCCCGGCTTCCGTGCTGGAGTAGAGCTCGCCATGGGCCGACCGCTGGCGGCGGCGCACGTCGTCGTCGCCGGCGCCGGCGGCGCAGCCCACGCGGTCGCGTTCGCCTGTCTCAACGCCGGCGCGCACCGGGTGATGATCGGGAATCGCACAGTTTCGTCGGCCGCGCAGCTTGCGGAGCGCTTTGCCGACGTCGGAGCAGGGTCCATCTCGGCCGTGGCGCTGGATGACCCCGCCTTCTCGCGTGCGCTTCGCTCGGCCGACCTTGCGGTGAATGCGACCACGGTCGGCATGCTCGAGGCGGGGATGACCATCCAGGTCGAACAGCTGCCGTCTGGGGCGACTGTATTCGATCTCGTCTACGTGCCCCCCGAGACGCCGCTGCTGCGGGCGGCGCGGGCGCGAGGCCTGCGAGCGGCAAACGGGTCGGAGATGCTGATCCAGCAGGCTGCGATCGCATTCGAGCGCTGGACGGGCGTGGGTGGCATTGCCGACGTCATGCGCGCCGCCGTTGCGCCGCTCCTCGCTGACGCCAGCGCCCGCGCCTGACCCGATGCGGTTCGCCACGATCCTCGAAGCGGGACGCAGGTCGGTGGCGGCAGTTCAAGGACGGCGCCTCCTGCCGTTGTCCATGCCCGATGAGGGGCTCGGCTCGCTGCGGGCCATCGCAGCGAGCGGCGAGGATGGGTTGCAGCGCGTTCGCAAGTGGGTGGAGCGCGAGCCCGAACGAGCGTATCGACCGCTGGATGACGTCGAGCTTGGGCCGGCCGTGCCGGACCCGGGGGCGATCTACACGATCGGGCTCAACTATGCGGTGCCTGGCGAGACGGACGACGTCAAGCCGCCGCGACCGCTGGTTTACGCGAAGCTCCCAACCGCCGTCACGGGGCACCGCTCGGTGGTGACGTGGGATCGCTCATTGACGGCCAACGTCGATCCCGAGGCGGAGCTCGGGGTCGTGATTGGCGAGCAGGCCGCGGCGGTTAAGCCCGAGGACGCCATGCGGCACGTGTTCGGCTACACCTGCATCAACGACATGTCCTCGCGCGACCCGTGGCTCGACGGCGACCAATGGCTGCTTGGAAAGTCGATGGCCGGCTTCTGCCCGGTGGGCCCGTGGGTCGTTACACGCGACGAGGTGGCGCCTGATGATCTTCGCTTGGGATGCACCATCAACGGGGTCGCCATCCAGGATGGCAGCACCGCCCAGATGCGCTTTTCGATTGCCGAGGTGGTCTCGTACATCAGTCGTTACACGGTGCTGCGGCCGGGCGACCTGATCGCGACCGGCACGCCGGCGCGACTCGCCGGACGGATGGGACCGGAGCGACATCTCCAGGCCGGCGACGTGGTGACGGTCTGGATCGAGCACATCGGGGAGCTCACCACGACCATCGCCTGACGCGAGACAAGGAGGACGTCGCGATGAAACCGGCTACCGTGTTCTTGGGCGAGATGACCGACCCCGAGGTCGAGGCGTTTCTGCAGGACCACCAGACTGTGATCGTGCCCACGGGCTCGACGGAGCAGCATGGTCCGCACGCGCCGCTCCTGACCGACGTCCTCATCCCGCAGGAGGTGGCCCGCCGCGTCGCGGCCCGGGTCGGTGCCCTGGTGGCGCCCCCGATCAACTACGCCCTGTCCTATCCGCACGTGGGGTTCACAGGCGTGGTGCACGTGCGGATCCCGACGTTCATGGCGCTCATCGAGGACCTGTGCATCTCGCTCGCGGCCGTGGGGTTCAGGCGGATCGTCTTCCTGAACGGCCACTACGACAACACCTATGCGATCGCCTACGCCTGCGCGAACGCGGCGGACCGGATGCCCACCGGTGTGCGCGCCTTCCCGATCAATTACTGGGACGGCATGACGGCGGTCGAGGCGGCGGAGTTCTTCGACCCGTCGACGGGGCTCCACGCGAATCGCGGTGAGACTTCGGCGGTGCTCGCCATCAATCCGGCGCTCGTGGACATGGACCGGGCAAACGCCGAGTTCCCCCCGTTCCCGGAGGTCACGAGCGCCGCCCCGGTGCACACCGCGTTCTTCTTCTCCTCTCCGGGCTCCATCCATCGCGCCACCCGCTCGGGCACCTGGGGCGACGCACGCCACGCGACGGCGGAGTTCGGGGAGCGCTACCTCGAGGTCGTGGTTGGGTCGACGATCCGCATGCTCGACGACATCGACCGAACGTTTGAGGCGATGCCGCAGCGCTGACGGTCTGCCGCCGCTGACGTCGCGAGGAGGGGCCTCAATCTTGGGGCTCCCCGGCGAACCAGGTACCGGCGCGCATGACCCGGCGGACCCTGAGGTCGGCGTCGAGCTCGACGAGATCGGCGCGCTGGCCCACCGCGATCCGGCCACGGTCCGAGATGCCGAGGAGGGCGAGCGGGTTGCGGCTGGCGGCCGCGACGGCGGCGGGCAACGGCACGCCGGATGCCGCGACGTTCCGGACCGCAGTGTCAAGGGCGATGACGGATCCGGCCAGCGTGGAGGTCCCGGCGAGGGTGACGCGCTGTCCCACGACCTCCACCTCGAGGCCGCCGAGCCGCCCGCGTCCGTCGCCCATCCCCGCGAGCGCGATGGCATCGCTGACAAGCACCAGCCGGTCCGGCTGCTTCAGCCGCGTGATGAGCCGCCACAACGCGGGATGGACGTGGATGCCGTCGGCGATGAGCTCCACGTAGGCCTCATCGTCGAGCAGGGCGGCCACCGCGACGCCAGGCGCTCGATGATCGACTCCGCTCATGGCGTTGAAGAGGTGCGTCGTCGACGTCGCACCGGCCTCGAAGCCGGCCCGCGCCTCCTCGAGCGTCGCCGCCGAGTGACCGATCGAGCTCGCCACGCCGCGGTCACGGAGCCAGCCGATGAGATGTGTCGCGCCGGGCAGCTCGGGCGCGATGGTGAGCAGCCGGAGTCCGTCGACGAGCGGCTCGAGCGTCGGGCGCGGAACGCGAGCCGGAACCTGCAGGTGGGTCGGGTCATGAGCCCCGCGTCGGGCCGCCGCCAGGAACGGTCCCTCCAGGTTGAACCCGAGCGGCTCGGCCCCGTCAGTCGGGGCGTTCCGCCGCCATGTCCGGACGCGTTCGGCGAAGGCCACGAGCTCCTCGAGCGGCGCGGTCACGGCGGTCGGCAGGAACGAGGTCACCCCACGTCGCAACAGCCGGCGAGCCATGCCGTCCAGCGCCCCGGAATCGCCCATCGCGTCGTGGCCGCCCCAGCCGTGGACATGGACGTCGACGAACCCCGGGGCGAGATACGGACCGTCCGCCGGCACGTCATCGAGAACGACTTCGGTGATCCGCCCGTCCTCGATCGAGACCCGGCCAGCCGAGACACGGTCGTCGAGGACCAGCCGACCGCTGACGGTGTTCGCTGCCTCGGTGGTCACCGGGCGGCGTCGAGGGTCATACGGTCGGATTCTTCGCCTGCGCCGAGATCCGGTCCCTCGACGTCGAACTGCACGACGAGTCCATAGCGGTCGGCCGGATAGCGCGACTCGGTCGCCTCGATGCGACGGCCGCGATCATCCACGATGACCCGTCGCTCCACGAGCAACGGGTCGCCGATCCGGATCGAGAAAAGTCGGGCGTCCTCCGCCGTCGCGGTGGCGGCGGTGATCGTGCCGGTTCCGCGGCAGAGCACGAAGCCGCCACGGGCGAGCGTTTCATGGAGCGAGCCGTGGACGAGATCCGCGGTCATGACCGAATCCGCGCACGCGCCGATCAGGATCACCGACTCGATGGCGATGGGCTGGTCGTCCGCCAGCCGCAACCGACGCAGGTGGACGACCGGCTGGCGCGCCGGGATGCCAAGGCTGCCGGCCTCCGCCGTCGAGGACGGACGGATCACGCGGGTCAATACACGTGAGCTTGGGACGCGCCCGGCCCGGAGCATCTCCTGGGTGAACGTCATCAGCCGGTTGGTGCGCCGATGGGCTGGAGGTTGGGCCACGAAGCTGCCTCGCCCGGGCTCTCGCCGAATCAGGCCATCCGCGGCGAGCCGCTGCATTGCATTGCGTGCCGTCATCCGGCTGACCCCGAACTCGGCGCACAGCTCAGCGTCGGATGGCAGCCGCTCGTCCGGCCGCAGGGTCGAGATTCGCTCGCGCAAGGCCTGCTCGATCTGGCGGTACTGGGGCCGGGATCTGGTCTCGATCATCGCGCACGACCAGACGCGAGGACCGCCGCATCCGTTCGTTCTGCCGCCTCAGCGCCGTGGATGGCCGCCCCGATCGCCCCCGCCCACGTCCCCAGCTGGGCGGTCACCACCTCGACCTCGTCAATGGACGTGGTGTGAACGCGTCGTCGCAACTCGTCGCGGATCGGGCCGAGCAGCAGGTCTGCGGCCGCCGAGATCCCGCCGCCGAGCACGATCCTGTCAGGCGAGATGACCGAAACCATGTTGGCGATCCCGATCCCGAGATAGCGGCCGACCTGGGCGAGGCCTTCCGTGGCGCGGAGGTCGCCCGCCCGGGCCCGCGCGAATGCTTGTTCGGCCGTGGCGGTCCCGCAGGCGGCGGCGATCTGGTCGGCGCGAGCGAACGCCTCAAGACAGCCGCGGTTCCCGCAGCCGCACCAGGGGCCGTCGGGTTCAATCGTCTGGTGCCCGATCTCACCGGCCGTGCCGTCATGGCCCTGGAGCACGCGGCCATCCACGGCGATCACGCCGCCGATGCCCGTCCCGAGCGTCAGGCCGATCATCGAGGAGGCACCCCGTCCCGCGCCCAGGCGGAGCTCCGCGAGACCGAACGCCCGCGCGTCGTTGATCAGGAATGCCGGTAGCCCAAGCGCCGCGCCGACCGGGCCCGCCACCGGCTTGCCGGCCCAGACCCCCGGGAAGTTGACGAGGAAGCGCGTCGTGCCGGCCGGGTCGTACAGGCCGGGTACGCCGATGCCAACCGACGAGACGCCCGGGCAGCGGCCGATCGCCTCGGCACCGACCGTCGCGAGGCGCGCCACGACGGCGTCCGGGCCGTCCGCCGTCGGCGTCGTGACCTGGTCGCGGTCGAGCGTGCGCCACTCGTCGGCGTCACGCTCGACGACCGCCCACTTGATGTTGGTGCCCCCGAGGTCGAGGCCGAGGTGCCGGCTGGTGGGCGGGTGGTCGGTCACGGGATCAGGCGTCGCCGGTCACACGCGTGTAGGCGGCTGCCACGAGGACGATGATCGCCCCGAACAGGACCTGGCGCACGGCCTCGGGGTAACCGAGCGACGACAAGAGCGAGGCGACGACGGTCAGGATGAGCGCGCCGACGATCGTCCCTGAAAAGCCACCCCTGCCGCCCATGATGGATGTCCCGCCGATCACGGCCGCCGCGACCGACGGCAGGACGTAGGAGTCAGCGAGCGTCACGCTCGCCACGTTCGTGAGACCCGCGATCAGAAACCCGGTGACCGCCGCCAGGAGCGCCGAGATGACGTAGAGGACGATCAGGACCTGCCACGCTCGGGCTCCCGACAAGCGCGCGGCGATCGGGTTGTCGCCGATCGCGTACAGCAGGCGTCCATACCCGGTACGTCTGAGGCCCAGCAGGATGAGGGCGGCCAACGGCACGAAGACCACGAGGCTGTAAGGCAGGATCTCGAGGAGTCGTTCGGACCCGAGCGAGCGCAGCACGCCCGGAACGCCGCTCGAGGTCTGGACAGTCTGGAGCTGCCAGGCGTTGGCCAACCCGAGGACGACCAGGCCCATGCCCAGGGTCATGATCAGTGGGTGGACCCGGAACACGCCTACGCCGATGCCGGTCACGAGACCAGCCAGCGACGCGGCCACGAGCGCCACGACGATCCCCGCCCCGAGCCCCGGGCCGGCGATGAGCGACACCACGACGAACCCTGCCATGGAGGCGACGGCCCCGACGGAGAGGTCGATGCCGCCCGTCAGCATCGTCAGCGTCTGGCAGCCGGCAAGGATCGCCAGGGGCACCGCGGACCGCAGGATGACGCCGGTCCATTCGCCGCTGACGATCCCCGGACGGACGAGCTCGGACAGGATGACGAGGACGACGAGCAGGCCGAGCAACGGGATGATCGGCCGGTCGCGGAACAGGCGCCGCCAGGCGCCAACGGTCAGCCACTGGTCGGTGCGCACCGCCGTGCTCATGCGCGGCTCCGACGCCATTGGATGAGGCTGCCGAACATGACCACGCCGATGAGGATGATCCCCTGGGCGACCGTCGCGAGGTTGGTGTTGATGTTCAGGAACGTCATGTCGGTCCGGATCAGCTGGAGGATGACGACGGCGACGACCGGCCCGAAGACGCTGCCCCGGCCGCCGGCGAGGCTGACGCCGCCGAGGACGACCGCGGCGACGCTCAGCAGCGTGTACGGTCCCGGGACGGGTATGCCGATCCCGGTGCTCGCGGTGAGGCTCAGTCCGGCGAGCGCCGAGAACAGGCCGGTGAGGACATAGGCAGCGAACTTGGTCCGGCCGACCGACACCCCGCTCCGGAAGGCCGCCAGTCGGTTGCTGCCGATGGCGTAGATCGACAGGCCGAGCCTGGATCGCCGGACGGGGACCCAGATGAGCGCCACGATGAAGATGAGGACGATCGCCGCCTTGGGGATCCACTCGTTGCCCAGGGACCCGATGACGAGGTCCTGGAGCCACTTGGCCGAGCCGCCGCCTGGCCGCTGCAGCACGAGCAGCGCACAGCCGGCCCAGACGAACGACATCGCGAGCGTGACCACGATGTCCGGCACGCGGGTGAGGACGACCAACCCGCCGTTGACCGCACCGAGCGCGAGCCCGAGAAGGAGGACGCCCAGGACGACCGCGACGCCGAACTCCTCGCTCTGGCCCTTCATCTGCGAGGCTGCGACGACACTCATCAAGGCCATCATCGATCCGATCGAGAGGTCGATCCCACCGGCGATCACGACGATCGCCTGCGCGACGGCGGCCAGAGCCAGCGGCAGCACGGAGATCGCGAGCCCGCGGACGCCGGTCACCCCATAGGTCGGCTGGATGAGCTTGGTGAACGCGACCAGGAGAACGAAGAACCCGAGCAGGCCCAGCGGCCAGCCGTTCCGTCGCGCCCACGAGGTGATCATGGCGTCGGGACGAGCTCGGACGGAGTCCGCCGTGCCGATCGTCGCGCTCATCGGTCGCTCACCGGGGTCGAGTCCTCCGCGTCGGCCGATCGACGAGCGGCCTCGGCCGGGCCGCCTTCGGCGGCCAGGGCCTCCGCAACGACCTCCTCAGGCATCAGCGCGTCCGACCTCAGGTTGTACGCGGCGCGCAGCAGCGCGGCCTCATCGGCATCCGCCACGTCGATCTCGGCCACGACACGCCCGCCGAAGATCACGACGGCACGGTCGCAGACGAGTTGGACCTCCTTCAACTCCGAGGTGTAGAGCAGGACCGCGGCGCCGGCTTCCGCGAGGTCCCGGAGGAGCACATAGATCTGTTGCTTGGTACGGATGTCGATGCCGCGAGTCGGATCGAAGCAGAGCATGGTCTGCACGCCGCCGGCGACCCAGCGCGCGATCGTGACCTTCTGCTGGTTGCCACCAGAGAGCCGCCGCACCTCGCTCCCGGCCCGGGCATCGATCTGCAGCGTCGCGACGGCCGCATCCACCTGTCGGCGTTCGGACCCCAGGTCGATCAGGCCCCAGCGGCGGATGCGCGCGGTAAATGGCAGGGCGATGTTCTCCCGCACTGAGCGCTGCATCAGCAGCGCCTCGGCGCGGTCGGCCGCGACGTATACGAGGCCGGCCCGGATGGCATCCGCGGGATGGCGGAAGGAAACCGCCGCACCATCGACGAGGAGCTCACCGCCGCTCGGTCGCTCGGCACCCGCGAGGACGTCGAAGAGCTCGTCCTGGCCCTGGCCCTCGAGCGCCACCACCCCGAGCACCTCGCCGGGGT
>CAYLSK010000023.1:20893-21278 GCA_964385975.1 uncultured Anaerolineaceae bacterium | reverse complement strand
GGGACCTTCCGATGCATCGCTTCGACGAAGAGCACTCCATCTTCCTTGCCGACGACTTGTGTCCACTGAAGGTCGGCGACAAGGTCGAGGTCCTCTGCAACTACACACCATTCGCGATCGGCTACTTCGATGCCTACCACGTCATGGAGCACGCACGCGTGGCGGACATCTGGCCGGTCATGCCTCGCGGGCCGGAGTCGCGCTGGCTCCTCGACATGCTCGAACGCGGCGAGTAGTCGGAGGATCTGGATGCGTGACCCAGCGCCAATCATCACCGAAGCCCACGACCGCGTTCGCGGGTTGTACGGGTCGGCGATTGGGCATAGCAAGTACGACGTGGTCACGCCCGCCCTCGTCGTCGATCACGACGTGCTGCTCGCAAACC
>CAYLSK010000023.1:266-20883 GCA_964385975.1 uncultured Anaerolineaceae bacterium | reverse complement strand
TCGCGGGCCTGAGTCACGCTGGCTCCTCGACATGCTCGAACGCGGCGAGTAGGTGCGGCCGCCGATGCGAGACCCAGCGCCGATCATCACCGAGGCACATGACCGCGTTCGTGGGTTGTATGGGGCGGCCATCGGGCGCAGCAAGTACGACGTGGTCACGCCCGCCCTCGTCGTTGATCACAACGTGCTGCTCGCAAACCTCTCCTACATGGAATCGCGCCTGCCGGCGCTCCACGCGCGCCTGCGCGGCCACGTCAAGAACCACAAGAGCCCGCACATCGCCCGTCTGCAGCTGGAGCACGGTGCGTTCGGGATTTGTGCCGCGACGATCTGGGAGGCGATCGTCATGGTCCGCGCCGGCGCGGACGACGTCCTGGTCGCCAACCAACTGGTGGATCCGCAGAAACGACGCGCCGCAGCTCTCCTGGCGCGCGAGGCGAACGTCGTCATCAACGTCGATGACGCCGGCGACGCGGAGGCCCTCTCTGCCGCCGCGGTCGAAGCCGGCAGCACGCTCGGGATCCTGGTCGAGGTCGACACGGGGATGCACCGCGCCGGAGTCGACTCCGCGGCCGAGGCGCTCGCGGTCGCCCGGGCGGTTCAGGCGCTGCCCGGCCTCCGGATGGATGGCCTGTCCGGCTACGAGGGGCACTGCTCCATGGAGCTGGACCAAGAGAAGCGCCACGAGAAGCAGGCCGCGGCGATGGACTACTTCGTCGAGGTCGCCGACCTTCTCCAGGCGAGCGGCATCCCGTGTCCCATCCTGTCCGCTGCTGGCACCGCGACCGCTTTCTGGACCGGCGCGAACCCACGCATCACGGAGCTCCAGCTCGGGTCATACGCCGCCATGGACGACTACCACTACCTCATGGAGCCGAGGTTCAAGAAGGCAACGGCCGCCGTGGTGACCGTCATCAGCCGGCGCGAGGATAGGGTCGTCCTGAACCTGGGCAAGAAGACGTTCGGCGCGGCGGATGTCGGTTCCATTCCCGCCTATCCGCGGATCGTCGGCCACGAAGAGCTGAAGCCGTACCGATTCGATGAGGAGCACGCCACCTACGAGGCGGATGAGACCTGTTCGCTCAAGGTCGGTGACGTCGTCGACTTCCACCTTGGGTACACGCCGTTCGCGGTCAACTACTTCGACGCCTACCACGTCGTGGAAGATGGCACCGTCGTCGACATCTGGCCGATCCTGCCGCGTGGCCCGCTTCACGGCGGGCTGCTCCAGATGCTGGAAGCAGGCGCTGACCGATGAGCGATCGATACGGGTTTGCGATGCCCGAGAGCATCGACTATCGGGAGTTCGTGATCGCGACGTACCTCTTCCGGATACCGGCGTCCGTCGACATCCATCGGGCGGCCCGCGCCCTGGCCGAGATGCAGTCGACCGGAACGTGGGTGACGCTCGAGCGCGAGACGGAGGTCATCCGGGAGCGCCATGCCGCCCGGGTGGTCGCGATCTGGGAGGTGCCCGATCACGAGACCGTCGTCCCGGCCGACCGCGACGCGCACGAATGGGTCCTTCAGATCGCCTACCCGAGCCACAACATCGGGGCCCAGATCCCGCTTCTGCTGGCGACGGTTTATGGGGAGTGCGCCTCTTCCGGCGAGCTCAAGCTCCTCGACCTGCACCTGCCCGAATCCTTCGTTGGCGCCTTCAAGGGCCCGAAGTTCGGCCTGGACGGGATCAGGGAGCTGGTTGGCGCGACGGATCGGCCACTCCTGATCACCATGATGAAGCCGGCTATCGGCCTGACCCCCAAGGAGAGCGCCGAGGTCTTCTACCAGGCGGCTATCGGCGGCTCGGACGGCGTCAAGGATGACGAGCTGCTGGTCTCGCACCCATGGAGCCACTACCTCGACCGCGTCCGGGAGCATGAGCGCGCGGCGCAGGCCGCGTTTGACGAGACGGGGCACCGGACCCTCTATTTCGTCAACATCACCGATCGACCCGACCGCCTGGTCTCGAACGCATACCGTGCGATCGAAGCCGGTGCCTCGGCGCTGATGGTCGACTTCGTGACGGTCGGGACCTCGGCCCTCTCGATGCTCGCCGACGACCCCGCGATCGCCGTCCCGATCATGGGCCACCTCGCGTTCGCGGGAGCCATCTACGCGTCGCCCTGGTCGGGAGTCAGCTCGCACCTCGTGCTCGGCAAGCTGCCGCGGCTTGCCGGGGCGGACATCGTCGTGTACCCGAGTCCGTACGGCACCTTCCAGTACTCCCGTTCGAAGCACCTCCGCCTCGCGCAGGCGATGACTGATCAGTTCTACGGAATCCGGCGCACGGTCCCGACCCCGGGCGGCGGACTCCATGCCGGGATGGCGCCCCGGCTGGTCGAGGATCTCGGAGTCGACTTCGCATTCGGGGCTGGCGGCGCGATCCACGGCCATCCGATGGGGGCCGCCGCGGGCGCCAGGGCGATCCGCCAATCCATGGACGCCGCGATCCGGGGCCAACCGCTGGTTGAAGCCGGAGCGACGCACCCGGAGCTTGGCGCTGCCCTGGACACCTGGCCCGAGGGCTCAGGGCCATCGGAGTCAGATCGCGGGTGGGTTGAAGGACGAACTCCGTAGCCGACGCGTGAGGAGAGACAGCGATGGCGACTTCGAATGGATCTGGTCAGAAGGTCAGCCTCGAGGAGTTCGAACGAATCTTCGAGTCGGTCAAGAACTGGGGACGGTGGGGGCCGGATGACCAGCTGGGCACGATGAACTTCATCACGCCGGCCAGGGTCCGAGCGGCCGCCGGCCTTGTCCGCTCGGGCCGTCGCGTGTCGCTGCAGATCCCGATCAACACGGTCGCCGGTCCGGACAACCCCAACCCGGCGATCCATTTCGTCAGCCAGGCGCATGACATCGACATCGGTTCAGGCGGGCTCCGGTTCGGGCTCGATTTCCTGGGCATGGCCTGCCATGGCGACTGCCACTCCCACATCGACGCGCTCTGCCACATCTCGTACAACGGCCGGACCTACAACGGGAAGCGTGCCGAGGAGGTGCTCACCAGCAAGGGCGCCACGTCGCTCGACATCGCGAACCTTGGCGACGGACTCGTCGGCCGCGGCGTCCTCCTCGACCTTCCGCGCTTCCGCGGTGTGAAGTGGCTCGAGCCGGGCGAGGCCGTGACACGTGCGGAGCTCGAGGCGTGCGAGAAGGCCGAGGGCGTTCACCTGGGCGAGGGCGACATCTTCGTCTACCGAACCGGACATCACCGCCGTCGCCTCGAGCTCGGGCCGTGGGACAACGGTCCCGACGGTGAGGGGAAGGCAGGCCTCCACGTCGACACCATCCCCTGGATGCATGAACGGGGCATCGCCGCCTTCCTGCCCGATGGCGACGGCGAAGCGATTCCGAGCTGCGTGGACGGGATGATCTACCCGATCCATCCGCTGCAGATCGTCGCGATGGGGATGCTCACCGCCGACAGCCTGCAATTCGAGGACCTGGCCAGGGCGTGCGAGAACGAGGGCCGCTTCGAATTCATGGTCGTCGGCCTGCCCCTGCGCCTGCCAGGGGGGACCGGTTCGCCCTGGAATCCGATCGCGATCTTCTGATCGAAGGCTCACGGAAGCCCTGGAACAACCAAGCAGGAGGCGCACACATGACAACCGGGCCGATGGACGCACTGCGACCCACGGGCGCACCCGTACGGTCCTACAGCACGACCTTTTCGCTTGACGAGGCCCCGATCTCGGAGGGCGGACTGTGGGTCAACGCCAGAACCGACGGGATCGATTGGTGCGACGTCGTCACAGGGAACGGGGTCGCCTACGGAGAGGTCACCCGCATGGGCGTCGCCGAACGGCGCCTCGAGCAGGGTAACCTCGACGCGGCAGCCGCGGACTCGGCGGTTCCCATCGGCGACTACGACGACCCGACCGCCGTGCTGAGCGGCGAGTGGGGCAGTAATCAGTTCGTGAAAGCCCGGGTATTCAGCAGGAACCAGACGGCTCGGTACTTCCAGGAAGTCGAGATCCGCCTGCGCACCTCGATCACCCCCCATCGGTGCACCGGTTACGAAGTCTTCTGGCGCTGCCTCAAGACCGACGAGGCCTACGCGGAGATCGTCCGATGGGACGGGAAGATCGGCGCGTGGAAGTCACTGACGCGAAAGACCGGGCCGGAATTCGGCGTCAAGGACGGGGACCTTGTCGAGGCCTGCATCATTGGCAACGTCATCAGGGGTTTCATCAACGGGGTGGAAGTGACCTCCGTTACCGACGACACCTATGTTGTTGGCAGTCCCGGAATCGGGTTCAACTTCGGTGTCGGCGACACGAACGTCGACCACGGGTTCACGTCCTACGAGGTCGACACCTACGACGACTGAAGCGATGGCGCGTCCTCGTATGAGCGAACCGACACGAACTTCCCGTCGCGCAGCACCACGACGTTGACGCCGCGAACTCGGAAGCGCTGGCCTGCCGGGTCGATGAGGACGGCGTCGAACTCGAGCGCCCCGCACTCGGCGGTCAGGGTGAACTCGCGCGCGATGCGGACCTCGAGGCCCGGGTAGGCAAGGGCGGAGTCCTCGTACGCTTGTCGAATCGCGGCCTGACCCTGGCGACGCCCACCCGAGTCCTCGTACGAGGCGTCGGCTTGGTAGTGCGCCATGACGCCGTCGATATCACGCCGGCACTCGGCCGCCCAGTACGATTCAGAAACCTCACGTGGCGTGCCCATCGAGCTCCAATCTGCCGGCCGGTTGCGGCACACACCGTTTCGGATCTATGTTCGCAGACACAGAACGAAACCAGTATTGTGACGGCCCAGCTACCGGTCAAGGGCGCCGGGTAGCATGAGGGCTGCGCGAGGGAGACGGAATGGTTGACAAGCCAGTCGCCATCGGCAGCGACGAAGCCGGCTACCGGCTCAAGGGACTCCTGATCGACGTTCTGAAGGAGGAGGGCCACGAGGTCGCCGACTTCGGCTGCCACTCCGAAGACCCGGTCGACTATCCCGACGTCGCCTTCGAGGTGGCCCAGGCGGTCGCGCGTGGCGAGCACGACCGCGGGATCCTGATCTGCGGCACCGGCATCGGCATGTCGATCGCGGCGAACAAGGTCCCGGGCGTCCGCGCCGCCCAGGCGCACGATGCGTACTCCGCGGAGCGGGCCCGGAAGTCGAACGACGCCCAGATCCTCGCGCTCGGTGCGCGGGTCATCGGGCCGGAGCTCGCGAAATCGATCGTTCGAACCTGGTTGCGCGCCGAGTTCGCGGGTGGCGGTTCAACCCGCAAGGTCGCCAAGATCAAGGCGGCCGACGAGGCATCCCGTCGCGCGGGACAGGTGGAACCGTGACGTCGAGCGCAGAGGCATCGCGCGGCGTCCTCAAGAAGCTGATCAACGACCCGTTCGATGCCGTCGACGAGATGCTGGACGGCTTCGTGGCGGCGCACGCGGACGTGGTCCGGCTGGTCGGCGAGCGAGCCGTTGCCCGTCGCGACGCGGGCGTCCCCAAGGTCGGCCTTGTCATCGGGGGAGGCTCCGGTCACGAGCCGGCGTTCGTCGGCTATGTCGGGATCGGGCTGGCCGACGCCGCCGCGGTCGGGAACATCTTCGCTGCGCCGTCCCCCGTCGTCTGTCTGGACGCCATTCGCGCGGCTTCGACCGGCGTGGGGGTCCTCCTCGCCTACGGCAACTACGCCGGCGACATCATGAACTTCGGCATCGCCGCCGAGCGCGCGATGGCCGAGGGGATCGAGGTCCGCACGGTCCTGGTGACGGACGATGTCGCCTCTGCGCCCAACTCAGAGATCGATCGGCGCCGCGGCATCGCGGGCGACGTCGTCGTGTTCAAGTGCGCGGGTGCCATGGCGGAGCGTGGCGCAACGCTTGATGAGGTCGAGCGAGTCGCGCGAGCCGCCAACGCGGCCACCCGGAGCATGGGCGTGGCCCTCACAGCGTGCGAAGTCCCGGGCGCCGGTCGACTATCGTTCGACCTCGCTGGCGACGAGATGGAGATCGGCCTCGGGCTGCACGGCGAACCCGGAATGCGGCGCGGGCTGTTGATGAGCGCGGACGAGACCGCCGGGATCCTCGTCGACACGATCCTGGCCGACCTGGAGCAGCCGTCCGGCAACGACGTCGCCCTGCTGGTCAATGGCCTCGGCGCGACCGCGCAGCTCGACCTGTACATCCTGTATCGAGCGGCGCGGCGGGCGCTGGAGGCCGCTGGCAATGTCGTGAGCCGGAGCATGGTGGGCGAGTACATCACCTCGCTGGAGATGGCCGGTGCCTCGCTGACGGTGACTCGGCTCGACCAGGAGCTCAAGAGGCTGCTGGATGCTCCGGCTCGCGCCGCGAGATTCACGCGGTGAGCGATGCGCTCACGGTCGTCATCCTGGCTGCGGCGGACGCCGTGGAGGCGGCGCGGGACCAGCTCGGTGTCCTCGATGGAGCCGCCGGAGACGGCGACCACGGGATGACCATGAGCATCGCTGCACGAAACGTGCGCCGAAAGCTCGCGACGGCCGCCACCGACATGTCCGTGCCGGACCTGCTTCGCTTGGTGGCGCTCGCCGTGGGCGACGTCGGTGGGGCGATCGGGCCGCTCTATTCGGGGGCACTCGCGGCGATTGCGACGGAGGTTGAAACGACCAGACCGGTTCCTTCGTCACTCGTCGCACGGCTTCGCCGTGCGGCGGAGGCCGCCGAGGTGGCCATCTCGAACCTGGGTCATGCCGTGCCTGGCGACAAGACCGTGATCGACGCGCTCCATCCCCTGGTGGAGTCGCTGCGCCATACCGAGGCGCATTCGGCCGATCCGGGACTCGCCATCGCGCGGGCCGTGCGGGCCGCCGATGCTGGCGCAGCCTCAACCGCCGATATGGTCGCCCGGATCGGTCGTGCCAGCCGCCTGGGCGAGCGGAGCCGCGGACTCCCGGACGCCGGCGCGAGCTCATTCGCGATCATCGTGCGGGCCATGGCGGGCGCGCACCTTCGAGATCGGTCCGGGAACGGATAAGACCGTCGGTGGGCCTCCTGGTCGGCACCAGCTCCAAGATGAACCTGACGTCGAGCCAGGCGGCGACGTACCTGGACACGCTGCGCCCGCTCGTGGCGGACATCGTCGATCGCGAGCTCTTCGTCCTGCTCCCATTTCCTTCGATCTGGGTCGCGCGCGACCAGCTGACGAACAGCAACATCCGCTGGGGCGCCCAGGACGTGCACCCGGAGGACGCTGGAGCGCACACCGGCGACGTCTCCGCGCCGATGTTGGCCGATCTCGGCTGCACCTACGTGGAGGTGGGTCACCATGAGCGTCGGCGCGATCATGGTGAGACCAACGAGCTCGTGGCGGCCAAGGTCCAGGCAGTCCAACGCTGGGGAATGACGCCGATCGTCTGCGTCGGCGAGGATCGGCGCGCCTCGCTGGACGCCGTCGTCGCGGCCATCGATATCCAGCTTGAGCTGCTGCGGTCGTGTGACCTGCGCCGTCTGGTCATCGCCTACGAGCCTGCCTGGGCGATCGGCAAGGGCGCCCGACCGGCCTCGGCCGGATGGGTTGGCCGCGTCCAGACCGCGATCAGCGCCCGACTGATGGCCTGGAAGCCAGGCGCGCGGGGAATCCCGATCATCTATGGCGGCAGCGTCGGTCTGGCCGGCACCCGCGCGTTGCTCGCACAGCCAGGCGTCGGCGGGTTGTTCGTGGGCCGTCGGGCGCTCGATCCGCGGGTCTTCGCCGCGATTGCCCACGTCGGCCTCGACCCAGGCGGCCCCGGGAGCCACGCGTGGATCGGGTCATGATGTGGAGCGCCCTGGCCTGGCCCGGCACAGAGCACGTCGCCATTCGTGAAGGGCCCGAGGCGATCGAGGTGGACGGGCTCGTCGTCGCCGACGTCGACAGCGGGCCGTTCCGACTGCGCTACCGGATCGACCCCGACTATTGGGACGCCAGGACAGCCTGACCTCTCGCGCGCGGTCGGCCACCGCTACCATCGCCGGATGGACTACGGACTCTGCCTGCCGAACTTCCCTGCCGGCGCATCGCCGGAAGGCATCGAGGCCGGCGCAGCGGTCGCCGAGCGGCTCGGCTGGTCGACGGTCTGGACCACGGACCACGTCCTCGTGCCAGCCGATGCGGCCGACGAATACGGGCACATTTACGAGGCGATCCTGACCCTCGCCTGGGTCGGGGCGAGACACTCGACCCTCCGCCTCGGCAGCAGCGTCATCGTCGTGCCGCAGCGCAATGCCATCCTGCTCGCCAAGGAGATCGCCTCCCTGGACTCGCTGTCGGGCGGGCGAGTGATCGCGGGCGTTGGGGTCGGCTGGAACCAGCCGGAGTTCGCGAACCTCGGCGCCGAAGACCGTTTCCACGCCCGGGGCGCCTACCTCGACGAGACCATCGGGTTGTGGCGTCATCTGTGGTCGGGTGCGACGGGCCCGTTTCGTGGGCGCTTCCACAGCATCGACGACTTCACCTTCAGCCCACTGCCGGTGCAGGGGGCGAGGCTCCCGATCCTCGTGGGCGGTCGCTCGGAGCGTGCCTTGCAACGCGCCGGGTCGCTCGGTGACGGCTACCACTCGAGCGCGATCGGCCCGAGCCAGTACGGTCAGCGTCTGCCGATCGTACGCGCCGCGGCGGAGCGCGCCGGGCGACCGATGCCCGCGTTGTCAGCCCGCGTCCGCGTGGAGCTCGACGTCGCCACGTCCGGCTACGCGATGCGGGGTACGTATCATCAGATTGCGGGCGAGGTCCGTGCGTTTGCCGATCTCGGCGTCACCCACCTCGCGCTGAGCTTCGGCACGACCAACGCGGCGATCGTGGTAGCCAACGCCCAGCGCTTCGCCAGCGAGGTTGCGCCGCTCGTCTGACTCGGTCAGCGCGAGCAACAACGTCCAGCGCACGTTGAAGCCCCAGGCAAACGCGCCCGGGGCTTCAACGGCCGGTCGCCGTGTCTCCACGCGCGACCGAAGCGCCAGGTCAGCGGGTGAACGCGCCCACGAGCATCGAATCGCCGAGGGCTTCCTTCGCCTTCGCCGGGTTGTCGGTCGCGAATGCGATATGCATGTTGCCCCCTGCCATACCGGTCGGCAGCGCGGCCTCGATGTTCACACCGGCATCGGCCAGCTTCCGCGTGACCATCGCGAGCGTCCCAGGCTTGTTCACGAGCGACGCTGTGACCAGCTCGACCAATCGGTGGGTCCACTTGCCATGTGTCAAGACGCGCTGGGTCCCGGCTTCGTCGTTTGTGATCAACGCAACCGATCCGGTGTCACCGCAGGTTGCGCCGGTAAAGCCGCTGATATCGATGCCCTTCTCAGCGATTGCCTCCGCGAGTCTGGCGATCTCGCCGGGCTTGTTCTTGAGGTCCACGATGAATCCGTTCACGCAGGCTCCTCCATGGCAACACCGGCTTGGAGGGTGACCTGGTGGCCGCCGTGAGCAGGCCAGTGGGAACCGTTATTGTACCCTCGCCTGTTTCGGTCCCCCGCCAGGCAGCTCATTGGCGCGGAGATCCTGGTACTCCCGATGTCGCTCCATGAAGGCGGCGATGAACGGGCATTTGACCGATACCTTGAGCCCGCGCCGGCGGATGTCGTCGAGTGCGCCGGCCGCGAGACGGCTTCCCACGCCGTGACCTTCGAAGGTCGGGTCAACTTCGGTATGGAACAGGATGAGGCGTCCGCGGACCGCGCGGTATTCGGTGAAGCCGGCAAGCCGATCGCCGAATCGCGCCTCGTACCGTTGCCGGCTCGGTTCGTCGGTGACCCGGAGTCCGTCGTCTTCGCGAGCGACCGTCACGCCGATTCGAACCCAAGCTGGTCGATGAAGCACCAGATCCAGGATTGATCCGGCTCGAAGGACCGGATGACCGCGTGATTCGTCGTTTGAAAATGGGCCGTGGCGTGGCGGTTCGGGCTCTCGTCGCAGCAGCCGACGTGCCCGCAGCTGAGGCAGAGGCGCAGGTGTACCCACCAATCGCCGGTTCGCAGGCAGTCCTCGCAACCGTCAGCGCTCGGCGTGACCTGCTGGATGTCGTCGAGGTGAGGGCAGTCCGCCATCGTCCAAGTGTGGCACGTGTGCGCCCGTGCTGGGGAGCGACCTATTCGATGTGCCGGCCGAGGTGGCGTTGTTCGCCAACCCGGTACGCCTCGGTCAGCCAGGCCGCGAACTCCTCGTCGACCTCGTTCGGCAACATCATCCGGAAGGCGTGCCGGACGTTCCTGGGCGAGTACCTCTCGATCTAGCAAAACCGGGGCTCTCCACTCGGCGGGCGAGGTCCACAGCGTCCGTCCTGACGAAGGTTGCGTCATCACCGGGCTGCCACCCTATGGGCGCTCAGACAGCCTCGGCGAGCGGCTCGACGAACTGGCTGTTGTAGAGCTCGTAGTAGAAGCCGCGCGCGGCGAGCAGCTCCTCGTGGGTGCCCTGCTCGACGATGCTGCCGCGGTTCATGACCAGGATCGTGTGGGCATCGCGGATCGTCGACAGGCGATGGGCGATCACGAAGGTCGTTCGGCCTTTCATCAACCGGGCCATCGCCCGTTGGATCAGGACCTCCGTGCGAGTGTCCACGGAGCTCGTCGCCTCGTCGAGGATGAGGATCGGTGGATCGGCCAGGAACGCCCGGGCTATCGTCAGCAGCTGCTTCTCCCCGGCCGACAGGTTGGAGGCGTCGTCGTCGATCACCGTGTCGTAGCCCGCGGCCAACGTGCGCACGAAGTGGTCGACGTGGGCTCCCTCGGCCGCGCTGACGATTTGCTCCTCGCTGGCGTCCTCGCGGCCATACGAGATGTTCTCGCGGATCGTCCCGTGGAACAGCCACGTGTCCTGGAGGACCATCCCGAACGTGCGGCGCAACGTGTCGCGGGTCATCTCCCGGGTGTCGATCCCGTCCACCAGGATCCGCCCCGCATTGATCTCATAGAAGCGCATCAGCAGGTTCACCAGGGTCGTCTTGCCGGCTCCGGTCGGGCCGACGATCGCGACGGTCTGACCGGCGTCGACATGGAGATCCAGGTCGTGGATCAGCGGCGTGTCAGGCGAATATCGGAACGAGACGTCCTCGAACGCGACCGATCCGACTGCCCTCGGGAGTGGCACAGGACGTGCCGGATCGGCGACCTCCTCTGGCTCGTCCAGCAGCTCGAAGACGCGCTCGGCTGAGGCTAGCGCGGACTGCAGGACGTTGGCGATGCTCGCGGTCTGGACGATCGGGAAGGTGAACTGGCGCGAGTACTGGATGAAGGCGATGACGTCGCCGAGGCTCATCTGGCCCGACGCGACGCGCAGGCCGCCGATGACCGCGATGGCAACATAGTTGAGATTGGCGACGAAGTTCAACGCCGGCTGGATGATCCCGGAGATGAACTGAGCCCGGTAGCTCGCCTCGTAGAGCCGATCGTTCTCCTCGTCGAACTTGGCGATCGCCTCCTCTTGTCGTCCGAAGACCTTGACGATCGAGTGACCGGTGTGCATCTCCTCGACGTGGCCGTTGAGGGCTCCGGTCGAGGCCCACTGTCGCACAAACTGTTTCTGGGAACGGCTCGCGATGAGCACCGTGACGACGATCGAGAGCGGGACCGCGAGCAGCGAGATGGCCGCCAGGATCGGGCTGATCGTGAGCATCAGGATCAGGACGCCCACCACCGTCAGCAGTGACGAGATGAGCTGGGTCAGGCTCTGCTGGAGCGACTGGCCGATGTTGTCGATGTCATTGGTGACCCGGCTTAGGACGTCGCCGCGGGGATGGCTGTCGAAATACTTGAGCGGCAGTCGCCCGAGCTTTTGGTCGGTCTCCTGGCGCAATCGATAGACCGTGCGCTGGGTGACGCCGGCCATGATGTAGGCCTGCATCCAGCTGAAGATCGAGCTCAGGACATAGACGCCGGCGAGGAGCAGGAGAACCTGGCCGAGCGCTCCGAAGTCGACGCCCTGACCCGGCGTCAGGTGCATGCTCGAGAGCATGTCAGCGAGTTGATTCTGGCCTTCAGCACGAAGGCCGGCGACCGCCTGCTCCTGGGTCACGCCGGCCGGCAGGTTCTTGCTCACCAGTCCCTGGAAGATGTCGTTGGTCGCATTGCCCAGGATCTTCGGGCCGACGACCGCGAACGAGACGCTGACCATGGCGAGGGCGATCACAAAGGCGATCAACGGAGCTTCCGGCTGAAGCCGACCAAGGAGCCGGCGGAATGAATCGCGGAAGTTCTTGGGCTTCTCGGCGGGCATGCCCATCATGCCCATCATTCCCGGACCCCGACGAGCGCCTGGCCCACCGAAGCCAGGCCGCGTGGCGGCGCCAGCCGGGGCTGGCGAGCCCGCTGCGCCCGGGGTGCCTGGTCGCCCGCTCATGCCACCGCCTCCGCCTCGGAGAGCTGCGAGTAGACGATCTCGCGGTAGGTCTCATTGCTCGCGAGCAATTCAGTGTGCGTGCCGATGCCCACGATCCGGCCGCCATCCATCACCACGATCCGATCGGCATTCATGATCGTGCCGACGCGCTGGGCGACGATGATCACGGTCGCCCAACCGAGCTCGCGATCGAGGGCCGATCGGAGGCGGGCGTCGGTGCTGAAGTCGAGCGCCGAGAAGCTGTCATCGAAAATGAAGATGCCGGCCTGCTTGACCAGGGCGCGGGCGATGGCCAGGCGCTGGCGCTGGCCGCCCGAGACGTTCGTGCCACCCTGGGTGATCGCCGCCTCCAGGCTGCCCTCCATCTCGGACACGAAGTCACGGCCCTGGGCGATCTCGAGCGCCTGCCACAGGTCGTCGTCAGTTGCCTGCTGGTCGCCGAAGCGAAGGTTGCTGGCAATGGTTCCGCTGAACAGGAAGGCCTTCTGCGGAATGAAGCCGATTCGCTTCCAGAGGTCTTCCCGTTCCATCTCGCGAACGTCGACTCCATCGATCAGGAGCTGGCCGGCGGTCACGTCGTAGAAGCGTGGGATGAGATTCACGAGCGTCGACTTGCCGCTGCCGGTGCTGCCGACGATCGCGGTGATCTCACCGGGTCGCGCCTCGAACGAGATCTCGCGAAGGACCGGCTGTTCGGCGCCCGGATATCGAAATTCGACGTCGCGGAACTCGAGGCGGGCGCCGTTGCGCGGAGCCACGAGCACCGTGACCGGGTGCTCCGGATCGCCAACCGACGGCTCCTTCTCGAGCACCTCCTGGATGCGACCGGCCGAGACGGCGGCCCGGGGTACGAAGACGAACATGAAGACGGCCATTAGCACCGAGAAGAGGATCTGCATGAGGTACTGCAGGAAGGCCGTCAGATTCCCGATCGGCATCTCGCCGCTGTCGACGCGCAGACCGCCGAACCACATGACCGCCACGGTCGACAGATTGAGGATTGCGGTCATGACCGGGATCGTGACCGCGAACAGGCGGTTGACCCGGAGCGAGGTCTCGAAGAGGTCGACGTTCGCTTCGTCGAATCGGCGCTCTTCGTGACCAGTCCGCACGAACGCCCGGATGACCCGGACGCCAGCCAGCGTCTCGCGCATGACCTGGTTGATCCGGTCGAGCTTGACCTGCATCGCCCGGAAGAGCGGAATCGCCCGGTACATCACCAGGCCGATGAAGATCGCCATGATCGGCAGGACGACGACGAGCAGACCCGATAGTGGGACATCCTGGCGGATCGCCATGATGATCCCGCCGACAATCAGGATCGGGGCCGAGATCATCAGGGTCAGGGCCATGAACACGACCATCTGCACCTGCTGCACGTCGTTGGTGTTGCGGGTGATCAGCGACGCCGGCCCGAAGACGTTGACCTCGACCTGGCTGAAGCTTTCGACCTTCCGAAAGATCGCGCTCCGGACGTCGCGCCCGAAGCCCATCGCCGTCTTGGCGCCCCAGTAAACGGCCAGGATCGACGCGACACCGAGCGCCAGGGTCACCACGAGCATGAACGCGCCCGTGCTGATGATGTAGTCGTTGTCGCCCGTGGCGACGCCGTTGTTGATGATGTCGCCGTTGAGCGTGGGCAGGTAGAGGTTGCCGATCGACTGGATCAGGAGCAGGACCATGACCAGGCCGAGCTGCCCGGCATAGGGGCGAAGATAGGTCCGGAGGAGCCGGATCATGCGGTGGGTTCCTTGTTTGGTTCCACGGTCCCATCGTCGGCCGGGATCGTGGAGGGAGGATGGAGACGCGGTGGAATCGCTGGGGCGGGGGAGTCGGCCTCCACCGCCCCGTTCGCCTGCGCGGTTGCCGCGTCGGCAGCGCGAGCCTTGCGAAGCGCCCGGTGGCCCATCAGTAATCCTGCCAGCTCCTTGTCGCTGAGAAGCTCCAGGAGCTTCGCGAGGCCTCGGCGGCGTCGCCGGTCGATCTCACGGAAGACGTCGAGGCCGGCCTCGGTCGGGTGGACCAGGACGACGCGACGATCCTTGTCAGCGCGGCGCCGCTCGACAAGTCCACGCTTCTCCATGCGATCCACGATCCCCGTCATGCTCGCGACCGAGACGTCGAGGGCCTCGGCCAGATGGCTCATGGATTCCGGGCCATCGGCGTCGAGCATCGTCAGGACATTGAGGTGGATGAGGCTGAACGAGTGGTGATGCCAGCGCCGGAAGGCGCTGATGAACTCGCGTGGGCTCCACGACAGGAGCTCATTGAGGAGCGCGTCGGCGAGCTGGCGTCGGTGATTCGACACAGGAGTTTTGCTCGGTGTCGTGTTGATATTCAATGTCACATTAATAATCTACGACATCGATAGCGATCAGGCAAGAGCGGGTCGTTCATCCGCGCCGCCCTCGGCTGTCCATGTCCGAAAACGGCGAGACCAGAGGTGATCAGGGAGGCATGATGGCGGCATGGACCTCGATCGCGATGCCTGCTATCGAGCGCTTCAGACGCGCGACCCGCGCTTCGATGGGCGCTTCTTCACGGCGGTTCGCACGACCAGGATCTACTGCCGTCCGATCTGCCCGGCGCGGACGCCGAAGCTTGAGAATGTCGTCTTCTACCGAAGCGCGCTCGCGGCTCAGCAGGCTGGCTTCCGGCCGTGCCTTCGATGTCGACCTGAGTCGTCGCCCGACCTCGACGCCTGGCAGGGCACCTCGAGCACGGTGGCGCGAGCGCTCGCGCTGATCGCGACGGGCGCGCTCGACGATGACGGCAACGTGGATGCCCTGGCAAGCCGGCTGGGTGTCGGCGAGCGGCAGCTCCGTCGTCTCTTTCGCGAGCATCTCGGGGCGTCGCCGATCACCGTCGCCCAGACCCGGCGCGTCCTCTTCGCGAAGCAGCTGATTCACGAGACCGGGATGAGCATGGTCGATGTGGCGCTGGCGGCCGGCTTCGGCAGCCTACGACGCTTCAACCAGACGTTCCGGGCGCTGTATGGGCGGCCACCATCGGCCCTCCGACGCCAGCGGCCCGACGGTGCCGCAGGGCGGCCGGACGGTGCCTCGGTCATGCTGCTCCTGAGCTACGCGCCGCCGTACGACTGGCCGGCCATGATCGAGTTCCTCGGAGCGCGAGCGATCCCGGGCGTTGAGCTGGTCGAGGCGGATCGCTACCTTCGAACGGTGGAGCTCGATGGTCGCCACGGCACGGTCGAGATCAGCCCCGCCGGGGGTCGCTCCTCGCTCGCCGCCACGATCCGGTTTCCCAATGTCAAAGCCCTGCCCGCCATCGTCGGCCGTATTCGGCGGGTCTTCGATCTCGGCGCGGTCGTCGCCCTCATCGATCGCCAACTGGCCGAGGACGCCGACCTGGTGCCGCTCGTGGCTGCCCGGCCCGGCCTGCGCCTGCCGGGCGCGTGGGACGGCTTCGAGCTCGCCATCCGAGCGATCCTTGGTCAGCAGATCACCGTAACGGCGGCCCGGCAGCTCGCCGGCAAGCTCGTCGCGGCGTACGGCCAGCCGCTGGCGGACGATGGGTCATGGGTTGCTCCAGGCCTGACCACGGTCTTCCCTCGTCCCGAGGTGCTCGCGGCGGCCGATGTGACGAGTCTCGGGATGCCGCGCGCCCGAGCCCTTTCGATCTCGGCGCTGGCGGGCTCGGCAGCGGCCGATCCCGAGCTATTCGCCCGCGATCAAGACCTCGCGACCGCCATTGCACGCCTGAAAGCCTTGCCGGGGATCGGCGAGTGGACCGCCCAGTACATCGCGATGCGGGCGCTGCGCGAACCAGATGCGTTCCCGGCGGCCGACATCGGCCTGCTTCGTGCCATGACCGCGATCGACGGCGTGCGTCCGACGCCAGCGGACCTGCTCGCCCGAGCCGAAGCGTGGCGCCCGTGGCGTGCGTACGCCGCACAGCACCTGTGGACCTCGGGTGGCCGCTCGGTCGTCGCGCCGGTATCCGCGCCGTCGCCGATCCGACCGGAGGAGGCGGTTGCCTGACGTCGGAAGGCCACCGCGATGCGATGCTGGACCGTTCTGCCCAGTACTCTGAGCTCAACACGCTCATGCAGCGAGCCGAGCAGGAGGAACCGTCGCGTGACCGAACAGCTCGCGACCGAACGCACAAGGGAAGCCGTTCTCGTTGCGAGCGGGGACCTGCGAGCCACCGCGAACCGGGCCGGCTGGCCGGCCCAGGTTGAGCTCGAGGCGCACCTGATCGAGGCGTTCGCTCGCGAAGGCGTCCAGCTTCGACGGGCCCACCCCTACGACCCGGTCGCCGAGCATGGCTTCGTGTCCAGTCAGCGGATGGGCATGGACGTCTTCCGAGAGATCGATCCCGCGGCGCCCCTGGTCGTGGCCGAGGCGGTATGGCAGTACACCCACCATGTCCTTGCCGGGCTGCGCGCCCACCGAGGGCCGATCCTGACGGCCGGCAACTGGAGCGGACAGTGGCCTGGCCTCGTTGGGTTGCTCAATCTGAATGCATCGCTGACCAAGGCGGGCAAGCGCTACGACTCGATCTGGAGCCGCGACTACGGCGACCCATTCGCCCAGGCCGCGATCCACGAGTGGCTGACCACCGGCCGGATCACCCACGACACCTCCCACGTGCGCGACCTCGACCCGTCCGCGCTTCTCGGACCCCTCGCCGAGCTGGGCGTGCGACTTGCCACCGAGCTGCGCCGCGAGAAAGCGATCCTCGGGGTATTCGACGAAGGCTGCATGGGGATGTACAACGCGATCATCGACGACGAGCTGCTCAATTCGGCGGGGATCTACAAGGAGCGCCTCAGCCAATCTGCGCTCTACGCTCGGATGCGGACGGTCCCCGACAGCGAAGCCAGGGCCGCGCTGGACTGGCTGCTGGTTCGCGGCATGCAGTTCCGCTACGGGGTCGACGAGGCGACCGAGCTGACGGAGCGGCAGGTCCTCGAGCAGCTGAAGATGTACATCGCCGCCGTGCGGATCGCCGCCGACTTCGGCTGCGCCGCGATCGGGATCCAGTACCAGCAGGGCCTCAAGGACCTCGTGCCTGCGTCCGACCTCGCCGAGGGCTTGCTGAACAACCGGGAGCGCCCACCGGTACTGGATGCGACAACCGGTGTCGAGCTCTATGCCGGCCAGCCGCTGCCGCATTTCAACGAAGTCGACGAGGGCTGCGCGGTCGACGCGCTCGTTACGAATCGGATCTGGACGGCCCTTGGCCTGGATCCGGCAACCACCCTCCACGACGTCCGCTGGGGCGACCGGTACGGCGAGGACTTCGTCTGGGTCTTCGAGATTTCGGGCGCTGTCCCTGCCTCCCATTTGATTGGCGGCTATTCGGGAGCGGTGAGCGAGCGCCAATCGCCGATCTACTTCGGGCTCGGAGGCGGCACGCTCAAAGGGATCTGCAAGCCGGGCGAGGTCGTCTGGAGTCGGGTCTTCGTCATGGGCGGATCGCTGCACGTCGATCTCGGCCGGGCCACGAGCATCGAGCTTCCGGAGGAGGAGACCGAACGCCGCTGGCGAGCCACTTCGTACGAATGGCCGATCATGCACGCTGTGCTGCACGGCGTGACGCGCGACCAGATGATGGCCCGCCATCGGGCGAATCACATCCAGGTCGCGTATGCGCCGAGTCCTGCGGCGGCCGATCAGGCGCTGCTGGCCAAGGCCGCCATGTTCCACGAGCTCGGCCTCCAGGTGCATCTCTGTGGAACCGTGCTGTAGGCGCCTGCAACCCGTAGCGAACGAGAGTCACTGGATCCAGTTGGGCAAGCCAGACGTATGCAATCGCATCACGGACCGATTCCGCGAGCGCCTCGGAGGACCGTCATGAACTGGATCGTCGCTCGCCTCGCATCCCGGCCCGAGCTCGGGCGGCTATTCCTGCTGGCGCTGCCGATCCTCGTGGCGGCCTGCAAGGGCGCGGGTGGTGGCTCAGGGTACTGACGTAGCCACTCGATCGCGCCACTCGTCGGCGAGCATGGCGTAGACCAGCTCGTCGCACCAGACGCCCTTGACGTAGTCCGTCTCGCGGAGTGTTGCCTCGAGACGCATGCCCAGCCGCTCCATGAGATGCGCCGACGCCACGTTCCGCGCATCGCATGAGCCGGCGATCCGGTGGAGGCCAATCGTCACGAAGCCGAGCCCAAGCACGGCGGAGCCCGCCTCGGTGGCGAACCCCTTCCCTGGTGGTCGGGGTGCAACATGAAGCCGATCTCGCCCTGTCGATGCTCGCGGCTTCGCAGCCGCAGGCTGAAATCGCCGATCAGTGCTCCGGATTCCTTGAGCAGGATCGCGAGCCGGAGCGCATCTGACTCGTCGTCGATCGCCATCATCTTCACTCGGCGGTCGAGCGACGCTCGGGCTTCGTCGCGCGTCCGAGGTTCCCAATAGAGGTAGCGCATGACGTCGGCGCGGCTCTCGATCGCGTAGACGGCCTCGAAGTCGTCCTGGGTGAAGGGACGTAACAGCAGACGTTCGGTCGCGATCGGATCGGTCGGACTTGGCACGTCCTGAATGCTGGGTTGCCTGTGGGCTAGGTCGTCTTCCTGCGACGACCGCGGCCGCCGGGGATCTGGCCCTTGCTGATATAGATGGTCTCGCCTCGAACGCCCCAGTTGAGATCGCGCCTCTCGGCATCCATCAGCTTGCCGACCGCCAGGCGGAGCGTCGCGAGCTTCTGCCCGGGCTTGAGCCTGATTGGGACGGCCAGGCTGGTTGGAGCGGCCGCCGCGATGTTGAAGGCCGCGTGGATGTCCTCATTGCGCTCCCGGATCGCTCGCTGGCGGGGCGTCTCCGACTTGAGCCTCGTTTGAGGCTTGATGCTGTCGAGCGCCACGAGCTCACCGACACTCAACTGCTTGAACGCATGCGAGGACGACGACGCGGATGTTCGGGGCCTGGCCAAGGACGAAGCCTCCCTGAGAAACCGCCGGGTGACTGACGCGAGGGACTCTAGAGGGAGGCAGACCTCCGGGTCAATCTTCGATCGGACGGTCGAGGGCACCGATCACGCGATGCGCCCAGGACGTTGACCGCGCAACGAAGTACGATCCTCCCCGGCGCACAGCACGTGAGGGAGCGACGACATGGTGATTCAGGACGAGGCCGAGAGCTGGAACGACAGGCTGATCGCGAACTTCCGCGCGCATGGCGGACACGTCACGATTCCGCCGTTCGTTGGTGCGTCGCTGCTCCTATTGACGACGACCGGTGCCAGGACCGGCCTGCCGCGAACCGCGCCGCTCGGTTACACGCGAGATGGCGCCCGAATCGTGGTCATCGGGTCGAATAGCGGTGGACCCACCAACCCGGACTGGCTCTATAACGTGATCGCCAACCCGGTCGTCACCCTGGAGGTGGCCGGCGAGACCTTTGAAGCACGGGCGACCGTGACCATAGCCGCGGAGCGGCAGCGCCTGTTCGATGCCATGGCGGCGCAGATCTCGGCCTTCGCCGACTACCAACGCGGGACCACGCGCCAGCTTCCGGTCGTCACCTTCGAGCGTCATCCCTGACGCTGAGCCCAGGCGTAAAGCGCGTCGTAGACCGGCAGCTCAAGCTCCAGCTGGCGCTGGTCGTCGAGCTCGAGGAAGGAGAAGCCATCGGCGATTGCCATCAAGCCCGGCGATTGGGGCGTCGCGTTGCCATCCTCGGCGACATCAGCGCCATGGACCACCCGGGCTACCAGCGGGATGGCCGGATCATGTATCCCAAACGCGTCCACGATGACCTCGAACGTGCATTTGCCGTCGCGGTGGGTGTACGTCGCCCCCGGCGCGTCAAAACTGGTCGCGCCCTCGCGTGCGGCGTACTCCAGGACCTGGTCGCGGGGGAGATAGACGATCTCCGCGTCCGGATCGATGAACTTGCGGATCAGCCACGGACAAGCGATCCGGTCCGTCTTGGGATGCTCTCGGGTCACCCACTTCATCGCGTCCTCCTGATGTTTCCGCTCAGGCCGGTTCTCGGCCGAGCATCTGCGCGCGCTGCTTGAAAGCAAACAGACCGTCGAAGAGCGGCCCCGTGATCCGCAAGAGCTCGTCGTCATCGAGGGTCATCGACAGACCGCGAACGATCACATCGAGTCCAGCGCCCTCAGGGGCGTCGAACCGGTCGTCGCGGAGGTCGGCTTCATGGATGATCCGGCCGACCTCAATGAGTGCCGGATCCGTGAGCCGGTGGCGACCCAACATGGTTTCAAAGCTGCATGCTCCTTCATGGTGCGAGAGGTCCGCGCCTCGAATGTCGAAAGGCGTCGCGTCCGTGGGCACTAGCGGGTCAACGTCATCGCGTGGTCGGGCCGGAGCAGGAACGGCGGC